>NZ_SSOF01000069.1:0-38730 GCF_029873115.1 Pseudomonas sp. BN606 | reverse complement strand
AGTAGGTGTATTGCACCTGCACCCAGAGCTTGTCGGTATCGACCGTGCGGGCTCGATCATCCGAGTCGTAGCTGGCGTACTTGAGCAGTCCGACCAGACCTTTCACGCCTGGTATCGGATGGGCGTAGGACAGGTCGATCTCGCTGCCGTAGCTGTCGCTGCCCTGCTCGGTGTCGAAGTCGTGGTACCAGGCTTGCAGGCTGCCGCCGGCCAATGGCGCGGTGAACCCCAGGTAGGCGTCCTCGATGCCGTCGGCCGGCGTGGTGAGGAACTGGTCGGCCCAGCCCTGAAAGATGTGCTTGGTCGCCAGCGGCGTCTGGAACGCGCGGTTGCCGGGGCCGCTGTCGCCACCCAGCACCTCGTACCCGCCCTTGAACTGCACGCCCTTGAAGACATACCCCAATTCCGCCAGGTAGTACTCACTGTCCAGGTCCAGCGGGTTATCGGCGTAGTCCTGCTGGCGTGCGTACTCCAGCGCATAGTTGAAACCGGCCAGCGCACCGTTCAGGCGCAGGCCGCTGGTCCGGCTGGACAAGCTGCCCAGCGGGGAGGTCGCGGTGGTCGCAATGTTGTCCAGGCCGAGCAGGTAGCTGTAGGCGGTCACTGCGAGTTCCGGCCGCACCAGGTACTGGGCATTGAACAGGTGACTGTGGCCTTCGATGTTGGCGGGGTTGGTACGGTTATCGAAGCGGCCGTTTTCCGGGCCGAAAATGGTGTTGATGTTGTCCAGGTAGCTGTAGGTCAGGGTCAGGCCATCAAGGGGCTTGAGCTGGGCCAGTGCAGCGTCGTAGGTCTGCTCGTTCTGCCGCCAGGCCGAGCCGCCGACAAAGCGTTGGTTGTCCAGGTTGATGCGTTGGCGGCCCAGCACGGCGCTGCCGAAGGCCTGGTCATAGCGCAGCAGGGCCTGGTTGACTTCGGTGCCGTCGGGGTCGACCACCATGGCGTAGTTGGTCTGGCCATTGCGGGTGCTGTTGTAGGCGGCATCGCCGAGGCGGCTGACGTTGTCCACTTCCACCAGGCCCGAGAGGCCGTACCACTTGCCGGTCTGGAAGCCGACGCGGGTGCGCAGGGTCTGGGCATTGGCGTCGCGCAAGTTGTTGTTCTGGTCGACGTTCTCAAAGCGGTAGCGGGCATCGAGGATGGCTTTGCCCCCAGTGAACAGGTTGCTAACGTCCTCTGTGGCCAGGGCGGCGTGACTGGTGCCGGCAACGGCCAGCGACAGCAGAGCGGGTTTCAGCATGTGCATAGCGGACTTCCTAGGTCTGAAAAGCGCAAAAAAAACGTCACGGTGTCCGCGCTCCGGGTGGAGAGGGGATTCCGCGACGTCGTTGTCGGTTGAGTGGCAGACACGCCGTTGTGCTGACCGGGGAAGGTCTTAGCAGGCACTGTGCCAGTTTGTTCAACTACTTGATTTACATGATGTTTGTTTAGCGACAAGAACATTTGGCGATTACGTCATGCACCTGCGCGGGCAAGGTTGCATTGGCGGGGTGCGAAGCCGGGTACGGGGGCCCCTGCATGGGGCATGCGGGCAAGTCAAAACGCGAAAGCCCGGCACGGGGCCGGGCTTTCGCGAAGGGCAGGGCGGATACCTAGGCGGCGGGGCGCTGCTGACGTTGGTAGAGGAACTCCAGCACTGCGGTGCGGTACTCGTGGTAGCGGGCATCGTTGGCCAGGGCCAGGCGGTCGCGTGGGCGCGCCAGCTCGACCTGGACGATATCGCCGACGGTGGCCGCCGGGCCGTTGGTCATCATCATGATGCGGTCGGAGAGCAATACGGCCTCGTCCACGTCATGGGTGACCATCACCACGGTACTGTGGGTCTCGCCGACGATGCGCAGCAACTCGTCCTGCAGGTGCGCGCGGGTGAGGGCGTCCAGGGCGCCGAAGGGCTCGTCCATCAGCAACACCTTGGGTTCCATCGCCAGCGCACGGGCGATGCCCACGCGCTGCTTCATGCCGCCGGAGATTTCATTGGGGTGCTTGTGCGCCGCATGATCCAGGCCGACCATCTGCAACGCCGCGGCGGTACGTTCCTTGAGGCGGGCCTTGCTTTCACGGGCGCCGAAGACCCGCTCTACGGCGAGATGGACGTTGCCGAAGCAGGTCATCCAGGGCAGCAGGCTGTGGTTCTGGAACACCACGGCGCGCTCAGGGCCAGGGCCGTCGATTTCCCGGCCATTGCAGATCAGCCCGCCGTCGCTGGCATCCAGCAGGCCAGCGATCAGGTTGAGGACGGTGGACTTGCCGCAGCCGGAGTGGCCGATCAGCGAGACGAACTCGCCACGGGCGATGCAGAGGTTGACGTCGCTGAGGGCCTGGAAACGACCCTTGCGCGTATCGAAGTGTTTGCTGACGCCGGTCAGCTCGACGAACTTGTCCATCAGGGTTCTCCTGCTCTTGGTAGGAGCGAGCTTGCTCGCGAATGCGGTTCGCGAGCAGAGCTCGCTCCTACAGAAATGGTCAGTTGTTGTAGTCGAAGCGCTTGGCCAGCCACAGCAGGCTCTGTTCCAGGGCCAGGCCCACCAGGCCGACGATGATGATGGCGATGAGGATGTGCTCGACGTTGAGGTTGTTCCATTCGTCCCACACCCAGAAGCCCAGGCCGGTGCCGCCGGTGAGCATTTCCGCCGCCACGATCACCAGCCAGGCGACACCGATGGCCAGACGGATGCCAGTCATCAGGTGAGGCAATACGGCCGGGAACAGGATGCGGGTGAGGACCTTGAACTCGGAGAGCTTCAGCACCCTCGCCACGTTGAGGTAGTCCTGCGGCACGCTGGCCACCCCGGCGGCGGTGTTGAGGATGATCGGCCAGATCGAGCTGATGAAGATCACCCAGATCGACGCGGGGCCAGCGGCCTCGAACACCAGCAGGCCGATGGGCAGCCAGGCCAACGGCGACACCGGGCGCAGCAAGCTGATGATGGGAGAGAGCATCCCGGCCAGGAAGGTGAAGCGGCCGATGGCGAAGCCCAGGGGTATGCCCACCAGCGCCGCCATACCGAAGCCCAGGCCGACGCGGCCCAGCGAGTGCAGGATGTTCCAGCCGATGCCCATGTCGTTGGGGCCGTTGTCGTAGAAGGGATCGGCAAAGAGTTCCAGCGCCGAATGCCAGGTCGACAGTGGCCCCGGCAACCCTTCGCTGCGTGTCGCCACCAGGGCCCAGAGGCCGATGAACAGCAGCAGGCCGAGCAGTGGTGGGACCAGTGCCCGTGCCAGGTTGTTGAAGAACTCCACGGCTGGCTTGGCCAGTCGTGGAGCGGAGCTGGGTGCGGCCTTGGCCGGCAGAGGCAGCGGCGGAGTTACCGGAGCGTTCATCGTTACCTCCCGGGTCAGGCTTTGATGGCAAAGGACTGGGCGTAGGCGGCAGGGTTCGAGCCGTCCCACAGCTTGCCGTCAATCAGGGTGCTGCCGCGCATCTGGCTGGCCGGAACCGGCAGGCCGAGGGCGCTGGCCGCTTCACTGAACAGCTTGGTCTGGTTGACCTGGGCGGCGACGGCTGCGTAGTCCGGGTCCTGCTTGATCAGGCCCCAGCGCTTGAACTGGGTCATGAACCACATGCCGTCGGAGAGCCAAGGGAAGTTCACGTTGCAGTCCTTGCAGAAGGCCATGGCGTGCTTGTCATCCCATTTGTTGCCCAGGCCGTCCTCGTAGTGGCCGAGGAAGCGCTGCTCGATGACGTCCACCGGGGCGTTCACGTAGGCCTTGCCGGCAATGAGTTTGGCGGTGGCCTTCTTGTTCTCGTCGCTGGCCTCGATGAAGCGGCTGGCGTCGAGCAGGGCCATCACCAGTGCCCGTGCGGTGTTGGGGTTCTGCTCGACGAAATCGCGCGAGCAGCCCAGCACCTTCTCCGGATGGTCCGCCCAGATCTGCTGGGTGGTGGTGGCAGTGAAACCGATCTTGTCGAAGATCGCCCGCGCGCCCCAGGGCTCGCCGACGCAGAAGCCGTCCATGTTGCCGACGCGCATGTTGGCGACCATCTGCGGCGGCGGCACGGTGATGGTCTTCACATCGGTCAGCGGGTTGATGCCATGGCTGGCCAGCCAGTAGTAGAGCCACATGGCATGGGTGCCGGTGGGGAAGGTCTGGGCGAAGGTCAGCGGGTTGCCGCCCTTCTTGATATGCGCGGCGAGTTGTTCACCGTTGGTCACGCCAGCTTCTTTCAATTGGCGGGAGAGGGTGATGGCCTGGCCGTTCTGGTTCAGTCCCATGAGCACCGCCATGTTCTTCTGCGGACCGGCAACGCCGAGCTGGGAGCTGTACATCATGCCGTAGAGCACGTGGGAGGCATCGAGTTCGCCGGTGTTCAGCTTGTCGCGCACGCCAGCCCAGGAAGCTTCCTTGCTGGGTGTGATGGACAGGCCGTACTTGGCGGCGAAGCCCTGGGTGGCGGCCACGACCACCGAGGCGCAGTCGGTGAGGGGAATGAAGCCGACCTTCAGGGCGGTCTTTTCCGGTGCATCCGAGCCGGCGGCCCAGGCCGCGCTGCGCAGGAAACCGGGAGCGGAGAGGCCGAGGGCGGTCACGCCACCGACCGTGCCGGCAATGGCGATCGATTGCTTGAGGAAGTTGCGACGACTGTTGTTCACCGGGTCTTTGGAATCACGTTCGCTCATGGTGCTGTCCTGAATGGAGGGCAAAACAAAAACGGCGCACGCCAGAGCTCCCGAGAAGGAAAGGAGCTCTGACGGACGCCGTTGTCCGTGATCCGCGGCCCACCGCCGTTGGCGCGCTACGCAAGATTCTGCAGGTGAGACTGCAAACGCCTTGCCAGCTTGCCCAGCAGCCCGAAGCCATGACTTCGGCAGGCTGCTTTAGGTCGTTATTGTCTTTTAAATCAGCAGCTTGACTCTTTGGGTAAAAGTGCGGACAGGCTGGCGGCACTGAGCCATGTTCGTGCGGTGCAGAGGTGGCCTGAACGGTTTTGGTTCACTTGGAGTAGGAGTGCGGCGAGGGGCGGATGCCAGGAACGTAGTCCTGTGTCTGGGGCAACGACGGACCGCACCACAGTGCGCCTGCGTACGGTGTGTGGCTTGAGGTTGTCGCGGGTGTTTGCCCTGTCCATGTGGAGCGATGAGTTTGCACCCACATGGACTTGGCCGATTTCTACTCGCTGTTCAGACGCCGAGCATCTCGTGCGTGGCGATGATCTGTTCGGCCACCTGGATCAATCGTTGTTGACGCCCCATGGCCTGGCGACGCATCAAGGTGTAGGCGGCATCCTCGTCACAGCTTTTCATCTTCATCAGTAGGCCCTTGGCCAACTCGATGCGTTTGCGTTCGGCCAATTGGGTATCCCGCACCAGCAACTGGGTACGCAGGGCCTGGTCAGCCTCGAAGCGCGCCATGGCCACGTCCAGGATCGGCCGCAGGCGTTCGGCGTGAATGCCCTCGATCACGTAGGCGCTGACACCGGCCCGAATCGCCTGGCGCATCAGCTCGGGATCGTGGTCGTCGGTGAACATGACGATCGGGTGAGGCCGGTCGCGGCTGACCATCACTACCTGTTCCATCATGTCGCGACCCGCGGATTCGGTGTCTATCAGCACGACATCGGGGCGCGCGGCTTCGATCCGCTCAGGCAGGTTGATACTCAGGCCGGTTTCGTCCATGACCTCGAAACCGGCCTCCACCAGGGCATTGCGCAGACGGCCGACTTTCTTCGGGGTGTCATCAATCAGGAGAATGCGGAGCATGCTGTGATCAACTCCAGGCGTCAGAGGGAAGCAGCCGCAATGGCGGAGCTGCGGGCATGGATGGCGAAGCTGCGGGCGTAGCCGGCCGGATCGGTGCCGTCCCAGACATGGCCGTCGAACAGCCTGGAGCTGCGCATGGGGTGCTCGGGGACCACGATGCCCAGTGCTTCGGCCGCTTCGCGGTAGAGCGCAAGCTGGTGGACTCGACGGGCCACGCCGAGGTAATCCGGGTCTTCCCTGAGCAGCCCCCAGCGACGGAACTGGGTCATGAACCACATGCCATCGGACAGCCAGGGCATAGACGCCTCTCCGCCGGCAAAGAAGCGCAGTGGGTGAGCATCGCGCCAGGCGTAGCCGAGGCCGTCCTCGTAGTCGCCGAGAAAACGCGGTTCGATGGCCGACAGTGGTGCATCGAGGTACTCGACACCGCTGATTAGCCGGGCAGTGCTGCGCTTGTTCTCGTCGCTGGCGTCGATGAAGCGGCTGGCCTCGAGCACCGCCATGGTTAGGGCGCGGGCGGTGTTGGGGTACTGCTCCACGAAGGCGCGCGTGCAGGCGAGCACCTTTTCCGGGTGGTCGGGCCAGATCATCTGGCTGGTGGCCAGGGTGAAGCCCTGTTTCTCATCCACCGCTAATGCGCCCCAGGGGCCGCCAGCACAGAAACCGTCGATGTGCCCGGTCTTGAGGTGCTGGACCATCTGCGCGGGCGGAAGCACGACTGTGTTCACATCTTCCAGCGGGTGGATACCCTGGGCCGCCAACCAGTAGTGCAGCCACATGGCATGGGTGCCGGTGGGAAAGGTCTGGGCGAAGGTCAGTTTCGCACCGTGCTGACGCACCCGGGCGGCGAGAGTGTCGGCTCGGGTCACACCTGCCTGACGCAGTGGTTCGGAGAGATTGATCGCCTGGCCGTTCTGACACAGCCCCATGAGGATCGCCATTTCGGTGGGCGAGCCACCCAGTCCCAGGTGGGTGCCGTAGACCTGGCCATAGAGCGAGTGCGCGGCGTCCAGCTCGCTGCTCAATAATCTGTCACGTAAGCCAGCCCAGGAGGTCTGCCGCTTCAGCTCCAGGGTCAGCCCGTAGGGCTGGGCGAAACCCTGGGTGGCCGCGACGATCAGCGAGGCGGAGTCGGAAAGGGCCATGAAGCCCAGGTTCACTGTGCGCTTTTCCGGGGCATCGCTGCCCGCGACCCAGGCGAGGTTGTCGTTACGGGTGCAACTCTTGTCGGTCATGTTGTTTGTCCCACCACTGAACGAAAAAGGCGCCGTCCCAGTCGCCATGGGATTGGTGACCGGGTACGACGCCATCGTCTATGAACTGTCTCCGCCGTTGGAGGGAGTTCGGAGTGCTGGTGTCAGCAAGTGATGTGCCATCGTTCAGTAATGAAACTGAACGGAGGGCAGGGAAGAGGGCGCTGCTGGAGCTTCGATTAGTAGACGACCTCAACTTGGCTGTTATCTGCCATTCGGTATCGGCTGCTGCATAACCCAGCCCCTCGCTTATTAATGAATCAATCCACGCTCTCTGGCGGCACGTACCGCCAGTTTTCGCTTTCGTACTCCAAGCTTTTCAAAGATGCGCTGCCAGTACCATTTAACAGTGTTCTCCGTCAGCCCCAACGCTTGAGCTACTTCCTTGGCGGCGAGGTTTTGGGCCGTTAGACGAATGATCGCCAATTCGCGTTCGGACAGGAGCTCGGCGCTGGCATCGGTGGATACCAGCTCAGTTACTCGGGGTACTTCAGGGCGTTGGCCGAAGGCCGCAAGCAGTTTGTCTAGATAGCTGGTCCATGCCAGAGGGATATCAGCTGCTGTTGATTGTTTCAGCTGAAGCAGTAGCCCACACAGCTCTTCGCCCTCGTCGACAAAGATGCGCACAAATAGTCCTTCGGAGCGGCTTAAAGCTTCGATCAATGTGCGGCGCGCAGCTAGGTTGTCGCCAGAGCGAGACAGCAGACGTGTCAGCAATACGGACACGCGTACAAAGGACCGATTGTACTGGCGCTCCTGCAACAGATTTGCCCAGCGTCGTAGTACGCGTATGGCATTGGCATATTGGCCGTTCTCAAGGCTAACGCGGGCGAATGCCATTGCGAAACTCTCTCGGCTGCTGTCTGCCCCTTTCTCAGGGGATAAGGATTTGAGAGCAGTGAAATCCGGGCTGCGTTCAAGCAATCGCTCGGCCTGCACCAACTGACCCTGTTCAACGTAAAGTTGCACTTGGGCCGCCAGCACCCGGGCGCGCAAACGCGGCAGCTGGAATCGCATGGCAAATTGATGGGCTGCGTCGAGTTGCTCGTGCGCCACGGTGTAACCCGCATCTAGCCTTGTCAGAAGCGCGCCGGTAATCACTCGGGAAATGATGGAGTCGACGATGCCGAAGTCCAAGCTACTGATGGAAATCTCGGTCAACAGCCTGCGGGCTTCGTCTAGGCGATCCGTTTCATACCAAAGCTGAACCAATGGAGCTGCAGCCATGGACGCGAGTGAAGAGTCCCGTCCCTGGATACGGATTGCCGTTGCGTGAGCGGACAGGAGCAGACGCTCCGCGGTGGCAACCTGGCCGCGCGATGCAAAGACGCAGCCGGCGACAACGTCCAGGAAGACTGTTCCATAGCCGGCCCCTACGTTGAGGAATAGCCGACGTAGCTCGTCCACCTCCAGCTCGGAAACGAGACTCTGATAGCTATCACGCCGGCACATTATCAAGGCAACTTTTGCCGAGGCGAGCATGAAACTATCGCTGTGCTGATAGGCCTGCAGCCAATTTGTGATGGCGCGTTCGGCTGGGCGTAACTGGTCGGTAAAGGTTTGCAGCATGCAGTCGCGATGCTCCAGGGTTACACGGAGCAGCTCCTGCTCCCTGGCGGCGCTGCTGCCCTCAACAACATCTGGGTCAAGAAGTTGTTGGGTCTCGAAGAGCAGGCGGCGAGCCTCGAAAAATCGCCAGCGAATGATGTTGTCCCATACCAGCTCAAGCTGTAGCCGAGGAAGGCGTTGCATCACGTTGGCATCGAGCTGATCGGCCAGCGCCTGTAGCGTGGTGGTTTGTCCGCTGCTGAAGAGCGCTGGGCTTATACGGTCCAGTAACGTGCCGGCCCATTCCTGTTCGTCCAGGATGAACGCATGCTCGATGGCTTCAAGCTCCCGCCCGTGTCCAGCCAGCCATTGACCGGCACGACGATGGTACTGCTGCGCCGAGCGCGGAGATCGGTCCATCAGAATACGGCGCAGCAGGTCGGCGAACAGATGGTGATAACGGTACCAGTTGCGCTCCCGATCCAGCCCGAGAAGGAATAGGTGCTTCACCTCTATCTGATCGATCAAGTCCCTTGCGTTGCTCACTCCGAGTACCTCGTTTGCGAGCTCGGCGTTGAACGATTTGAGTAGCGAGGTCGCAAGGAGAAATTGCTCGATCTCTTGAGATTGCTTGGCAAGTACCTCTTCCACCAGGAAGGCGGCAATGTCTCTATCTGCGCCGGAGAACCGCTGGAGAAAAGTATCGACATCTACTCCAGACTCCAAGGCAATCGAGGCCATGCGTAGGCTTGCCGGCCAGCCTTCTGTTTTCCCCAGTAAGGTAATCAGCTGCGTTTCGGACAATTCCGGTATATGGAATCCGGCCATGAACTGGCGGGCTTCTTTCTCGGAAAATGAAATCGCTGCGCTATCGATCTCATGCAATTGACCGAGGGCGCGTAGCCGGGAAAGAGGCAGCCGCGGTAACTCGCGCGAGGAAATCACCAGATGCAGGTTATGCACTGGGCTGGTAAGAAGCAGGCTGATCAACTCCAGCACTCGAGTGTCGGTGATCAGATGGAAGTCATCCAGGAACAGATACACGCGGTCTGGCAACTGCATGACACGTTCGAGAATCTCTGCTGCCAGGTAGGGAGTGCTGGGGCCGGATCCTAGGCCATGGTGCGAGCCGGAGGCATTGATTGCACTGTGGCCATCAAGCGCTGATAGGAGCAGGGACGAGAAGCGCACTACGTCGTTATCGTAGCTGTCGAGGCCCAGCCAGGTGGCTTGCAGGTGCCGTTGCTGCAGGCGACGGAGCAGCGCGGCCATAAGACTGCTTTTGCCATATCCTGCCGGCGCGCAGATCAGTAGCAGCGACTTGTCGAGACTTCGTTCAATCCGATCCAGCAAGTCCTCTCGCTCAATCAGCCCGCCGGCCTGCGTTGGCGGTGCGAATTTTGTTGGCAGAATCGGCCATGAGGCTGGGCCGTTCATCGACTGTTCACCGGGCATGATCAAACTGAACGCTGCTCAGGCTCCAGCGTTGAGTGGAATACCCATCACGGAAACCCTTGTTGTTAGAAACTGCCGAAATCGGCAGCGAGTGCGTCGTTTATCACATAGCCGTCTGTGATGCTCAAGGCCCTTGAGCGTGCGGCCCCGGAAGGACGAACGATGGCAATGCCCGAAAGGGAGGGTGGGGGCGTTGCTGCTGGGATGAGAATACCGGCCAATGCACAGTGGAGTGCCCAGCCGGTAGTCCCTTAGCTATTCGAGTCAGGTATCAACCGGTGAAGTCTTTGCCGAAGATGTTCCGAGCGATCACCCACTTCTGTACCTCGTTGGTGCCTTCGTAGATCTCCGCGATCTTGCTGTCGCGATACACCTCTTCAACATGATAGTGCG
The DNA here is from genome assembly GCF_029873115.1 of Pseudomonas sp. BN606. NCBI lineage: Bacteria > Pseudomonadati > Pseudomonadota > Gammaproteobacteria > Pseudomonadales > Pseudomonadaceae > Pseudomonas > Pseudomonas sp. BN606. The sequence goes on along the minus strand of NZ_SSOF01000069.1, from coordinate 28,382 downwards.
ACCCATCGAAGGCCAGCTCCTTGGTGAAACCGTAGCCGCCGAAAATCTGAACACCTTCGCGGGCGAATTCGCTGGCCAGGTTGGTCCCGTACCATTTGGCCATGGCTGCTTCAGGCTCGGGGAACTGCTCCCCCCCATCCATTCGCAATGCGGCTTTGAGGTACAGGTTGCGTGCGTTTTCGATTTCGGTAGCTCGTTCGGCCAGGCGGAATTGCCAGTGCTGGAACTGGGCCAAAGCCTTGCCGAAGGCTCGTCTTTTCTGCAGGCGGGCAACGCTATGGTCGAAAACGCTCTGCGCCATGCCTACACCACTGGCGGCGATGCCAATGCGTCCGTAAGTCAGTACTTGCAGCGCGATCTTCAGTCCGTCGCCACGCTTGCCCACAACGTTGTCTAGCGGGACTCGGACCTTGTCGAACCGTATATCGGCGGTCAGTTGCCCATGGTTTCCGAGTTTTTTGTCAGGCGCACCGACAGTGACGCCTGGTAGGTCGAGGTCGACAACCACTTCGGTCATTCGCTCACCATCGCGGCACAGCAGCACGACGAAGCTAGCTACTGGCGAGTTCGTGATCCAGCGCTTGTGCCCATTGATCTCAATGTGGTCGTCGTGGAAGGTCGCATGGGTCACCAGGGCCTCTACCGACAGGTCAGTGCTAGCCTCCGGTTCGCTGGTGGCAAAGCTGCCGATCTTTCGACCTTCCAGTAGCGGCGTCAGGTAACGCTTTTGGAGTGCGGGGTTGGCCCATTCGAGAGCGTGGCCGGCGAGGATGCAGTGCACATCGTAGATCGCCGCGACGCTATTGCTGAAATAGCTCAGCTCCTCGATAACGACCGCGGTTGCTGCTGCTGGACATGCCAGGCCGCGCCCACCGACTTCAGCGGAGAAGGGAATTCGAAAAAGGCCGGCATCTGCCATTGTCTCGAAGAGGTCGAAAGGGAAAGCCTCGACAGCTTCTTCACGGTGGCCGATTTGCCAGGCAACAGGTGCCACATGCTTTTCGCAGAACGCACGCACTTCTGCCCGAATCGCAAGTACCTCCTCTGGGCTCATCAGGTCGTGGTACAGACGTGGTTCCTGGCGAGGTGGATGAATCTCGTTTGTCATTGTCATTTCTGGCAATTCTCGTGTTGGTCGGGATGGGAGGTGCACTTTGTCCGGATATCCGCCCTGGTCGGGCCTGAACACACTCAACACGCACCCAGGGCGATGAGCGCAGCCCGGGCGCAGGCTTCGTCTTCGGATTCACTACCACCGGAAACAGCGACAGCACCTATCAATTGACCGTCGATACGTATCGGCAGACCACCTCTCACCAAGGTCAGGTCGCGGTGCGATAGCAGACCATCACGTACGCGTTGGCCGGAGGCTTCCAGGACTTGTTCGAGCTCAGCTGCTGTGATGCCGCAGCCTGCTACGCTGCGCGCTTTTTTGATGGCCATTTCATGGGAAATCAGAAACGCCCCTGGCATCCTGGCGAAGCCGGTAAGCGCGCCTTGGGAGTCGACAACGGCGACCACTACCTTTATCGCCAGTAGTTCCGCGTGGTGGATCGCGGCCTCTATGGCCTGTAGCGCAGCTCGATGGGTGATGAGGGGGTGAGAGATGTACAGGGGATCAGTGGACTTCGGATTGACGACCATCGTTGACTCCGAGACCGAACGAATTCGGTCCTGCTTTTGTTGCGCTCGGGGCGATGTGCGCCAGCGGAGCTAGCCAGGGGCTCGGTGCCTGTAAACATGCAAGGCTCAATTCCCCTGGGCATTGATGAAACTGGCTGATCGGCACTCCGCCCACCGGCCACACTGAAAAAAAAGGGCGTCTCGGTTTTTCACGCTCGATAAGGTAGACGCCCGTGAAAGGAGCACTGCTGGTTTTCTCTCCGAGACCTTGTTGGCGGTTGCGGAGAGGCAACAATCAGGTCACCACAGTGAGAAAAGTTTCGTGAAGCTTGCGCTGCACGTAGTCGAGACCGCCGCCATCACCGATACCGTCGAAAGTCCAAGTCAGCGGTGGATGGTCCGGATAGGGCTGGCGATCTTCCTTGAAAGTCTCGAAGCGATTGCCGGACGGATCCCATGCATAAATGGTCCTGCCACGAGTCACGCCATGTCGGGTTGGTCCGATGTCCACAGGCACGTTGTTCATCGCCATGATGTCGCCGGCGCGCAATACCTGTTCCCAGCTTTCCATCAGGAAAGACACATGGTGGAGCTTCCCTGGCTCCTCGTAATGACCGAAGGCGATGTCATGGGATTTGATCGAGCAGCTGAGGAACCCAATGATGTTGGTCTCGCCATCTGGGCCAAGTACGCGCTCGACCAGCGTGAACCCGAGCACATCGATGAACAGCTTGAGCGTCTCTGGTACGTTCGGTCCGTACAGCAGCAGATGGTCCATCCGCAGTGGTGAGATGCCGTGAGTAGCCGTAGGGTCCCACGGAGTCGGATTGACCTCACCGCACCCGTTGCCGACGAAAGTCTTCTCGGCATACAACTCGACTTCGTGACCACTGGGGGTGGTGAAGCGTACGCGTTCACCGGTCTCTAGCAGGTCGCCGGCGGCGATGCGATGCGTGTCTACCCCGTAGGCCTGCAGCTTGCCTTCAAGGTCATTCAGGGTAGCGACATTCAGCACCTTGAAGCCGACGAAATCCATACCTGCGCGATCGGCCTCACGCAGTATCACGCTGTGATGATCAAACTCGTCGCGGCATTTGAGATAGATGCGACCCTGGGAATCCCGCCCGGTCTCTAGCATGCCGAGAACATCGCGGTAGTGGTGTACGCCCGCCTCAAGGTCCATGACACGTAGTTGAACGTGCCCGGGGCGCAGAACGCCTGTCATTGCCATGTTTCGCTCCTGATTGTGTTTGTTCTAGAGAGGGCTGGCTGTTGCCCCCGGGCGTGGGCCCGTCTTCTGGCCTAGCTGTTCGACCCGACGGTGGCTAAACACGTCTGGGTCATGTACCGGAGGTACCACTTACAGAGGTCATGGAGCGCGGCGATGCTGCTCCAGTCTGTATGTCGGCTAGCTCCATTTGGCAGTCAGTAGATACCCTAACTACCGTTGTAAATACCGTCTAATACCTTGTTTTCGTCTGCCTCATACCTATTTGGTATGTCTATGGCTCGCCCTCTTTAGTCGCCCCAAGGGGCTGCTCTTGGCGGTTTTCCTTGTGCCGTGGCCTTGTCCGCATGCGGCACAGCGTGTTCAAAGATCGAGATACAACGTGTCTGACATTGCGCGGGATACACAGATGATGATGTGCTTGTTCGCCGCGCGTTCGGCAGCTGAGAGCACGTTGTCACGGTGCTCGGGAATACCATCCAGCAGGCCCGTCTTGCATGTGGCGCACAGGCCCTCGCGGCACGAATAAGGCACGCCTTCACCACATGCCTCGAGCTCTTCGAGAATGCTGCGTCCGGCTGGTACTTCGAGAGATTTCCCCGAGCGCAATACAACGGTGAATGGCTTGTCCCCGGTGGTATCGATCTCCGTTGCCGTAAACCACTCGAAGTGCAGGGTTGCTGGGTCGCGTCCGGTCGCCGAGGCCTCGACCGATTTCATAAGTGGGTCAGGGCCGCAGCAGTAGATGTGGGCTGTTGGGCTGATGCCGACCAGCGCCTGTGATGGATTGAAGAAGTCTTGCTGTTCGTCATCAAAATGCAGGTGGCAGCGCTCCGGTGCCAGCGACATGAGGTCTTCATAGAACGCCATGCGCTGGCGATTCCTCGCGCAGTAGAACAGCTGCCATTTCTTGCCCAGGCGAATACAGGTATGGATCATCGCCATGATTGGCGTAATACCAATACCGCCAGCAATGAAGACAAACTCGTCTGCCTCTTCCTTGAAGGGGAAGTTGTTTCGAGGCGCGCTGGTCTGCAGCGTTACACCAACGCGGATCGACTGGTGGATCAGGCGGGAGCCGCCGCGGCTGTCTTTGGCCAAACCTACGCCAATGCAGTAGCGATCCCGCTCAGTTGGATCATTGCAGAGTGAGTAGTGGCGAATCAGGTTGCCCGGCAGATAGACCTCAAGGTGCGAACCAGCCTCGAAGGGGGGCAGATCCTTGCCAGCGGGATTACGTAGTTCCAGGAGCATGACGTCACGTGCTTCGCAGCGTACGTCGGTGACTTTCAGGGAGATTTTTTCGCTCATTTCGGCAGCCTTTCCATAAGGTGTCGTCGCGGGCACAGCGCTCGCGGCCACGGACGTCAGAGGGACGATGCAATAAGTGCTTCTTCTTGCATGCGTTCTTCTCTGATCAGCTTGTCCAGCACCCAGAGCATTTTGCCGGGGCCAGCATCGGCTGCGATGTCGAAGGTCTTGAAGTCAGGCTTTTCCTGCATGCGAATGCGCTGGCCTTCGAGCATCACCTTGTCTTCAAAGAAGGCGGCGTCGATGCCTTCCTTGAGTAGATCGGCTAGCCCCGGGCGTTCGGTAGCCTTGCTCACACCCCAGGAGAAGTAGTAATCCACCGAGTCTGCGTCACGAGGCGTAATGGCTTGGCAGCTCCAGGAGTCCAGTACCAACTCGCCATCGGACTCGCCTTCAGTGGCGGTGCCTGCAGTAAATACGCGGAAGTGCAGGATCCAGTTGCAGGGGACGGTCTGAGTGATGTCGAAGTGCGCATCGCATGTGAATCCCGGCGGGAACAGGTGAGCGACGAACTTTGGAACCGGTACGTTACGTACCCAGTAGTCGGTCTTGATCCCGCGAGGCAGGATCTTGTGCTCGGGTCTGGCAAGAGCCTGTGCCCAACCCATGGCAATGGTGTTGTCGTGCGTGAATGAGCTATGCGACAGGTCCGCCAGGTTGGCGTTCTCCATGCGATAGTCCGCATCAACCTGGATGTAGCTCGGGCGTACTATGTAGTCCGGGTTGCCTGGGCCGACGGAACTGCAGATCAATGCGGGATCAGCCTTTTCCGGGTCACCCATCCATACCCAGATCCAGTTGTCCTTCTCCACTACAGGGAAGGCTCGCACGCAGGCGCGTTCGGGGATGTTGTCCTGGCCGGGGATTTCGTTGCACTTGCCATCGGCGCCGAACTTGATGCCGTGGTACATGCACCGCAGGTCGTCACCTTCTTTGGCGCCCATCGAAAGGGCCGCCTGGCGATGTGGGCAGCGGTCTTCGAGAGCAACGACATCGCCATTTAGCTTGCGGTACAGAACGACGCGCTCTCCGGCGATTTTCCGGGCGACGATGGAAGTCTTCCCTTGCGATATCTGGTAATCCCAGCCTGCGCAGTACCAGCAGTTTTTGAGAAACATGGCTATCTCCTACCAGGGCGCTGTAGAGCAGCGTTGTTTTTGTTTGGTCTGGCTTGTGGTGTCGTAAGAGCACCTGTGGCCAAGGTAGCGAGCGTGGGAATGGTGACGCACCAACCTTTTGGGATGGTGGGGCGAGGCATCGTGGCGTGGGGAGTGGGGCAGCATGCGGGGGGCAGTAACCAGCCCGAGGCGTTACCTCAGGCCGGTTTACACGATTCAGCGTTAGAGCAGAAAGCCCATTGCCAAACGATTGAAGCGTTCGCCAATCAGGCGGTAGCCATCTGCATTCGGGTGCAGGCCGTCTACCAGTAGCGCGTTATCGGCAGTGCCGAACAGGTCCAATCCATTGATGTAGTGCAGTTGCTGGTCGTTCTGGCTGCGATGAGATTCGACTACGCCTTCCAGGACCTGGCGAATCTCCTCCAGAGTCATGCCTCCGTTCTCGCCAGCTGCTTCGCGGGACGGCGATGCGATGGGAGATACGAGAACGATTGGGAGTTCGGGCTTCGCGTCCCGAATCAAGACCAGCATGGAATGGGTGGAGTCTGCCAGGGTGCGCGGATTCATGGCGCCGCCGTCCCAGATATTGATACCTAGTTCCAAGACCAGGGCATTGATGTCCTGCTTGGCGATGGTCCGAGCTGCCAGGCTGCTGATCAGGCAGGAGCCCGCCCAGCCCATGTTGAGCATGCTGACATCGGCGAGGGCCGAGGCGACTGCCGGCCAACTGCCGGTGCCGCTATCAGCTTCCATGCCATGGGTAATTGAGCTGCCATGGAACAGTACCTGTGGGCGGACGTCAGGCGCTGCGCTCCAGCTTGCGCCGGCATCCACCTCAAGCGATTGGATGATTTGCACGGTGGATTGTGGGAACCAGATTTCCACGGTTTTCTCGCCTGCGGGCAGATGCTCAACACTCAGCACGGCGTGCGGATCACCCTGCGGGGCCTGGCCTGGAGTGAGAAACGCACCACCTGCAGCTGCCGCTTGCGCAAACACCTCGTTGTTAACGCGAACCTCGAAGTTGCGTTTCCACTGTTCCGGTTCGCTCAAGTAAGCCTGGGTCTGCAAGGTCCTCAGTCGCACGTTGCGGCTATTGGTGTTAAGGCGAAGGCGCACGCCCGATGTCATCGCTGCGGTAAAGCCGTTGAGCGGGTCGAGCATGAAGCCAGTAGCCGGATCGAAGCGAACTGGCTGCAACCCTGCCTCATGCTCGATGCAGCCGAGCTGACCTGTCAGCAGGGACTTGAGGTCGGTAAGGGGGACGTGTTGCATGGTGCGCACCTCTGGTTGTGGATCCGTTTTGTCGGACAAAGGCGCAGTCTATGAAGCTCGACTGAATGGCAGTAGTGTAAAAAAAGCCACTTTATATGCGGAAACAGACGGTATGCCTGTCGCGGCGATTTTCCTATACGACAACTGCTACGCCTCCAGCGTGGGCGGCTTTGCCGATGTGTTGCAAGTCGCCAACGCGCATCTTGCCGCTCAGAACTCAGCGCAGCGTTACACCTGGTCATTCCTCGCGCCGAAGGCTGGTGGTATCACGACGAGTAACGGATTACCGCTCCAGGCTCGGCAGCCTGAGCCGGGTGAACACTTCGATATTGTCTACATTCCTGCCTGTCACTATCTGGGCTATCACTCCTTCAGGCAATTCCTTGATCAACAGTCGCTGCATTGCGAATGGCTCTGCCGGCAGTGGGAGGTGGGGGCTGAGCTCATTGCCACCTGCACTGGAACATTCGTCCTGGCCAATACCGGACTGCTTGATGGTCGCGTCGCAACAACCACCTGGTGGCTGGAGGAGCAGTTCCGCGCCTGGTTTCCCGCCGTGGATCTCCAGATGGCGCCGATACTGACTCAGTCGGACCGACTGTTCTGCGCCGGAGCACTGTCCTCCTATCACTTGCAGTCGATCCAGACCATTGAGCGCCATTCAGGTGCAGCACTGGCAGCGCAGTGCGCCAAGAGCTTGCTGATCGATGTCAGCCAGACGCTTCAAACGCCATACCTTCCGTTGTTGGCGCATCGTTCGCACAGCGATGCCGTGGTGCAGCAGGCGCAGGATTATCTCGAGCGCCACCTCGCCGACCCCATTCGCCTGACAGATCTTGCGAAGCGTCTGGCGGTAAGCGAGCGCACGCTGATTCGTAGATTCCATCTGGCGCTTGAGCAGACTCCTCTGGCCTACCTACAGAGCTTGCGCATCGAGGCAGCGCGAACCATGTTGGAGACCGGTAATCAGCGCATCGAGAGCATTGCGCAGGCAGTCGGGTATCTGGACAGCAGCTCGTTCGTCAGGCTGTTTCGCGAGCGCATTGGACTCACCCCGGCAGCCTATCGGCGGAAATTCAGGCTGGGCGGTTAAATTGCTCGCTTGTCGGAACTCGCATAGTTGGAGTCATTTTTGCCACTGTGCGAGCAATATGCACGCCCTTACTCTGGCGCCCTGCCAAGTGAGGTGCCTCCATGAATGTCTTGATCGTGCATGCCCATCCGGAGCCTGCCTCCTTTACCTCAGCGCTCTTCCAGGCCGCAGTCGAGCATTTCCGCAACCTCGGAGCAGCGGTCGAGGTTTCTGACCTTTACGCGATGGGGTTCGATCCTGTTGCCAGCGGTGCGGACTTTAACGAGCGCGCCAATCCGGACTACCTGGTGTACGCCCTGGAGCAACGCAACGGAGTCAAGAGCGAAACCCTTCGTGATGATATCCAGAGGGAAATCGACAAGATCAAGCATTGCGACTTGTTGGTTCTCTGCTTCCCCGTCTATTGGTATGCGATGCCAGCCATCCTCAAAGGTTGGATCGACAGGGTGTTTGTCTCCGGGGTGTTCTACGGTGGTCGACGCATCTTCGACCTAGGGGGTATGCGCGGAAAGCGTGCGTTGGTTTGCGCGACCCTCGGAGGGCGCGAGGGCATGTTCTCCGCTGAAGGCATACACGACGACCTGCATGCTCTGTTTCGGCCTCTGCTGAAAGGGACACTGGGCTATACCGGCTTCGAAGTGTTCGATCCATTCTTTGCCTATCACGTGCCCTATCTGGATGACGCCGCGCGCGGAGAAATTCTCTCCCAGTGGTGCGAGCTTCTGGCTGAAATCGATCAGCGACCGGTGATGCCGATGCCCTTCACCGACGAATACGACACGAATTTTGAACGGCGTGTTCGCTAGCGCGAGCGAGCCCGAAACCCTCCCTACTATTTGCTCAGCAGGAGTTCCCATGAGTTCCCAGGATGTCTTCGTCATCGAAGCGGCACGTACAGCTATTGGTACCTTCGGTGGCGCCCTCAAGGATGTGGAGCTGGCCGACTTGGCTACCACACCCATCAAAGGAGTGATCGAGCGTTCCGGGATTGATCCGGCAGCTATTGGTCATGTCGTTATGGGAAACGTCATCCCTACGGTGCCGCGCGACGCCTACCTGTCCCGAGTTGCTGCGATGAATGCAGGAATTCCTAAGGACGCTTCGGCCTTCAACGTCAACCGTCTGTGTGGCTCGGGCCTGCAGGCCATTGTCTCTGCCGCACAGGCCGTGATGCTGGGGGATGTGCAGTTGGCCATTGGCGCTGGCGCAGAAGCCATGAGCCGGGGGCCATACATGATGCCGGCGGCCAGATGGGGCGGTCGAATGGGCAATATGCAGGCCCTGGACTACGTGCTCGGTGTTCTGCATGACCCCTTCCACAGTGTTCATATGGGCATCACTGCGGAGAACGTTGCTGCACACAGCGGTATCAGTCGCGAGACTCAGGATGAGTTCGCGGTGGAAGAACAGCGCCGTGCTTCGCTGGCCATCATGGAGGGGCGATTTGTAAGCCAGATCATCCCGGTTGAACTGCGCACTCGCAAAGGTGTGGAGCTTTTCAGCGTGGATGAACACCCGCGTGAATCCACTGCGGAGCAACTGGCGAAAATGAAAGCCGCGTTCAAGTCTGACGGCACCGTCACCGCCGGTAATGCGTCGGGGCTCAATGACGGCGCTGCGGCATTGCTGTTGGCTAGTGCTCAAGCTGTCGGCGATCAGGGGCTTAAGCCGCTGGCTCGCATCGTTGCGTACGCTCACGCCGGTGTGGAGCCCGAACTTATGGGGCTCGGGCCTGTTCCGGCAACACGCCTAGCGCTCAAGCGTGCTGGCCTCGCTATCGATGATCTGGATGTGATCGAAGCCAACGTGGCCTTTGCGGCGCAGGCCTGTGCGGTGATGAAGGAGCTGCAGATGGACCCCGCCAAGGTAAATCCCAACGGTTCTGGAATCGCTCTTGGTCATCCCATAGGGGCGACCGGGGCGATTATCGCCACGAAGTTGATTCATGAATTGCACCGTACTCAGGGGCGCTATGGCTTGGCGACCATGTGTATCGGGGGAGGTCAGGGCATCGCGGTGATTTTCGAGCGCGTCTGACCTCTCGGGTATCGGGCAGGGGGGCGATACCGCTCGATACCTGACGCAGCGTTTCTCCTCATTATTGGCCGTCTAGATTCTCCGCTGTTCGAGCTTTGAGAGAAGTTTCTTGGAGTGAAGGGCGGCCAGTACTCAACTAAGTGTGAACCGTCGCGGAGAACTGCGCTCCGCGATGTCTTCGGGAGTCGCGTGGCGAGGAGCCCAGGACAATCGACTCCGCTGCGGTCCTTTTCGCGATATACGCGCAGCAACTCTGACCCATTTCTATTGCTGCTTTAAGGCGCCTTGCCGCAAGGTTGTTCGCTGTCCAAAGAGATACCCGATTGGTATTGGCGAGGAACGAATAAAGTATTAGTCGGTATCGAATCCGCTCCCTAGACTCAGTAAACAGTCTGGTTCGCCCTTCCGGCGGACCACCTAAGGACAAGAGTGCGGAGCGATCATGCGCAATATCGATAACTTCATCGCGGGCGAATTCGTCGCCGCTGCCAGCGGCAAACGCTTCGACAAGCGTTCGCCGGTAGACAACCGTGTGATCGCTTCGATTTCCGAAGCGGGCCGTGCGGAAGTGGATAGCGCCGTAAAGTCTGCACGCAGTGCCTTGCATGGCGAATGGGGTGGCCTGACCACCGAGCAGCGTGTCGACATGCTGCATGCCGTGGCTAACGAGATCACCCGCCGCTTCGATGACTTTGTCGAAGCTGAAATGGCCGACACCGGGCAGCCGGCACATGTCATGCGGCATGCCTTCATTCCTCGTGGCGCGGCCAACTTCAAGGTTTTCGCCGATGTAATCAAGAATGTCGCCAGTGAGTCTTTCCGGATGGATACCCCGGATGGTCGCGGCGCGCTCAACTACTCCATGCGTGTGCCGAAGGGCGTAATTGGAGTGATTTGCCCATGGAACGCGCCCTTCCTGCTGATGACCTGGAAGGTCGGCCCGGCGCTGGCATGCGGTAATACCGTACTGGTCAAGCCTTCCGAAGAATCTCCGCTCACAGCAACTCTTCTCGGTGAAGTGATGAACACCGTAGGCATCCCCAAGGGGGTGTACAACGTATTGCACGGTTTCGGTCCGGATTCCGCGGGCGAGTTCATTACTCAGCATCCTGGCATCGACGCCATCACCTTTACCGGTGAAACGCGCACAGGCACAGCAATCATGAAGGCCGCTGCCGAAGGCATGCGAGATGTGTCATTCGAGTTGGGTGGGAAGAACGCAGGAATCGTATTCGCCGATGCCGATTTCGATGCGGCAGTGGATGGGATTTTCCGTTCGTCCTTCCTCAATTCCGGACAGGTCTGCCTGGGTACCGAGCGCGTTTACGTCGAACGTCCGATTTTTGAGCGCTTCGTTCAGGCACTGAAGGTTAAGGCAGAGGGCGTGAAATACGGTCGGCCTGAAGATCACGCCACGACCTATGGTCCGTTGATCAGCCAGGAGCACCGCAGCAAGGTGCTTTCCTACTACCGCAAGGCGGTGGAGGAGGGGGCCACGGTGGTAACTGGCGGTGGTGTGCCTGATATGCCCGGTGAGTTGGCCGAGGGCTCGTGGGTTCAGCCCACTATCTGGACGGGGCTGCCGGACAACGCTGCGGTAGTGCGCGAGGAGATCTTCGGCCCCTGCTGCCACATTCGCCCGTTCGACAGTGAGAACGAGGTGGTGTCGCTGGCCAATGACAATGAATACGGCCTGTCTACCACCATCTGGACGAGCGACCTATCCCGCGCCCATCGCATGGCTGCGCGTATCGATGTAGGGATTACCTGGATCAATAGCTGGTTCCTCCGCGATCTGCGCACTGCGTTCGGCGGTTCCAAGCAGTCGGGAATCGGTCGCGAAGGTGGCGTTCACTCCCTGGAGTTTTACACCGAGACACGCAACGTGTGCGTGAAGCTGTAAATCGCCTTTTAGGGCGCCGCTTCATGCGGCGTCCGACTTCCGCCGTCCTGTGAGAAAACCATGAACGACAACAAGATCGAGCAATACGGCGACGAGCTCTACGAAGCGTTCGTCTCTCGTCGCACAGTTCCCCCGTTACTGCAGCGTGAGCCCGAGATAACCATCGAGGATGCTTACCGCATTCAGCAGCGTTACGTTGCGCGTCGACTTGCCGCCGGCGAGACCGTGGTGGGTAAGAAAATCGGCGTCACCAGCAAGCCTGTTCAGGACTTCCTCGGGGTTTTTCAACCGGACTTCGGCATTCTCACCTCCGGCATGGTGTACCAGGAGGGTGATGAGATTGACCTTGGTACCCTCATCCAACCGAAGGCCGAGGCCGAACTCGCTTTCGTTCTTAAGCATGACCTGGTTGGGCCGGGGATCACCGCAATGGATGTGATCCGGGCAACTGATTACGTAGTGCCGTGCTTCGAGATTGTCGATTCGCGCATCACGGATTGGCAGATCAAGATCCAGGACACCGTCGCGGACAACGCTTCCTGTGGCGTGTATGTGCTGGGGAATGACAGAGGTGATCCGCGAGAGCTCGACCTGACATTGGCCGGCATGGTGCTGGAGAAGAACGGCGAGCTGTTCTCCACCGGCGTTGGTGCTGCCGTGCAAGGGTCTCCAGCCAATGCGGTCGCCTGGTTGGCCAACACCTTGGGAGAGCTGGGGATTCCGTTCAAAGCGGGAGAGGTGATTCTTTCGGGCTCGCAATCTGCCCTGGTACCCATCGCCGACGGTGACGAACTGGTATGTACCGTGGGTGGTCTTGGCAGCTGCAGGGCGAAGTTTACCGGGAGGAGTGCAGTATGAGCGCACAACTGACACTGTCCCGCGAGGACATCGTGCGTCTTTGTGAGCGTGTCGAGGGGGCTCAGACGCACGCCTATTCGATTCGCAAATTGACCGATGAATACCCCCAGATGTCGATTGCTGACGGCTACGCCGTGCAGTTGGAGTTGCTGCGCCGCTTCAAGGCGAAGGGGCATCGTCTCGTCGGCTGGAAGGCAGGACTGACCTCCAGGGCCAAGATGCAGCAGATGGGCGTTAACGTGCCCTCCATCGGTTTTCTGACCGACCGCATGGCGCGTCCGGAGAACTCGCAGATCAAGACCTCCGACTTGGTCCATCCCCGTGTGGAGTGCGAGGTTGCCTTTGTCCTCAAGGAAGGACTTGAAGGCCCGAATTGCACTGTCGCCGATGTGCTGGCCGCCACCGACTATGTGTTGCCTGCAGTGGAAATCATTGATTCACGCTTCTCCGGCTTCAAATTCGATCTTCCCAGCGTGATCGCTGACAACGGTTCCTCCGCCCGATTTGTCGGCGGCGGTCGTGCCCGCAAGGTCGATGAACTGGACCTGCGCACACTGGGCGTGGTGATGGAGAAGAACGGCGAAATCGTCGGCATGGGAGCGAGTGCAGCAGTGCTCGGGCATCCGGCAGAGGCTGTGGCGATGCTGGTCAACATTCTTTCCGAACTGGGAGAGACGCTGCCAGCCGGCAGCTTTGTGATGAGTGGTGGAATCACCGAAGCCGTCGCAGTGAAACCCGGCGACAACGTCATTGCACGCTTCCAGGAACTGGGCAGCGTTTCCATGCGTTTTATCGAGTAAGGCCTCCAGGAGAAGTCATGCCCATTATCGAAATGCACCTCGTCGAGGGGCGCACCGCCGAGCAGAAAAGCCGCGTCGCTGCAGCTGTGACCAAGGCTGTTAGCGAGAGCCTTCCATGCAACCCGGACACGGTCCGGATCCTGATTACCGAACACCGCCACGACGAGTTCTATGTCGCTGGTTTGAACAAGATGCAGCGCGATGCGCTGCAGGGGCAGGCGAAATGAAGAAGATCCGTTGTGCGTTGATCGGCTCGGGCAACATCGGTACCGATTTGATCTACAAGATCATGCGCAGCCCGGTGCTTGAGCCGGTCTGGATGGTAGGTATCGACCCGGAGTCAGAAGGTCTTAAACGAGCTCGAGACATGGGCTTGAAGACGACCTCGGAAGGTGTCGACGGTCTGCTGCCCCACGTTCTGGAGGACAATATCCAGATCGCCTTCGACGCTACCAGTGCCTATGTGCACGCCGAGAACAGCCGCAAGCTCAATGCGCTGGGTGTTCTGATGATCGACCTGACGCCGGCTGCTATCGGTCCGCTGTGCGTGCCCCCGGTGAACCTGAGCGAGCACACCCAGAAACAGGTAGCGAACGTCAACATGATTTCGTGTGCCGGCCAGGCAACCATTCCCATCGTCAATGCCGTTTCACGTATCCAAAGCGTGGGTTATGCGGAGATCGTCGCTAGCCTGTCGTCCAAGTCCGTAGGGCCAGGTACCCGCGCGAATCTGGATGAGTTCACCTACACGACCTCCAGCGCTATCGAGGCAGTCGGTGGTGCGCGCAAGGGTAAGGCCCTGGCCATCATCAACCCGGCTGAGCCGCCGTTGATCATGCGCAACACGATCTACTGCCTGACCGACGATGAGCCTGACCAAGAGCGCGTGACCGCGTCGATTCTGCAGATGATCGGCGAGGTGCAGAAGTATGTTCCGGGCTACCGGCTGGTCAATGGCCCGCTCTTCGATGGCAACAAGGTCTCAGTGTTCCTCGAGGTTGCAGGGCTTGGTGACTACCTGCCGACTTACGCTGGAAACCTCGACATCATGACCGCGGCCGCGACGCGCACAGCGGAAATGTTCGCCGAAGAAATCCTTGCCGGAAAGCTCCAGTTGCCCACTGTGGAGGTCGCATAATGAGTCAGCCCATCAGCCTCAAAGGCCGCAAGGTCATTCTCCACGACATGTGCCTGCGTGACGGCATGCACGCCAAGCGCGAGCAGATCAGCGTCGATCAGATGATCAAGGTTGCCACTGCAATGGATGACTCCGGCATTCCGTACATCCAGGTGACCCACGGCGGCGGTCTCGGTGGGAACTCGCTGCAGCATGGCTTCGCCCTGCACAGCAATGAGGAATACATCAGCGCTGTCGCATCTCGGATGACCCAGGCGAAAGTCTCGGTACTGCTGATCCCAGGTCTCGGCACGATGAAGGAACTCGAGTCCGCCTACGATTGCGGCGCACGCAGCGTTCACGTGGCCACTCATTGCACCGAGGCAGACACCTCTCCGCAACACATCGCCTTCGCTCGAAAGCTGGGAATGGACACTACCGGATTCCTGATGATGGCCCACCTCAACGATCCTGCAGGCATCGCCCAGCAGGGGAAATTGATGGAGTCCTATGGGGCGCAGACCGTTTACGTCACTGACTCGGCCGGATACATGCTGCCGGAGGACGTCAAGGCACGGGTCGAGGCTCTTCGTGATGTGCTCAATCCCGAAACCGAGATCGGGTTCCACGGGCACCACAACCTGGGCATGGGCGTCGCGAATTCCATTGCAGCCATTGAAGCTGGCGCCACCCGGATCGACGGTTCGGTAGCTGGGCTGGGAGCGGGGGCTGGCAACACTCCTCTTGAGGTATTCGCCGCTGTTTGCGAGCGCATGGGCATCGACACCGGCGTGGACCTGTTCAAGCTGATGGATGTGGCCGAGGACATCATCGTTCCCATGATGGATCACCTGGTGCGTGTTGATCGCGAGTCTCTGACGCTGGGTTACGCCGGCGTGTATTCGACCTTCCTGCTGCATGCGAAACGAGCGGCAGAACGCTTCGGCGTTTCGGCGCGCGACATTCTGGTTGAGCTTGGCCGCAAGAAGATGATCGGTGGTCAGGAAGACATGATCCTCGATACTGCGATGACGATGGCCAAGGAGCGTGGCTTGCTCAAGAGCGCCTGATGCGTCCGCCGAGCAGAAGTATCTGCTCGGCGTTTTCTCGAGTAGCGGAGTGCTCATGAATTCGACCAATGAAGTCGCGGTAATCGTCGGCGCCACAGGTGCTTTCGGACAAGCCATCGTCTCAAGGCTATGTGCCAGTGGCCTCGATATCATCGCCGTGGCTCGCAGCAGCGAAAGCCTCAATTCGCTAGCGGATCGATATTCACAGGTCAGACCTTGTGAAGCTGATATCGGAGACGACAGTGCAATCGAAGTCATTCGAACTTCCCTGAACTGCCCCGTCCGCATGGTCGTCCATGGACCTGGCGTAGCAGTTGCTGGAGGGGTGCTGGATGCCTCGGTAAGCGCGTTGAACTCCGCAGTTAACATCAAGGTTGGCGGCATGTTGCGCCTGGTGCGAGCAGTAGACGACTTTCTGCAACCAGGTTCACGCCTGGTCGCCATTGGTGGGCACTATGGCTTCGAGCCTAGTGCCTATGCGGCGGCGGCAGGAGTCGCCAATGCAGCCCTTGCCAATCTCAACCGGCAGCTCAGTCTGGCTTACGGCCCGCGTGGCATTACCTCCCATCTGGTTGCCCCGGGTCCCGCGGATACCGAGCGACTGCATCGTGTCGCGGCAGACCGTGCGGCGCAGCGAGGCGTGAGTGTTGATGCTGTGCTGGAGGAAATACGTGCGGAATCGTCCCTTGGTGCTTTGACCACGCCCGAGCAGGTGGCCTGGGCTATCAGCATGCTGCTGGCTCCTGAAGCTACTGCAATGTCGGGATCTGCCGTGATGCTTGACTCCGGTCGCCGACGAGGACTGCCCTAGTTTCCTTCTCCACATCGGTTGCGCCGCCTGGCATCGATAACAACAAGGAGAACAGTCATGCCCATCGTGAATTTCCATCTACTAGCCGGCGAAAGTACCGGCGAACAATGCGAGCTCTTGCTCGTTGAAGCCTCGCAGCTCTACGCGAAGGTTCTGCAATCTCCCATCGAACGTGTACGTGCATTCATCACATGGCACGACTCGCGCCATTTCGCCGCGGCGGGGTCTTTATGCGCGGCAACTGGTATGCACGCACCATTCTTTGACTTCTTCGTTCTCGATGGCCGCTCCGTCGAGCAGCGCCATCAGTTGGCGGAAGGCTTCACTGAGTTGTTGGTCAAGCATCTGGCGGTACGACGCGATGTTGTGCGGGGTCGATGCCAACGTATTGCCCCCGAGGATTGGTCGATTGCAGGTGTTCCGGCAAGTCTGCAGAGGGCTGATGAATTGGCAGTTCGCGCGGCCGGAGAGCCTGCTCATGGGCCATGAGGTTTTGATCGTGGATACGGGAGACCGCTTCTCCTGCACCGATCGGGAAAGCGTTCTTAGTGGAATGACGCGCCTGGGACGCAAGGGGATTCCCGCGGGTTGTCGTGGTGGTGGCTGCGGGGTGTGTAAGGTCCGAGTCATTCAAGGTCAGTACCAGGCTCGACAGATGAGCCGACAACATGTCAGCGCGGAGGAACAGCTCGATGGAGTTGCCCTGGCGTGTTGCATCGTGGCGGAGAGCGATCTACGCCTCACCGTCGTGGGGAAAATCAGAAAAGCAGTGGTTCGCGTGCGTGAGCGAGAGACCACTTTTCCAACTGTTACCGGAGCACGGACTACGGGGTGAGCCTACGGGACCACAAACGAAGGGATCACAAACGACGTTGAGCGCGCGAAGCAGGTCGAGCGAATTTATCGATTCTCTACCAGCTTCTGACCCTTCGCAGGCTTGCCGGCACCAAAGCTATAGCCAGGCAAATGGCCAGGTGGCTACTCAAGTGGGACTTGGATCATGAATGAGAAAGTGAAATGCGCGGTGATCGGCTCCAGCAGCATTGGAATGGACCTGGTCCACAGGTTGCGGCTTAGCCCCCTGCTGGACCCCGTCTGGTTGATAGGGACGGATCCTCAATCCCAGTACCTTTCTGAAGCTAAAGGCTTGGGGCTCAAGGTCACCCATCAAGGCGTGCGTGGTTTTCTGCCTCACGTCGTCGAAGATGGTGTGCAGATCGCATTCAACGCTGCCCAAGGTGCTGGGCATGATGAGGCCTCTCGTAGCCTCAATGCCTTGGGAGTGACCACAGTTGGTTTGGCATCCACCGGCGATGGGGTGCATTGTATTCCTGCATTGAATCTTCCGAAGTTGATCGCGAACGGTCTGCAGCACCTTCAATTGGCCACCGCCACCAGCCAGGCAGCTGTTCCCATCGTCAATGCGATCTCCCTGGTACAGGATGTGGATTACGCGGAGGTCGTTATAAACGTCACTCCAGCATCCATGACATGCGAAAGCACTGAGACACTTGCTAACGCAACCGTCGGGGCCTTGATTCGTGTCGGGGGGGCCAAACACGGGAAGGTGCACGCGATAGTCAAACCCAATCTGGGATCTAGCGCTGTCATCAGCTGCATCGTCGAAAGCGAACCGAGGCGAGACGATATTGTTGAATCGGTACAACGCATGATTGGAAAGGTGCGGCGATATGTGCCGGGGTACCGTCTGATCAGTGGCCCATATTTCGAAGGAAACCTGATTACTTTTGGTGTTTCAAGCAGTGAGGGGGGGAATACTTTGCCCGTCGGTTTCGCAGACGAAGAGATCATGGTGAGCTCGGCAGTCCATTCTGCAGAGGCACTCGTGGACAGGATCAAGTCGATTGGCCGCGTGTCCTCCGATTTTGACGTTCTGCCCACATAGCCGAACCTCTTCGGAGCTTGGTGCATTCGCCCGTCACGCTTAATTCAGTGTTCGCCCTGCGTTCTAGCGTAGTGGGTGTTCTTGCCGCCCAGATTGATCACGATATGCTTCAGCGAGCTGTCGGTTTGTGGTGGCGGCGCTACGCAAAAAAGAAGCCGAACAACGTATGCTTCAGAAACGATGGGTATACGAAAAAACTAAATTATCTTGGCCATGGCTATTGCGAATCGGCACTGGGGCATTGGGTAGGGAACGATTGGTAGTGGTTGCTGTGAATGCATGAGAGTACGCGAGGTCGATGGAGCCGTATCCCAGGTCATACGAAATACCTGCCGATGCATGTCGGGTAGGTGTTACCGGTAAGCTTGCAAATAGTAGGTTGCTAGGGGCAGCTTCTGTTGCCTGCCTATACCCTAATCGTAGGGTCCAGTTGTTGATTCGATAGCTAGTTCCCAGCCCGACAATGGTCTGATTATGATAGTTCTGCGGAAATTTCAGATTGAGGTCACCACCACTATCGCTGTTGAAGGCGACGTTAATGTCTTTCATTACGTCTTTCCAGAACACGCGAGAAACGTCGACGGCGATTAACCACCTGTCGTTCACTTCGTGTGCGACTCCTAGGCTCAATGATGCCGGCATCTGGAAGTCTTTAATCTTGATCTTTCCAGGGAGAGAAATTTTCCCTACGACACTATCGATCGCAGTGACCGTCGCGTCGCCTTCCAAGTCGCCCATTTCGCTGGCGAAGTTATAAGCAAGTCCGACATTAGTGGACGTGGTAGCTCTCCACAGCACGCCAATACGCCCACCGTATCCCCACGCGTCGGCGCCGCTGGCAATGGGTTCCGCTCGGCTGAAGCTAATATGAGCACCATCAAGCGCTGGCAATGCACCTAAAACTGGTAATAATGAACCGCTAACGCGACCGTCTCCGATGAGGGCGCCAACTTGGTTCCTCGCAAACATCATGTTCAAGTTCATGCCCATCCACATGGCATCCAGACTGGCGCCTACAGTCAACTCATCGGTTACATCGAAGCTGAAAGCGAATGGAATATTGAGGACGAGCAGTCGACTACTACTATCTAGCCCTGTGGGCTGACTATTTCCATCGTCTGAAAGGAAACTATCATTGCCATACTCGGTACCGACTCCGCCTTGAGCAAAGGTACCGATACCAAGCGCCCAGCGTTCTCCGCGATAGGTGTATGCAATCTGCGGCGCATAATAAGGTCCACGATTCTTTGACTTATTTTTGCTTTCGGCAGTTTCACCAGAATCGAGATTGCGAGTGCTGATATCCGGTTGAAGCAGGTCGACGCCAATGCTCAATCGGCTGCCTTCCTCGCCCAAGGAGAGAGTGGCTGGGTTGCTCATCATGCCTGCTGTTCCGATATCAAACGCCATGGCTGTCCCTCCCATGGATCGGGAAATGGGTCCGAAGCCCTCAAGGCGCATCACATCAGTTGCATTTGCTGTATGGAATATGGCGATCATTGGCAGGCATTGTGCAAAACGAAGAGCTGCCTTGGCGTTCATTAGACTGTTCTCGCTTGATCGTTATCGTTCTATTCGGCGAGCACCAGCGGTAAATGGCGGAATGGCCAAGGTACGTACCCTGCCGCTGATTACTCTACATAGTTGGTAGATACCCTTCCCAGTCTAGTGCGTGATGGTACCTGGGGAGGCTTTGCGACGCCGGGCGAGAACCTTCGCTGTGCCTGTTCGCCCGTTGGGGGCGCTCGCAGCCGGCGCGCAAGGACCATAACGGCATCGCCTGGACCGGTGGCTGGAGGCGGCGTTGAATCGCCCAAGCGATGACGGCCCCGGGTAGAGATCGAGTACGACTGTCAGATAAATCCAGCCTTGGGACTACGCTTACAGAGCTACCACTCCGGGCGAAGGCGATGACGCAGACATCGAAACACCGACACGCTGTGAAGCGCTCCGCCTTGAAGATAACGGGCGATAAGCTGACTGAATTGGAGCGCCTATATCGCGTTCTGAGGACCCTCAGCGCTGGTAACCGTATGCTTTTGCGCTCGAGTGATGAGCTGCAGCTTCTGAAAGGAATGTGTGACGTAGTGGTAACGCAAGGCGGATATCGCTACGCCAGTGTCTGGTACGCCAGCAATGACGAAGGCCAGCCGCTCGTTAACCAGGCTTACTCCCTTGGTCTCCCACACGAGAAAAACGAAGTAGAGTTCTTTGAATCGCTACGGTTGTCATGGGCTTTCCCTGAGCAAGGAGGGGCCACAGCGATCGCTGTGCTGACTGGCACTCCTTGCATTGGTCGCAATCTGTTGAGCGATCCTGACCATAGGGCATGGAGGGAGGACGCGATTCGGCTTGGATATGGTTCGCTCACTTCTTTTCCCATTCGTGTCGATTCAACAGTGATTGGGGCCTTGAGCATCGCTGCTACTGAGCCTGATGCGTTCAACGATTCCGAAGTGGCTCTGCTGGGGGAGTTGGCGGAGGACCTTGCTTACGGCGTAGAGCATATCCGCGAGAGGGCTCGTAGACGTGAAGCTGAAGAGATAATTCAGCGCATGGCATTCTACGACCCTCTGACAGAACTACCCAATCGGCAACTTTTGTTTAAAAGGGCGCGGGCGCTAATTGATGGCCTTGAGGGGAGGTATCAATCTTTTGTTTTGCTAATTATAAAGGTGATTCAACTTAATGAGGTCAATGAAACGTTTGGGTTTCAGCAGGGTGATAAGGTGCTTGTGGGGGCGGCGCGGCATTTATGTGAAACGTTAGGAATGTCTGGTGATGTGTTTAAGGCGGGAGACGCCGAGTTTGCTGTTATTTTGCCTTCTGCGGATTTAGAAGTTGCCACTCGGCAATCTCAGCGAGTGGTTTCCTTGTTTAAGGATCAAGGCGGAATTCCGGAGCATGAACAGTATGCTAGTTTTTCTATAGGTATCGCGGTATATCCAGGGCATGGTTCTGATCCAGAATTGCTGATCAGGCGCGCCCGCTCTGCTATGAGTGAAGCTAGACGCACTGGGCGAGATTATGCAGTTTTCTCGAGCAAACTTGATGAAGGATGCAGTCGCCGGCTAGGGCTGACAGCGAAGCTCAGAGATTCTATTAACAAGGGGCAGTTGTTGCTTTATTGTCAACCCAAGCTTAGGCTGAAAAACTCAACGCTTTGCGGGGCAGAGGCTCTTGTTCGGTGGCGATGTCAAGAAGGGGAAATGATTCCCCCAAGTGAATTCGTGCCGCTTGCGGAATTTTCTGGTTTAATCACTCCGCTTACACATTGGGTGCTTGAAACTGCATTTAGACAGCGCTTTGCTTGGCGCGAAGTAGGTATAGACCTTCCACTTTCCGTTAATTTGTCCGCTCAGGATCTATGTGATCCACATTTGGTCGGAAAAATTGAGGGCCTGATGGCTACGTGGGGAGGGGAGGGGAGTTGGATTAAGTTTGAAGTAACTGAAAGTGGGATGATGAAAGACCCGCTGTTGGCGCTCGAGGCTATTAATAAAGTTAAGTCGATGGGTGTTGGTTTTTCTATTGATGATTTTGGGGTTGGTTATTCTAGCCTGAGTTACCTGAGGAATCTTCCGGTTGATGAAATCAAGATTGATCAGTCTTTTGTCAGGAGCATCTTGAGTGAGCCTGAGGTCGCGGCTATTGTTGGGTCTACGATTGAGATGGCTCATCACCTGAACCTAGAAGTGGTCGCGGAGGGGGTGGAAAATGAGGCGGAAAAAGACTACTTGACGATGCTGGGGTGTGATGTGATTCAAGGCTACTTTGTAAGTGCGCCGATGCCTATTGATGAGTTCAAGGATTGGTTGGTGTCTTCAGTTTGGAAAATAGAAAAGTAAATGCCATCACGTCAGGGCACACGCCTCTTATACGAAACCCGGTGCGATACATTCCTAGGCGGCGATAGGGCCGGCTAATCCATCTTTAGTCAGTGTCCACTCAGGCTGAAACGACCATTTCAGAGATTTAGTGCATTAGCCAGTAACTCTTTGGGACTATCCCCGCTTTTACCGCTGAACCTGGCCCATGCCTGGCTCGCCTTAGGTGGCACATTTTTTTGTCAGTAAGTTGGCCTTCGTCGGTTGAGTCCGTCCGGCAGTTCACTCACCAGTCATTCCCTGACTCCGGGAGGAAATCATTGTAGATTTCCTTCATCAACTGCCTGAGCCAGCGATTCGCTTCGTCGTGATGAAAGCGCGGGTGCCAGTACTGGCAGATGGGGAATGGTGCTAGATCAACCGGTGGTTTCAATCGTCTAACCCAACCGTACTCATCGAAGATGCGGCCGATCTCTCCAGGTACGGTTGCAATCAGCTCCGGATCATTTCTGATCAGCATGGGAATGACCAGATAGTGGGGAGTCAGCAGGAACACCTCACGTTTGATTCCGTGTTCGTCTAACGCCCTATCGTAGTGAGTGGTCTTGCCGCCCAGATTGATCACGATGTGCTTCATGCGCGTGAACTGCTCAAGGCTGATCGAGTCCCCGACCTGGCTGTTCTCTCTGCTGACAATCGTCACGAACTTGTGGACGAACAGATTTTGCTGAAACAACTCATCGTTGACCGCGAGCTGCGAGCCCATCGCCAGGTCGGCCTCGCCTGACTCCAAGGTGGCAGCAATGTCTTCGGGGCGGACTTGCAGGGTCTGGATGGTGCAGTGGGGGGCCCTGCGCTTGAACTCCTGGATCATCCTGGGCAGAAACACCAGTTCGCCCATATCGGTCATGCAGAACTTGAACGTGCGGACTGCTGTGCTTGGATCGAAGCGTGTCTGGGTGAGCAGCGAATCTTGCACTGTGCTGATGATCCCGAGGATCGACACAGCCAGCTGTTCGGCTTTGGGCGTCGGCTTCATGCCGTCGCCGACTTTCACGAACAACGGATCGCTAAAGAAGTCCCGCAATCGCTTGAGCGCATGACTGACCGCACTCTGCGAGAGATCCAGGCTATCGGCGGCCCGAGTGACACTGCCTTCGCGAAGCAGGGCATCGAAAACAGTCAGCAGATTGAGGTCGAGCTTCTTTTCATTATGAATGCTGTGCATAGAGGTGATCGTTGTCGTGATTATGGTGCAGTAGGATATTTCAATAGGATCGATTCTTGAAACACCGCATGGGAATCGGCGGCGCCGATTCCCGCAGTAGATAACAAGAACAAGAGTCATCCTATGAACCCCAAAACGTGCAGCGCATTCGCGCTATCAGCTCTGTGCAGCCAAAGCCTCCTCGCCGCCGGCCTGATCGATGACAGCCAGGCCACATTAACTGCCCGAAACTATTACCTCGAACGTGACTACCAAGGCTCCCGGGATCCAGACAAGGCTGAGGAGTGGGCGCAGGGATTCATTCTCAGATTCAAGTCGGGACTCACCCACGGTGACCAGGGACTGGGCCTGGACGCGTTGGGTATGGCCGGTTTCAAACTCGACTCCTCACCTTCCAGGACCGGTACCGACTTGCTACCGGTATCGACCAGTGACCGTCGTGCTGCTGATGAGTACTCCAAGCTCGGATTGACGGCGAAGGCCAAGTACTCCCGCACCGAACTGAAGGCAGGCAGTCTGGATGACGTGTTCATCCCCTTCGTCTATGCCAGCCAATCGAGGTTGTTCCCACAGACCTTCAGGGGGGCGTCGGTGGTCTCGAACGAGTTCGACGACCTGACGCTGCGAGGTACCTGGTTCGATCAGACCACCAAGCGCAACTCCACTGATTTCGAATCGCTATCCCTGGCGGCGCCAAACCAGCGTTTCAACGGTGGTGCGCAGAGTAACCAGGCCACCTTCCTAGCAGCCGAATATCACCCGCAGAACCGTTATCTGGCACGGGCCTATCACGGTGACGTCAAGGATCTCTATCGCATGGAGTACCTGGACTTCAAACGCAGTTGGCCCATCGGCAACGACACCTTCACCGCCGACTTGCGGGGATTTTATGGCACCGAAGATGGCAGCGCCCGGGCGGGAGAGGTCGACTACAAGAACATGACGGCGACTTTCAGCTACCAGACTGGCGCCCACCTGTTCAACCTCGGCTATCAGCACGCCACTGGCGACACCGCCATGCCTTATCTCTCAGGCACCGAGATTCTTGTGCTGAGCGAGTTCCTGATGAGCTCCGATTTCGTCGGCGCCAACGAGAAGGCCTGGCAGGCCAAGTATGTCTACGACTTCGCCGCATCCGGCATTCCCGGCCTGAAGACCACCCTGCGCTACATGCGTGGCCATGACATCAACTTGCCCGAGCGCCTTGGCGGCAATGGGCTCACAGAAAGCGAGAAGCACGCTGAGCTCTCCTACGTCGTCCAGTCCGGTCTGCTTGCCGGCCTGTACCTGAGGGCGAGGTATTCCGTGTACCGCAATGATTTTGCGGATGCCGCTTCGATGCGTGATGAGAACCACCTCCGGCTGAACATCGATTACAGCTGGAAGCTGTGGTGAGCCCTCCAACAACAACTACAAAGGTAACAAATATGTCGGTCAAAGACCCACGTGACCATATCAAGCATGGTCACATGAGCGGATTCAGAATCAGCCTTGTCATCTTCTGCGTCGTCCTGGCGGCTCTCGACGGTTTCGACGTTCTGGTCATGGCCTTCGTGGCTCCCACGCTATCGGCGAGTTGGGGGCTGAACGGATCGATGCTAGGCGCGCTGTTCAGTGCCGGGATGATTGGAACCGCGATTGGCGCGTTCTTCCTGGCGCCCCTGGGCGATCGGATCGGACGGCGCCCTATCGCATTGGGATGTCTCATGCTTCTGGCAGTGTCGATGCTGATGTCGGCTGCCACGCGCAATTTCAGCGAGATGTTTGCCGCCCGGCTGTTCACCGGAATTGGTGTCGGTGCCATGTTGGCAACCATCAACATCGTGATAACCGAATACGCCAATGATCGTCGTCGCAGTCTGTGCAATGCAGGGATGTCGGTAGGCGTTCCGCTCGGGGCGACCCTGGGTGGCCTGGTGTCGGTGCTGCTGATCAACCATTACGGTTGGCAGGCGCCCTTCGTGTTTGGCGGTGTGGCGGCTATCGTCCTGCTGCCTTTCGCCTGGTGGCTGTTCCCTGAGTCTCTGGACTTTCTCATCGAGAAACGTCCTACCCGCGCGCTGGATCGGGTCAATCGAATACTGCCGCGCCTTGGTCTGCAGGAACTGTCAGCACTGCCTGCTGCACGTGATCCGAACATCACTGATGGTCGCCTCAAGGACTTGCTGAGCGCGTCGCTGAAGGGACCGTTCGTTGCCAGTTGCATCATGTACTTCTGCATCATGATGACGTTCTACTTCGTTTCCAGCTGGACACCGAAGATCCTCACCGACGCGGGGTTGAGCGTTACAGGGGGGATCTCCGGTGCAATGCTGCTCAGCTTCGGCGGCATGCTCGGCTGCATGAGCTTCGGCCTGCTAGCGGCGAAAGTCGGGGCTCATCGACTCACTGCCATCACCATGGTCGCCCTGTTCGCCATGATGCTGCTGTTCAGCAACATGGGTTACCACCCGACTCTGTTGGTGGTGGTCGCTGTGACTCTCGGCTTCTTCCTCTACTCGGCGGTCACCACTCTCTACGTGGTGGTACCGGTGGCATTCCCGGCAACCCTGCGCGGTAGTGGCACGGGTATCGCCATGGGAGTAGGGCGCTTGGGGGCAGTGTTTGGCCCCTACCTGGCGGGCGTCCTGATCGACATGGGATGGAGCCGCGAACAGTACTTCCTCGTGTTGGCCCTGCCTGTGCTGCTGGCGGCGATTCTGCTACGTGCGCTGCGCTCTCCGCAGATGAGAGGGGACGCTGAGTCGGTCACTTCATAGTTATGCATATGGCGCATGCGATTAATCGATGCCATTCGTGGCTTTCATTTTGTCGCGTTTTTATAGTGGCCCGCACTTCAGCGCCACGGCGCTGAAGCCCACTTCAATAAAAACGATGATTGGAGACCGCCGTGTCCAACCCCAAATTCATTCTGCTGTTGTCGTGCCGCAATACCGCCGGAATCGTGAAGGATGTTTCCAGCTACCTCTTTGAGCAGGGATGCAACATCCTCGATGCGCAGCAATTCGATGATCTGGATACTCAGCAGTTCTTCATGCGGGTGGTGTTCGACGCGATAGACAGCGCGACGCAACTGGTACTCGAGGACATCAAGGCTGGATTCGCCGATGTTGCCCATCGGTACGGCATGGAGTGGTCGCTGCGTCCGCAGGACCAGCGCAAGCGCGTAATGCTGCTCGTGTCCGGCTATGACCATTGCCTGCGCGACCTGCTTTACCGCAGCCGAATCGGCGAGCTGCCGATGGAGATATCGGCCGTTGTCGCCAACCATCCCCAGGAGCGATACGCCGCGGTTGATCTGCAGGGCATAGCGTTTCACTACCTGCCAGTGACCCGGGATAACAAGTCCCAGCAGGAAGAGAAACTGCTTGCCTTGATCGAGTCCACCAGGACCGACCTAGTTGTGCTCGCTCGCTACATGCAGATCCTCTCCGATGACCTCTCGCGCAAGCTGGATGGGCGCTGCATCAACATCCATCACAGCTTCCTGCCGGGATTCAAGGGCGCGCGTCCCTATCACCAGGCCCATGAGCGTGGCGTGAAGCTGATTGGCGCGACCTCGCACTTCGTCACCGCCGACCTGGACGAGGGCCCGATCATCGAGCAAGACGTCGAGCGCATTTCCCACCGCGATAGCGCGGAAGATCTCGTACGTAAGGGGCGTGACATCGAACGACGCGTCCTGGCCAGGGCAGTGCGCGCCTATCTGGAAGACCGCGTCATTCCGAACGGTCGCAAAACCATCGTGTTCGAAGGCTGACGCCTGGCCACGCATAACAACAATTCGTTGAAGTAACCGAGGTAAAGACATGCTCCCCAAGAATTTCAGAAAGACTCCAGAGGGCTATTTCACGTCCCGTTGGGGGCAGCCTGAGTACACGGACTGGCTCGACGAGAGCATGTCCTGGAAGGACCACTGCTACATCGGTGATTGGTCGTTCCTTTGGCAGCGGCGTTACCGTGGACCGGACGTGTTGAAGCTTTTCTCCGATACCTCCATCAACAGCTTCGCCAAGTTCGACATCATGCAGTCCAAGCATGTCACCCACTGCAATCGTGATGGCAAGGTGATCCATGAGGGTATCCTCAGCCGCTGGGGGGAGGATGACTTCATGCTCTTCGGTCGCGGCGGCTTCCTCATGGACTTCCACCTACGCAAGGGTGATTACAACGTCAGCTCGGAGGTTGTCGAAGGGTTCAAATTCCAGGTTGCTGGGCCCAAGGCTGCCGCATTGATCGAGAAGCTGACAGGCGTGGCCCTGGCGGACATCAAGTTCATGCACTCGCAAGTGGTGAAGATTGCCGGGCATGAGGTCTACGCGCTGCGACAGGGCATGTCCGGGGAGCCTGGTGTGGAGCTGCAAGGTCCTGCCGAACATGCTGCCGAGGTGTATGAGGCAGTGGTGCGAGCCGGCGAAGCGTTCGGGATTCGCAAGCTGGGTGGTCGAGCTGCCTTCATCAACCACCTGGAAGCCTGTTTCCCCACTATCGTGACCGACTACCTGCCGGCGATCTTCAGCGAGGACATGGCTGAGTATCGCGCCGAATTCGAAGCGTCTCTGCCGGCGTTCGCCTCGACCTTCAACGTTGCCGGCAGCTTCGAGGCTGATGATGTCAGCGCCTGGTACCGCAGCCCTGTCGAGCTCGGTTGGGGGCGCAACATCAAGTTCGATCACGACTTCATCGGCCGCGAGGCCCTGGAAAAGGAAGTGGCCAACCCACGCCGGGTGATTCGCACCCTGGTGTGGAATCCCGATGATGTGCTCAAGGTATTCGCATCCCTGTTCCAGAAGGGCGAGCACTACGCCTTCATGGAGATGCCCCGGGATCAGCGCGGTTTCATGTATGCCGACAAGGTGCTGGTGAACGGCCGTGAGGTCGGCGTTTCCACCTCTCGTGGCTACAGCTACTTCTTCCGCGAGATGCTCTCGCTGTGCACCCTGGACATCGCCCAGGCAGAAGTAGGTACTGAAGTCACGGTTATCTGGGGCAATCCGGGCGAGCCGCAACTGCCCATCCGCGCCACTGTCCAGCCCGCACCGTACAAAACCGACAACCGCCGCAGCTGAGTCGGCAAGGCCCTGGGTCTCAGGGCCTGCTTCATCTGTAAGACCCGGAGAAACAATGTCCGCATTCCTGATCGACGGAAAAGCCGAAGCCCGGCAACTGCGTGAACG
>NZ_SSOF01000068.1:0-3763 GCF_029873115.1 Pseudomonas sp. BN606 | reverse complement strand
CAAGACCGAGCGCAAGGACGACAGTCTCTCCAGCAACGACTTTCACTGGAATCAGGAGGCCAAGGAATACCTCTGCCCAGCCGGCAAACCGCTACGCAGTGAATGGCGCGCCTTCACCCAACAGAGAACGCGGGTGACCAAGGCCAACACCATCATCTACCGCTCCAGCCAAGCCGACTGCGCCACCTGCCCGCTGAAAGCCAAGTGCTGTCCCAATACGCCGAATCGGAAGATCGTCCGCAGTATCCATGAGGCTGCTCGCGACGTAGCGCGACGCATCGCCAAGACACCGGAGTACCTCGTCTCTCGCTGCGAGCGCAAGAAGGTGGAGATGCTCTTCGCCCACCTCAAACGGATCATGAAACTCGACCGTTTACGGCTGCGTGGCCTGACCGGCGCCACCGACGAATTCACCTTGGCCGCGACGGTGCAAAACCTGCGACGCATGGCCAAGCTCATGCCTCACGGGCCACCGCTTACGGGATAGGTACGCCTGTGGCGAGCGGAAACCCTCGAATTAACCCACAAACCTGAGCCCGGACGCTCAGTGAAAGGCCGAAAGGCAATGTGAAGTGGCTTGCAGCCACTTCGAACGCTGGCGCGCCTGGCCGACTGGCTGCCGCAGAACCGCCTTTTTCAACAGAATCAGTCCATAACGGCCGGTCATTTAGCTAAGAAAACTTTACCCTTGAGATCGCCAACTCCCACAGGCTGCACCTTCGGCCGTACCATCAAAGATGGCTCTGAACTTCCGCACGTCGCTGTGCTGCACTCAGCGTATTGGCCAGCAAGCAAGCGATCGTCATCGGCCCCACTCCACCAGGTACAGGCGTAATCGCTCCGGCACGCTCAACTGCACTTTCGAAGTGAACGTCGCCCACCAGCTTGGTGGTTCCGTTCTCCTGCTTGATGCGGCTGATACCGACATCAATGACCGTGGCTCCGGGTTTTACCCAATCGCCGGGAATCATTTGGGGAACGCCGGTGGCCACGACCAGAATATCGGCCTGCCGGCACCTTGCCTCAAGATCCACGGTCTTGCTGTGAGCGATCGTCACGGTGCAGCGTTCCTGCAGTAGCAGCCGTGCCATGGGCTTGCCAACGATGTTGGACGCGCCAATCACCAGCGCGTTCATGCCAACAAGAGTGGGATGCAGGTTCCTCAACAAGAACATCACTCCCGTCGGCGTGCACGGCACCAGGGCATCCAGCCCAGTTGCCAGGCGACCGGCATTAGTGATGGTGAAGCCATCAACATCCTTTGCTGGGTCAATGCGCTCGATGACCCGGGTGACATCGATGCCTGCGGGCAGGGGCAGCTGCACCAGTATGCCGTCAACGCGGTCATCAAGATTGAGGGTGTCGATCTGTGCGAGCAGACGCTCCTCCGTGGCGTCGGCGGGCATGCGGTACTCGAACGAGTGCATACCTACCTCTTCCGTCTGCAGCACCTTGTTGCGTACATACACCTCGCTGGCAGGATCGGTCCCCACGAGGATGACTGCCAGGCCGGGCGCGCGACCGTGTCGAGTAGCGAACGCGCTCACGTCCCGCGCAAGGCGTTCACGCAGTTGCCGGGCTTCGGCTTTTCCGTCGATCAGGAATGCGGACATTGTTTCTCCGGGTCTTACAGATGAAGCAGGCCCTGAGACCCAGGGCCTTGCCGACTCAGCTGCGGCGGTTGTCGGTTTTGTACGGTGCGGGCTGGACAGTGGCGCGGATGGGCAGTTGCGGCTCGCCCGGATTGCCCCAGATAACCGTGACTTCAGTACCTACTTCTGCCTGGGCGATGTCCAGGGTGCACAGCGAGAGCATCTCGCGGAAGAAGTAGCTGTAGCCACGAGAGGTGGAAACGCCGACCTCACGGCCGTTCACCAGCACCTTGTCGGCATACATGAAACCGCGCTGATCCCGGGGCATCTCCATGAAGGCGTAGTGCTCGCCCTTCTGGAACAGGGATGCGAATACCTTGAGCACATCATCGGGATTCCACACCAGGGTGCGAATCACCCGGCGTGGGTTGGCCACTTCCTTTTCCAGGGCCTCGCGGCCGATGAAGTCGTGATCGAACTTGATGTTGCGCCCCCAACCGAGCTCGACAGGGCTGCGGTACCAGGCGCTGACATCATCAGCCTCGAAGCTGCCGGCAACGTTGAAGGTCGAGGCGAACGCCGGCAGAGACGCTTCGAATTCGGCGCGATACTCAGCCATGTCCTCGCTGAAGATCGCCGGCAGGTAGTCGGTCACGATAGTGGGGAAACAGGCTTCCAGGTGGTTGATGAAGGCAGCTCGACCACCCAGCTTGCGAATCCCGAACGCTTCGCCGGCTCGCACCACTGCCTCATACACCTCGGCAGCATGTTCGGCAGGACCTTGCAGCTCCACACCAGGCTCCCCGGACATGCCCTGTCGCAGCGCGTAGACCTCATGCCCGGCAATCTTCACCACTTGCGAGTGCATGAACTTGATGTCCGCCAGGGCCACGCCTGTCAGCTTCTCGATCAATGCGGCAGCCTTGGGCCCAGCAACCTGGAATTTGAACCCTTCGACAACCTCCGAGCTGACGTTGTAATCACCCTTGCGTAGGTGGAAGTCCATGAGGAAGCCGCCGCGACCGAAGAGCATGAAGTCATCCTCCCCCCAGCGGCTGAGGATACCCTCATGGATCACCTTGCCATCACGATTGCAGTGGGTGACATGCTTGGACTGCATGATGTCGAACTTGGCGAAGCTGTTGATGGAGGTATCGGAGAAAAGCTTCAACACGTCCGGTCCACGGTAACGCCGCTGCCAAAGGAACGACCAATCACCGATGTAGCAGTGGTCCTTCCAGGACATGCTCTCGTCGAGCCAGTCCGTGTACTCAGGCTGCCCCCAACGGGACGTGAAATAGCCCTCTGGAGTCTTTCTGAAATTCTTGGGGAGCATGTCTTTACCTCGGTTACTTCAACGAATTGTTGTTATGCGTGGCCAGGCGTCAGCCTTCGAACACGATGGTTTTGCGACCGTTCGGAATGACGCGGTCTTCCAGATAGGCGCGCACTGCCCTGGCCAGGACGCGTCGTTCGATGTCACGCCCCTTACGTACGAGATCTTCCGCGCTATCGCGGTGGGAAATGCGCTCGACGTCTTGCTCGATGATCGGGCCCTCGTCCAGGTCGGCGGTGACGAAGTGCGAGGTCGCGCCAATCAGCTTCACGCCACGCTCATGGGCCTGGTGATAGGGACGCGCGCCCTTGAATCCCGGCAGGAAGCTGTGATGGATGTTGATGCAGCGCCCATCCAGCTTGCGCGAGAGGTCATCGGAGAGGATCTGCATGTAGCGAGCGAGCACAACTAGGTCGGTCCTGGTGGACTCGATCAAGGCAAGCAGTTTCTCTTCCTGCTGGGACTTG
This sequence comes from Pseudomonas sp. BN606, assembly GCF_029873115.1. Lineage (NCBI taxonomy): Bacteria > Pseudomonadati > Pseudomonadota > Gammaproteobacteria > Pseudomonadales > Pseudomonadaceae > Pseudomonas > Pseudomonas sp. BN606. The sequence continues at coordinate 368 of NZ_SSOF01000068.1, read as the reverse complement.
TTATCCCGGGTCACTGGCAGGTAGTGAAACGCTATGCCCTGCAGATCAACCGCGGCGTATCGCTCCTGGGGATGGTTGGCGACAACGGCCGATATCTCCATCGGCAGCTCGCCGATTCGGCTGCGGTAAAGCAGGTCGCGCAGGCAATGGTCATAGCCGGACACGAGCAGCATTACGCGCTTGCGCTGGTCCTGCGGACGCAGCGACCACTCCATGCCGTACCGATGGGCAACATCGGCGAATCCAGCCTTGATGTCCTCGAGTACCAGTTGCGTCGCGCTGTCTATCGCGTCGAACACCACCCGCATGAAGAACTGCTGAGTATCCAGATCATCGAATTGCTGCGCATCGAGGATGTTGCATCCCTG
>NZ_SSOF01000067.1:0-26917 GCF_029873115.1 Pseudomonas sp. BN606 | reverse complement strand
CGTGCCTTCGGCATCCTTGGTCGCGAAGCGAGGAGCCACCAGGCTGGCAAACTTTTCCAGTTCCTCGTTGTTCTGCTCCGGGTCCAGGTGACCCTGACCGAACATCAGGAACAGCTCGTTGAAGCCCAGGCGGTCGTGGGCGCGGCCGATCTGATCGGCGATCTCGTCAGCCGAGCCGATCAGCACGTTCGGCATTTTCTGGCCGAACGGAATGAACCACTTGTCCCAGAACCACTTATGCTCGGCCATCAACTGCTTGGCCTTGTCCTTGTCATCGGTCAGCATCAGGAAACCGCCCCAGGCAGCAACATCCTCACGGGCAACCTCCCGCTCGTGCTGGCGTGCGGTATCGGCATAGCGGGTCCACAGGGCATCGCAAAAGTCCAGGTCGGAAGCCAGCACGATTGGCTTGCCGCCTTCCCGGGCCCACATGTCGACGGTGCGCATGCTGCCGGCAAAGCCGCCGTAAATTTTCGGGTGGGGACTCTGGTAGCACTTCGGCGCAATGCCGATCTGGCGCACGATGCCATCTGCATCCATGCCCTTGCCCATGCTGGCATAGGCCGGGTGACCGGCAGAGCCGCCATTTGGCGGGAACTCCCAGTGTTTGCCCTTGTGGCTAAACACGTCATTGGCCCAGGCCTTCTTGATGACCTGCAGCGACTCCTCGAAGACTTCGCGGTTCAGCGCATCTTGCTCGTCGCGGGCCTTGGCGTTGTCCGGCGTAGTGGCGCTGACACCCGGACGCGCAGCATAGGAGTCGACCCAGCGCGCATGGTAGCCACGGGTGAAACCAACCATCAGGCGCCCTTGGAGCATGTGGTCAAGGGTGGCGATTTCTTCGGCGATACGCACCGGGTTATGGGTCGGCAGGGTGTACCCCATGATGCCGGCCTTCATCCGCTTGGAATGCAGGCCCACATAGAGACTGAACATGCCGGGATGGTTGTTGATCTCAAAACCTTCGATCTGCAGGTGGTGCTCAGGCTGGCAATAGCCTGCATAACCAAGCTCATCCGCCAGACGAACGTAATCACGCACTTCGGATAGAAAGCGCTGATACAACTCAGGACGCTGCCCAGCCATACCCGCTTCCAGCTCATAACGACGACCGATTACACCTGTTTGCATCAAATGAAACTTCATTGCGTCCCCTCCTGTTCGTTGTGTTATCAAAACTAATCAGCTCCGACCCATTTGTCAACACATATGTTGATACGCTGGACGGAGCAATGAGCGGCAAGCTGAACCGCCAGCCATGAATCAATAACTCATTGATTTAAATCAAAAACTCTCGTGCCGACGCGGCGGATCCGAAGCGGCATGGCGCCCACTTCCAGTCGGCGTGAGCCGCAGGCGCGCATGGGTCAACCGTTGAAAATAGGATGCGAGATCACATCAATTTGAGATGGGAGAGCATATGCCCCAACTTGGTTGCCTTGGTTTGCAGGTAATGTGCATTGCAGGGCGTCAGTACTGACTGCAACTTGACCCTCTCAACAATGCTGATGCCGTCACGCCTCAGGGCCTCCACCTTCCGCGGGTTGTTCGTCATCAGGCGCACAAACTCAATGCCAAAATGACCGAGCATCTGTGCACCAATCAGATAATTGCGCATGTCCGCTCCGAATCCCAGTTGCTCATTAGCCTCGACAGTGTCTGCCCCCTGATCCTGGAGTTCGTAGGCCCGGAGCTTGTTGATCAAACCAATGCCTCGCCCCTCTTGGCGCAGATAGAGCAAAATGCCTCGCCCTTCCTCGGCAATCAGTTTCAGCGCGATATTTAACTGCGATCCACAATCGCAGCGCTGACTGAACAGTGCATCCCCGGTCAGACACTCGGAGTGCACCCGGCACAGGACAGGCTCACCTGAACGGACATCGCCCAGTGTAAGGGCAACATGCTCCTTGCCGGTCTCGAGGTCTTCAAACCCATGAATATCAAAGGTCGCAAAGGGCGTTGGCAGATGCGTGGATACCGCATATTTCAAACTCATATCCTGCTCTCGATCTGTTCAGACATGACCAACGCACAACTTCTTGCACAGCACGACACACGTACACCAACTCGGGTTAAATGTTAATTGTTTGTGTCCGGGCACCCAGAACATACGCGAAGAATCAGCGGTAGACGACGTACTCCGAGACCTGCAAGTTGAACCCAGAGATCCCGTGATACTTTGCCGGCGACGCCATAAGCCGCATATCCCCTAAGCCGAGATCACGGAGTATCTGCGACCCAACACCAATCATCAGAGGATCACCATCTGCCGATGCTCTAGGCACTTTGGACATGCTGCTCAGGGCATCTATCTTGTGCTTCATGTCTGAGGAAGATTCTGCGCCTGCAAGAAGTACCAACACGCCCTTTTTCTCCGCCGAAATTCGCGCAAGGCAGCGCTGGATATTCCAGCCACTACTGCCAGGAATCTGAATGCCGAGCAAATCACGGAGGCAAACCGACTGCTGCACGCGAACTAGCGTAGCCGAGCCATCCAGTTCGCCCTGGGTCAGAGCCAGGTGGATATCTCCGTTAATACAGTCGCGATAGGCATGCATCATGAATTGACCATGATCGGTCATCACTGACTGTTTATACAGCCGCTCAATGGTCGCTTCATTGACAGCCCGATAATGGATTAGGTCGGCAATGGTGCCGATCCTGAGCCCATGCTCCTTGGCAAATTCGATCAATTCAGGCAGGCGCGCCATTGAGCCGTCTTCGTTCATCACTTCACAGATCACCCCGGTTTCATTAAGACCGGCCAGTCTGGCGAGATCGCAGGAAGCTTCTGTATGCCCAGCTCGAACCAACACACCACCCGGCTCGGCGATCAGTGGGAAAATATGCCCCGGTTGGACAATGTCCTCCGCCCTGGCAGAGTGTGCCGCTGCGGCCTGTACCGTCAAAGCCCGATCTGCGGCGGAGATCCCGGTACTCACCCCCTTTGCCGCCTCAATCGAGGCGGTGAACTTGGTGCCGAAACCTGACCCGTTGTGTTCGACCATCAGCCTCAGCCCCAAGCGCTCGGCCTGGGACTTGCTCATTGGCATGCAAATCAGGCCGCGAGCAAAGCGAGCCATGAAGTTGATGTGCTCAGCCTTCACATGCTGAGCGGCCATGACGAGGTCGCCCTCGTTTTCGCGATCCTCATCGTCAATCAATACGACCATTTTACCGAGGCGGATGTCTTCGATAATGTCTTCAATCTTGTCTAACTGCATAGCTGCACCCTTAATGGCCGTTTGATGGGATTCCCCTTAGCTACAGGTTTTCCCGGCGCGCCGGCAGATCGGCAGCCTGCGGCTTGCCACCCGGCCACCGGACCCGCAAGTCTGCGGTGAGTGAGGTCGCGACCTGCTCCCAAGGCCCCATATGTACTGCCAGCATTTCCCTTTTCGAAAAATGCCATTTGCCGTGCAGACGTTGGTATTTGTCGTAATAGCGCACGGCCCCAAACAGGCTTTGGCCAGCCATGGCAATTTCGAGATGCGCGCCAACCACTCCCGTTGCGGTGTCATCACCGGTGAAAGTGATCAAGCTATAGTGAGGCGTGTGGATGGTGATGCCCATGTTCGCTCTGGCACTTCGCAGGAAAACCATGATCGCGGCCCGATCAGTACCGCCGGCGAACCCACCGGCATGGAATTCTGCTCCAGGCGCAAAGAGCGCCTCCAAGGTAGCGAAGTCATCATCGTCTGTGGCAACGAAGTAGCGGACGGCCAAATCCTGCAGCTCGGCGCGGTCTTCCAGCGCTTTAAGCCTGCGTTCGATATCTGACATATGAATACCCTCTTTCTTGTTTTGAACCATCGTGCGGCCTTTGTCGAAATTAGTCAACACAACAGTTGATTTGCTCTATCATCGACCCTCCCCGACTCGATTTCCGGGTAACCTTCCGCGGCCCCCCCAGCAAGCGTCATCGGGACAAATCATTTCCAATCTCTGGTTGCAGATCCGCGGCAACCAAATCAACATTACAGTTGACTGAACAGTCTTGCCGGCCCACATTCGGCGCCCACGATCAACACCAGGAGTACTCAGATGCGGGCAATTATTTGCAGCGAATACGGCCCTGCAGAGGCGCTGACTCAAGGCGAAATGGACAGCCCGGCCATCGGAACTGACGACATTCGCATCAGGGTCTATGGGGCAGCAGTCAATTTCCCAGACAATCTGATCATCCAGGGAAAGTATCAAGCCAAACCGCCGATGCCCTTTGCCCCAGGCTTTGAGATCGCAGGCGAGGTAATTGAGGTCGGCGCCAATGTCAATGCATTACACCCTGGTGACCGCGTCATGGCTCTGACCCGAGATGGCTACGGCGGATTCGCCGAAGAGGCCGTGGCCCGTGCCGAACTGGTGGTCAAGGTGCCGGAGGGCATGGATTGTGTAACCGCATCAGGCTTTTATTCCGCATACGGCACCAGTTACTACGCTCTGGTTCGCCGCGGCCGGATTCAGGCAAATGAGACTCTCGTTGTGCTCGGCGCCGCGGGCGGCGTGGGCCTTGCCAGTATTGAAATTGCCAAGGCGCTCGGTGCAACAGTCATTGCTGTTGCCAGCTCCACACACAAGCTGGAAGCTGCGAAGGCACACGGCGCCGACCACCTAATCGATTACAGCAACGAAGACCTGAAGAAGCGGGTACTAGAGCTGACCGACGGCCGAGGGGCGGATATGTGCATGGATACGGTGGGCGGCGAAGCCTTCAATAGCATGTCACGCTGCATGAGCCACGGTGGCAGGCTATTGATTGTCGGCTTCGCCAGCGGACAGATTCCGCAGATACCGGCCAACCTACTGCTGCTGAAGAACATTCAGGTCGCCGGCATCTTCTGGTGGCCCGCCGTACAACTCGATCCGGCGCAACACCACGCCAGCTTCAGGCACCTGTCGGAGCTTTACAGAGCGGGAAGTCTGAGGCCGCTTATTTCGCGGACCTATCCGCTAGAAAGGACACCGGATGCCCTCAAAATGGCGCTGTCCCGCAATCTGATTGGCAAACTGGTCATCACGCCGACCACCGAACCAAGTAACTAGATCCACCCCACTCAGCGAGGGGGCTCTGTCGCCATAAGCCTGTATACCGGATCAACCGGGAAGCGATCACCGCGCGTAAATCCATCGAGAGGAATCGGTGCCTCCGCTTCGACCCAGGCTTCAACCTTGTGCCAATCCAACACCACCGTGCGCTCATCAATCTTCCATTCGCCATTGCGCCGGGAGAGACGGTCCAGATAACGGGCCCCCATTACATCGGCCATCCGTGGACTACCGATTCGCACAAGAGTCGCCATGACCTGCGACTCCGATCGAGCCGTGTCTCCATCAACCTCAATCAGTACATTGGTGATCGAGTGTGTAGTCGCCACGTTAGCGGAGGTTAGGCGTGCGGGTAAAAAACGAGCAAAGTCACTGCCAGTCCCCCGCCAGTAACCATGATCATCGTAGGCGTCGTCATGGTAGACAGAACGGATCAACTCCTCGTCGCAGCGATCCGCACCGCGGCAATAACGGATCAGCACTTCATAGATCGCCTGCTTGTCCAGCAGAACCTGCATGTCTTTGGTCATTACTCTGCCCTTGATGTTGTTATCGCGATCCTGGCCATGAGCCAGGGGTTAAGTCGACTCGAACTGGATTCAACGGACACGTTCCGGTAGGTCATACAGTGATTCATTTACCGATCAAATATCAACACATTTGTTGACTTTAAGGAAGCAAGAATGCTACTGATGGCCATGGAACAGATGATGGGATAAGCCGGGCTTCGCGAGACGCGCTGACAACGTTCGGATCCGACAATCTAAGTCACAGGAGTCCAGGGTGAACACAGCCAACAACCCACTTGAACGCAACAAGGAAGTGGTGCGCCATTTCTTGAGTGTTTTCTCCACCGGTGATGTGGCCGGAATCGTCAGCTGCCTGGACGATGACTGTATTTGGTGGATATCCGGCAACGTACCCGGCATTTCTGGCAGCTACAGCAAACTTCAGATGGGAGAACTGCTGGCTGGCGTCGTCAACGTTTACAAGCATGGCGCTTTGCCGATCACCTCCGGCAGCATGACTGCCGAAGGCAAGCGTGTCGCAGTGGAGGCAGAGTCTTGCTCGGAGCTGAAAAACGGACGGGTGTTCAAGAACACCTATCACTTCCTTTTCGAGGTGGATGGTAAGCGCATCACCAATATCCGGGAATACAGTGACACTCTGCACATGTACGAAACCTTCATCGCCGAGTAGATCACACCAGCTTGGCGGGGCGCGGCCGCCCTGCCCAACACATAACAACAAGAGGGCAACATCGTGAGTCGACTAGCAGGCAAAGTGGCGTTGATTACCGGGGCCGCTAGGGGCATGGGCGAGTCCCATGCCAGATGCTTCGTTGCGGAAGGTGCCAAGGTGGTGTTGACCGATCTGTCAGAACAAGCCGGCCAGGCACTGGCTAAGGAGCTTGGCAGTAACGCGTTGTTCTTGAAGCACGACGTCACCTGCGTCAACTCCTGGGCAGAGGTGATGGCCGAGGCCGAATCCGCGTTTGGCCCCCCCACTGTGCTGGTCAACAATGCCGGCATACTCGGCCCGGTAGCCAACACCCTGGCCCTCGGCGAAGCGGATTACCTGAAGGTTTGCAGCGTCAACCAGCTCTCGGTGTTTCTGGGTATGCGGGCCGTTCTGCCGTCCATGCTCAAGGCAGGCATCGGTTCGATTGTGAACATTTCGTCGATTGCCGGCATGGCCGCAAACTATGGCTTCCCAAACCTGGCCTATGTGGCCAGCAAGTTCGCGGTACGTGGCATGACCAAAGCGACAGCAATTGAATACGGCCCGAAAAACATCCGCGTTAACTCGGTACACCCTGGCTTCATTCAGACGCCGATGATGGTGGAGGCAACCGATGAGAACGGTGGAGATGCACTGAGCATGATTCCGTTGGGCCGTATCGCCGCCGCCCAAGAGGTCTCCAACCTGGTGCTGTTCCTTGCATCGGACGAGTCCTCCTACATCACAGGCAGTGAACACCTGATTGACGCGGGGATGCTGGCTCAGTAAGTCGCCCGTTATTGCTGAACGAAGATACTTTCACAGCAGCCGTGCTGAGATTTTCTTTGCCAAGCTCGAGACGTCAACAGCCCCTCGCGGGGTACCGACTCGAGCGCGGCGAAGGGTCGTAGCCACGTGACTAGGTCGATGGGTGGCCAGCTGATTGCCCACGCCACCTCCGTCAGTGAGCTGCCCGACCTTCGGTTGATTACAAGCGTTGAGACGAAAAATGCGCAAGATGCTATTCAAGGGCGCCGCGGGCATCAGCCTGGCGGCCGATGTCGGCGGCGACCCCGATCGTCAACCCATCGTGCTACTGCACGGCGGCGGACAGACTCGTCACTCGTGGAAAAACACGGCGCAGCGCATGGTCGATCGCGGCTTTCACACCGTGTCGTTGGACTTGCGCGGCCATGGTGACAGTGGCTGGTCGCACGACCAGGACTACAGCCTGGATGTCTTCGTTGCTGACTTGCACGAGGTTATGGAGACCCTGCGCCGACCACCGGTGCTGGTCGGAGCCTCGCTTGGTGGGCTGACTTCCCTACTCGCCATCGGCGAGGCCCGTCAGCCTGCCCATGGCCTGGTGCTGGTGGACGTGGTGCCGCGGATCGAGGCCGAAGGAGCAGCGGAAATCCTCCGGTTCATGCAGGCCGCTCCGAATGGCTTCACTAGCCTGCAAGAAGCAGCCGATGCGGTTGCAGCCTACCTTCCCCATCGGCAGCGGCCGACCGACTTTGGAGGACTCCAGCGTAACCTGCGCCTGGGCGCCGACGGCCGCTACCGCTGGCACTACGATCCAGCATTCACCGCCCCAAACAACCAACGCTCCCGGCGCCCCGAGCGTCTAGAAGCTGCTGCATCAAGGGTGGACATACCTACGCTTCTTATCCGTGGCGGCGCCAGCCGGCTGGTCAGTAAAAAGGGGGTAAATCAGCTTCTTGCGCTGATTCCGCACGCACGGCTGGCTAATGTGGCCGGAGCCGAACATATGGTCGCCGGCGACAGCAACGACGCGTTCAACGATGCCTTGTTCGACTTCCTGAACAGCTCGGTGGAGGCTTAGGGACTATCCGTACTTGATGTTGAAGGTAGGCGCAGCCATGTGTAATCACGTTGATTTTTACGGCCAAACGGCAGAAGACAAGGAAGCTATGCTTATGCCTTTCGCAGCGGCTATTGACGCTTCGCATAGGTAGTTAGGGAAACTCGCAGACTGAATCATCCCGGGCTAAGTGGGCACTGAGTTAAGGTGAGTAATGCCCACCACACGGCATGCTCATGCCCCAGATCAGACGACGTTTTCCCAACTCCTTCAAACGCGAGGCGATAGACCACGTACTTTGCGAGATGTCGCATCGTCATGTACCCCAGGCATTGGGTATTGCTGAAAGCCTGCTAGACAAATGGAAGAGCCACTACGAACAGCAAGGTGGCGATGCCTTCCTTGGCAACGGCAAGCATCGTGTTGAGCGCGCTGAACTTCTCCGCCTGCACCAGCAATTGGCCCAGGCCACCATGGTGCGCGAAGTGTTAAAAAACCACCTTCCCGGCAGTCCGTGGCCCATTGGATTAGTAGCACGCCCACTACGGTGACTCCGCAGGACCGCGGTCGTCTGCTTTCTGGGAGGCTGAGTCCCCATCAAAATACTTGTCCCAGAGGAAGCTGCAGACCCGCGAGTGGTGGAGCGTTTCGTGATCCCGCTTAGGAAGGAGATCTGATCCGAGCCCCCTCCGGAATTTTCGGTGTGGCCGGGGCACGTGATATAGCTCATATCAACGCGCTACCTGGCGGTCATTCATGATTGCGCAACCGGTACTGATCTTGGCTCGCGGTTTCATGTGGTCGGAAACCCCACTGAACTCACCGAAGTATCGGTACAAACTATCAAGCCTTCACTGCTGATGTGTACCTAGTTGGCCCAGCTCGGGGACACCACAGTGGCGATCGAGTTGGCCAGCGTGTATTGGATTCCGGGCTACGAGATTCTAGCCCGCGGTCGCCACTACCCGCCGATTGCCCCGAATCACTTGGACGCCAGTTCGCTTCGGATCGCGCCAACCGGCATTGGATCTCGAACATGACCTACGAGCGGACAGCCCAAGGAGGCTATATCTGGCGTTGGTGCTCGATCTGTATTCGCGTGTAGTCGTCGATTGGGCGATGCTTCACCGTATGCATCAGCCCCGTACGCACTGCGCTGGAGATAGCCCTTGCACGACGCCAGGGACGGGCGGAGGTGCTGCTGCATTCGGCAGCGGCAGCCAATACTGCGCCTACGACTACTTGGCTTTGCCTAGACGACATCAAATCGTGCCAGCCATTCACATTCGGGGAACTGCCCGGACACTCGGTGGGAGCGCGTTTCTTCCGCTCGCTGAAAGTCGAGGGGGAATACTTGATGCGCTATGCCAGCTACCAGGAGGCAAAGCCCGATCTGCTCTACGACACAATCACCGTCGCCGCCACTCGACGCGGGGCTATCTCAGTCTGATGGAGTTTGAGCGGCGCTCTGCGAGCATTAGCTCTCAACTACCTGTCCACTAGCTCCTGGACACACCACATGTCGGGAATAGGCCTACCTATTCATCTTCGATATTGAAGAGTGCCGCCAGAGTGATATCGAGCTTGGCCTTCTGCAAGGCCAAATCTTGCGCCCCCCCAGCCCCTTCCAGGCTGACCGCGTAGGTCAGTGCGCCCAATGCGCCCATCCACAGCAGCTGCGCCGTATCCCTGGGTGAATACTTCAACTGCCCCTGCGTATGGAAATGGGATAGGTCGTCAGCGACACCTCGCAGGGTATCAGCGACCAGGCTCGGAGGCTCTCCCGCCATGATCTGCTGGATCACAATGCGACACATATTCGGCTCTGAGTAGGCAAACTGCAGGAACGTTGCCCATCCATCGCGTATCCCCTTGAGCGGCCCCTTCTCGTCGATACCGTCGTGATAGGCCTTGGCAACCTGCAGGTAGGTCACGTCAATCGCAGCCTTGTGCAGTCCATGTAGATCACCGTAGTGGTGATACAACGTTGGCGGCGTTACGCCTACCTCCGCGCAGATCGCCCGCATGGTTGCACCCTCGCGTCCCTTGGTACTTAACAGGTGCACGGCTGCACGCAGCAAGTCCTGCTTGATATCGCCATTGCTGGGGTCGATACGACCTTTTTTTTTTCCAGAGGCTGGGCTGCTTTCAATGTAAGTCCTCACTGCCGTGTTCGATTCAGGGCGACCCAAGCCACACGGCTACTAAACGCCCCGGCGGGAAGCCGGTCCGCACAATACCAGCATGACTCACAAGTCAAAACCGCCACTCAACACGCGTGTTGAATATTTTTCACCGCGCATGTTGACCATCAACGCAATCGTCCATATATTCAGTATATCACCGATATACAGCTCAACCTGACCAATTGAGCACAGCGGGAAGGCTTCGCTGGCCCAGCCCCAAAGCACAACAAAAACGAGGTGTAAGAATGCAATATGCAAGAGCAGCCGTGATGGTCGAACAAAATCAGGTCGAGACCTGGAACGTCCCGGTTTTTGATCCTGCACCAGGCGGAGCCCTAGTACGCGTCGTCCTTGGTGGCGTGTGCGGCAGCGATGTGCACATCGTTTCCGGAGAGGCGGGCACCATGCCCTTCCCGATCATTCTCGGCCACGAGGGTGTGGGGCGCATCGAAAAACTCGGGGCCGGCGTCACCACGGACTATGCAGGAGTCCCGGTTAAGCAGGGTGACATGGTGTATTGGGCCCCAATCGCTCTGTGCCATCGCTGCCATACCTGCACCGTTCTGGATGAAACCCCCTGCGACAACTCAACCTTTTTTGAGCATGCGGACAAGCCCAACTGGGGTAGTTATGCAGACTTTGCCTGCCTACCCAGCGGCATGGCCTTCTATCGTCTGCCCGATCACGCCCAACCGGAAGCATTGGCCGCACTCGGCTGCGCCTTACCAACCGTGCTGCGCGGCTATGACCGCTGCGGCCCCGTGGGCCTGGACGATACTGTAGTTGTTCAGGGTGCCGGACCGGTCGGACTCGCTGCTGTGTTGGTTGCTGCGGCATCTGGTGCGAAGGAAATCATTGCCATCGACCATTCCCCAGTTCGCCTGGAAATGGCACGCAGCTTAGGCGCGACTGAGACCATCTCGCTCAAGGACACCACCCCAGAAGACCGGCTACGCATCGTCGCCGAACGGTTCGGCAAGCGAGGCGCCAGCCTGGTAGTGGAAGCCGCCGGCGCCTTACCGGCCTTCCCTGAAGGCGTGAACCTGACCGGCAACCACGGCCGCTACGTCATTCTCGGCCTGTGGGGCGCGATTGGCACTCAGCCCATCGCTCCCCGCGATCTGACCATCAGGAACATGACGATTGCCGGAGCGACCTTCCCCAAACCCAAGCATTACTACCAGGCCATGCAGCTTGCGGCGCGACTGCAGGACCGTTTCCCGCTGGCCGACCTAATCACGCAGCGTTTTTCCATCAATGATGCCAACAAGGCGCTTGAGCTGGTCAAGACAGGTGCACTGATCAAGCCCGTGATCGATCCAACGCTCTAACCGCCCCATTATTTCAGGAGAACAAAAATGAGTACTGAAGCCAAACAGAGCATTGCCAATCTTGCGCCCCTGCCGCCCCACGTACCTGAGCACTTGGTTTTTGACTTCGACATGTACAACCCGCCTAACATTTCGGAAGGTGTGCAAAAAGCCTGGGCGACACTGCAGGGCCCCAATGTACCCGATCTGATATGGACTCGATGCAATGGCGGGCACTGGATTGCCACCCGGGGAAAATTGATACGCGAAGCCTTCGAAGACCATGCACATTTTTCCAGCGAGTGCCCGTTCATTCCCCGCGAAGCTGGCGAGGCTTATGACTTCATTCCCACTTCAATGGATCCGCCGGAGCAGCGCCATTTTCGCGCCCTAGCCAGCGGAGTCGTAGGCATGCCTGCAGTGGATAAATTAGAGGACCATATCAGGGAGCTGGCCTGCTCACTGATCGACGACATCCGCCTTCAAGGTCACTGCAACTTTACTGAAGATTTTGCTGAGCCGTTCCCGATTCGAATCTTCATGCGGCTCGCGGGGCTGCCAGACGAAGACATTCCGCATCTGAAATACCTCTCGGATCAAATGACCCGCCCGGATGGCAGCATGACTTTTGTGGAGGCCAGAGACGGGCTCTATGAGTATCTGATGCCAATCATTGCGGAGCGCAAACTGAAGCCTGGTACCGACGCGATAAGCGTAATCGCCAATGGCCAAGTCAACGGGCGCCCAATCACCAGCGACGAAGCGAAGAGAATGTGTGGTCTGCTGCTGGTTGGTGGCTTGGATACCGTCGTCAACTTCCTCAGCTTCAGCATGGAGTTTCTGGCCAAAAGTCCAGAGCACCGCAAAGAGCTGATCGAGCATCCAGAGCGCATTCCGGCTGCCACCGAGGAACTACTCCGCCGCTTTTCGCTGGTTGCTGATGGCCGCATTCTCAAATCCGACCTCGAGTTCCATGGTGTACTGCTGAAGAAGGGCGATCAGATCCTCCTGCCGCAACTGCTGTCGGGCCTGGATGAGCGTGAAAACGCCTGCCCGATGCACGTCGACTTCAGCCGCCAGAAGGTATCGCATACGACCTTTGGTCACGGCAGTCATCTGTGCCTTGGCCAGCATCTAGCCCGCCGCGAAATCGTCACCACCCTCCGGGAATGGCTCGCAAGGATCCCTGACTTCTCCATTGCCCCGGACGCCCAAGTACGCCACCAGAGTGGCATTGTCAGCGGCGTGCATGCACTCCCGCTCGTCTGGGATCCGGCGACCACTAATGCAGTTTAAAAGCGTGGGGTGCGTGCAGTGAACGCAAACAAAAATCTGGTCATCGTCGGTGCCGGCCACGCAGGGGTTGAGGTTGCTTTTGGGCTGCGCGCCAACGGCTGGGAAGGCAATATCTGGCTAGTGGGGGAAGCAGCAGCTGTTCCCCATCATCTCCCGCCTTTGTCCAAAGCCTATCTAGCTGGCACAGCTACACCGGAAAGCCTGTACCTGAGAGCCCCGAATACCTACGCGGCGCAGAACATCCAATTGCTCAGCAGCACTCAGGTAACGGCAATAAACCGCGACCTACGGCACGTCAGCCTGTCGGATGGCCAGGTACTGCCCTACGACTTGTTGGTGTTGGCGACCGGCGGACGTCCGAGGCTGCTACCGGTAGCCAGTGGCGCTGTCGGCAAGGCGGCTAACTTACGATATCTACGCACACTTGAGGATGCCGAGTGTATCCGCCAACAGTTGACTCGAGGCAATCGACTGGTGGTGATTGGCGGCGGCTATGTCGGACTTGAAGTGGCTGCAACCGCCGTCAAAGCGAACATGCAGGTCACGCTGCTCGACACGACAGACCGTGTTCTCGCGCGAGTTACTGCTCCACCGGTATCAGCCTTTTACGAACGCCTGCACCGTGATGCTGGCGTTGACATACGAACCGGCATGCAAGTGTGTGGATTCGAGATGTCAGCCGATCAGCAGAAAGTGACTGCCGTACTGTGTAAGGACGGCACGCGACTGCCCGCAGATATGGTAGTTGCCGGGATTGGTTTGATCCCGAACTGTGAACTGGCCAGTGCGGCCGGACTGCTGGTAGATAACGGTATCGTGGTCAACGAGCAGATGCAGACCTCTGATCCTGCGATCATGGCGATCGGCGACTGCGCCCGGTTTCACAGCCGGATCTATGGCCGCTGGGTACGTATCGAGTCGGTGCCGAATGCATTGGAGCAAGCGCGGAAAGTTGCCGCTATCGTCTGCGGTAAGCCACCACGCAGCGAAGCTGCTCCTTGGTTCTGGTCCGACCAGTATGAAGTCGGACTGAAAATGGTCGGGCTATCTGAAGGATACGATCGGATCATTGTCCGTGGCTCTTTGGAACAGCCCGACTTCACAGTTTTCTACCTGCTGGGCGACCGAGTCCTGGCGGTCGACACTGTGAACCGCCCGGTTGAGTTCAACCTAGCAAAACAAATCATAACGGACCGACTGCCTGTTGAACCAAGCCTACTGGATGACGAAAGTGTGCCGTTGAAAGAAATAATCGCGGCAGCCAAAGCCGGTTTAAATAGTATCTAAAGGCACCATCAATTAATCGCCGCCTTTGCCCAATTAAATATGAGGATATACAAATGTCTAAGGTAGTGTATGTGTCGCATGATGGAACGCGTCGCGAGCTGGACGTCGCCGACGGAGTTAGCCTTATGCACGCGGCAGTCTCAAATGGCATCTATGATATTGTCGGTGATTGCGGCGGTAGTGCCAGCTGCGCAACATGCCATGTGTATGTCGACAACACTTTCATGGACAAAGTACCGGCTCCCACCGACCGCGAAAGTGGAATGTTGGATTGCGCGGCGGCGGAAGTAAAGCCGAACAGCAGGCTCTGCTGCCAGATCTTCATGACCTCTGAACTAGACGGTATTGTAGTGAATATTCCAGACACACAATGGTAATTCGCGGTATTGACAGACAGCGACCTAAGTCTGCCGGACCGACTTCTGTCCGGCAGGCCATCCAGCTCGCGCGGTTCTCCGCACTCATCTGATCGTGACACACGAAGTCGCAACACCGGCATTGACCACAATCAAATGAGTGCGATGGCCAAGCAAGCCCAGGAGGCCATGGGCATGGAAGTGCTGCCGGTGGTCACCGACCGGGGCTACTTCAAGAGCGAAGAAATTTCCCCTGCCACGAAGTTGGCCATACCCCCATCGCGCTCAATCATCGCCAAAGGCCAATATCCGCATGGATTGAGCGTTTAACGGCCAAGCGACCCTACAACGTGGTGGTCGCAGTGCTGGCTAACAAGCTGGCCCGAACCGTGTGGACGATACTAGCCACAGGATCGCCCTACCGGTCCGAACTAATCAGCGCATCGCCCAGTAGACCAACCCAACTCATCACAGCACCAGTCCTCACAGGGAACGCTGGCGGTAAACAGATGATGGCAGTCGTGGCGCGGAATCCTGGTTGGGAGTATGAGCCAAGGGTACTGCCTGCAGTTCGCACTTCAGATAAGGACCTCGTCAGCGGATTCCATCAAGATCGGCAGGGCTTCTCGGCCTACATAGCAGGCCGGATAAAGACTGCTCCCACCTGCCGACAGCATGTTGACCGATTGCGCTCCGGAAGATGTCCATGAAATACCTTCCCTAACCGCCACAAACACAGAACAGTAGATCGGGATACTGACAACGGCAAATCATGCACTGAAGAGCTTCCCGGCATCATAACCGAACTATTTCTAGAGCCCGATTTTTGAAGCTGATGTCAGGTCAGTTTTTCTGCATTCCAGTAAAGAATATATTGCAAAATGCATCTGCCACCTCCTTGGCTGAAAACTTACTCCTGGGGGTGTACCAGCGATATGTCCAGTTCAACATTCCGAAGATAGTGTTGGCTGCTAGGCTAGCGGGGATATCATCTCGGAAGTTGCCCTCAGCCACGCCCTGCTTTATCAGAACCAGCACCGCATGCTCGAAGCCCTTGGTTTTTTCAAGCATTTCCTGCGCCCAAGGGGTTTTGGCGTCGGCAATCTTGTGCATCTCCTCCTGAATATAGACGTACATGTAAGGATAGCTATCACTGTATGACTGCATCAGCAATTGTACTAGTTGCCTGAGCTTTTCCCCGGTGCCTAGATCCTCACGGCTGAGCAACTTTTCGATATTCTTGGCATTCTGCTCAACTCCCCCCTTGACTGCATCGCGGAGAAATTCTTCCTTGTTTCCGACGTAATAATAGACGCTGGCCCGATCCATTCCAGCATAATTGGCGATGTCGTTAAGGGTCGTTGTCTGATAACCATGCTCCTTGAAAAGCTCGGCTGCAAGGCGGATCAACTCATCTCTCTTGGCCTTGTACTTGGCTCCCCCGTCATTCAAAGCAGACTTACGACGCCGGGATATATTGCTACTCGGAGGTGAGGAATTGGCCATACTGTAGGTTCTTCCTTAAGTCAAATTTAGTGATCCAATTGTTGATCACTTTTCAAACAATGCTAACGATTATCAACGTATGCGTAAAGAAATAGATGCTGCCACCTGGCTGCCCCTACCAGCAATTCTCGGCGGGCCATCCATAGGTTCTGATAGGGCGAACAAGGTGACCAGCTGCGCCGCATTTTTTGGCCGAGCCCGGAAGTGAACCTTGGTGTAGCCAAACTACCGCTTGATCACCCGAAAAGGATGCTCCATTTTCGCCCGTACCTGCGCATTGGCTTGCTCGATCTTGCCGAGATCCTTGTAAAAGCACTGCGATTGCCAAAGTTCTAGTAGGAACTGCGCCGAGCCGTGATCTGCCCGATGACCTGGCGACTTTCTTATTCAGAACGTTTTTCGACTCCGGCATAACCGACGTCAGCGCACGCCACGCTTGCCTCGCCGTGCAGCAGTTTTCCGCCCTGGGTGATATCCACGATAACGGCCGCAGTGTCCACCACGCGGTGTACCAATCCCGACTCTTCGTGGGAGCCAACGTGGGCATTAGCTCGAAGTAGAATAGTTTCCCTTCTTGGCCTGATACATTTCCGGGTCACACTTGCAGCCTTGGTTCTTGGTCGAGTTCAGAGCATGGATCAGTGAGGCATCGACGATACTGCCCTGGGGCAGGGACAGGCCAAGATCCCCACAGGCAGCCGTTAATCACGGCCAGAATCCCAATCGCCGACTCATGCATCTCCAGGAGACGCCGGAAGTGAGGATGTTAGTTTCATTGGGGATACCCTCCAGGCTCAGGCCGGCGAACTAGCGCAGGAGGGTAGTCTTGCACAAGGAGATCTCCATCGCCGGATCCTTGTAGCCAAACCAGTTGTGCATGAGATGCACACGCAGCAACGCCACCAACGGATAGACCGTACGGCCCTCCCCCCCTTCGGGTCATGCGGCTCGATCAGGGCCTCCAAGCCCTTCCACAGCACCACCTGATCTAACTCGATCAGGAACAACTCCTTGCAATCTGGTTACGCTTGCCGGAGTACTCGGCGCCGGCGAAGGTCATCAGCTTCATCGGGCAACTGGGTTGGCATATTTCACCAGTAATGAGAAGTCCTCTTCACAGCTTGCTTGAATAACCTCAATAACTGTAAAAGCCTTGGCCGCTCTTGCGCCCCAAGTAGCCGGCTTCGACCATCTCACGCAATAGCGGTGCAGGACGGTATTTGGAGTCATTGAAGCTGCTGTAAAACACTTCCATCACCGACAGCAGGGTATCCAGGCCAATCAGGTCTGCCAGCGCCAGCGGCCCGATGACATGGTTGCAGCCCAGGCGCATGCCCTCATCGATCGCGCTAGCACTGGCGATCCCTTCCTGCAAAACGAATACCGCCTCATTGATCATCGGTACCAGAATCCGATTCACGGCAAAGCCCGCGCTGTTCTTTACCGAGATGGCAGTCTTCCTGATATTTTCTACAAACTTCTCGGCTGCCTGGTGGGTGGCATCATCGGTCTGCAGCCCACGAATCAATTCGACCAGCAGCATAACCGGCACTGGGTTGAAAAAGTGCATGCCTATGAAGCGGTTCGGCACGCTACTTGCCGCCGCCAGTTTGGTGATGGACATGGATGACGTATTGCTGGCAATAATCGCGTCTTTACGTACCGTTTTGTCCAGGGTCTGGATGATGGCCAGCTTGACTTTCTCCACCTCGGAGGCAGCTTCAATCACCAGATCCACATCAGCGAGATCGGCGTAATCGGTAGTGCTCTTGATACGCTGCAGGGCAGATTCGCAATCGGTCGGCGACAGCTTTTCCTTGCGCACCAGTCGCTCAAGGCTACCAGACACAGTATGGAGACCTCGCTCCAGTGACCGCTGATCAATGTCCAGCATGACCACACTCAGTCCCGCAATGGCACAAACCTGAGCAATACCGTTACCCATGGTACCGGCTCCGACAACACCAACCTTGTTGATCTGCATAGCTGTCGTCCAACCTCTAAAAAATGCTGTCTATTACACACGCTCAAATATGGCGGCAATACCCTGCCCGCCGCCGATACACATGGTGACCAGGGCATAACGCCCACCGGTACGTTGCAGCTCATAAATGGCCTTGATGGAAATGATTCCACCGGTAGCACCGACCGGGTGCCCGAGAGAGATACCCGAACCATTGGGGTTCACGATCTCTGGATTCAACCCCAACTCCTTGATTACCGCACAGGCCTGGGCGGCAAAGGCTTCGTTAGCCTCAATCACACTAATCTGGTCGAGCTTGATGCCGGTTTTCTCAAGCACCTGACGAACCGCCGGCACCGGGCCTATCCCCATGTAATCTGGATCGACGCCGGCATGGGCGTAGCCAACTAGGCGGGCTAGGGGAGTCAGGCCCAACGTCTCTGCTGCCTTGCCCTCCATGAGTACTAATGCTGCGGCACCGTCGTTCAGACTGGAGGCATTTCCGGCGGTAACCGTGCCATTTTCTTTGACAAAAATCGGCTTCATTGCTGAGAGTTGCTCGATTGTCACGTCGGCGCGGACATTTTCGTCGCGGCTGAAGTAACTGGTGCCTTTGCGAGTCTTGAGTTCGACCGGCACAATCTGCTCGTCGAAATAGCCCTTGGAAATTGCACGGGCAGCGCGGCGCTGACTTTCAACCGCGAGTTCATCCTGCGAAGTACGGTCAATGCCATAACGGGCAGCCACATTCTCGGCGGTGCCCCCCATGTGAATGCGCTTCCAGGGGTCATGCAGAATGCCGTTCATATAGTCGATGGCTTCAGCATTGCCGAGCCGCGCGCCCCAGCGCAGATTGCCGATCATGAAAGGGCCGCGGCTCATACTTTCCGCTCCAGCACCGATAGCAATATCCGTGTCGCCTAGCAGAATCGACTGCGCGGCGGATACGATGGCCTGCAGACCGGAGCCGCACAGACGATTGACGTTAAACGCGGGAGTTTCCTGCGGCACACCGGCATCGATGGCAGCGACTCGACTCAGGTAGGCATCCCTGGGCTCGGTGGGAATCACATTCCCCATGACCACGTGCCCGACCTGTCCCGGCTCGATGCCGGCACGCTCAATTGCCGCCTGTACCGCTACGGTAGCCAGAGTGGAAAGCGGAAGATCCTTCAGGGAACCACCAAAACTGCCAATTGCGGTGCGTGCAGCCCCCACCACAAATACCTGACGCTGTGTCATGTGTAGCCATCCTAATCAGTAAATTGGTAGCGACCTTGGCGACAGTGCCGCCCCTATACCTTAAAAAAGAAGGGCCTGACTGACATTATCTGCCAGTGGCCCAAAATGGAGCGTTGCCACAAACTAAACCGGAAGCGCGAACTTCAGGGTAATTAACGGAAGTTCGCTTTGCCCCTATATTCAGCCATTCCTGTTCGGTAGCCAGCCGACCTTTCCGCTCTCGGTATTACCGATCCGCGCGTTGAAACTCTCAACCGCCTGCGCCACAACTCCGCCGATGTCAAAGCCGGTCATGGAGGTTAAACCTCCGTCAACGGCAATGGACTGGCCGGTGACATGCGCAGAAGCATCGGAGGCAAAGAACAGTACCGCTTCAGCAATATCCTTCGGCTTGCCGGCCCGGCCCAGAGGAATCAGCTTGCCGTAGGGCTCCTCAAGACTTTCAGTGAACGCCGCGTAATGCTCAGGTGCCACATCGCAAGCGGTACCAATGATTGGTGTGAGAATTAGACCGGGCGCGACCACGTTGGATCTGATTTGCTTGGGCGCCAGTTCATAAGAGGCTGAACGCGCCAGGTGCAGTACTGCGGCCTTAGCTGCATCGTAGGAAACCGATGACCAGCCGGCTTCGATACCGGCAATACTGGAAATTGAAACGATACTACCGCCCTGCCCCTGGGCAATCATCTGACGCGCAGCATACTTGTGACCAAGTGCCGCAGAGCGAAGCAGCAAAGTTACCGTTTTGGTAAAACCGTCCGCATCAAGCTCGATCAGCTTGGTTTGATCGCCGAGGGCACCGGCGTTGTTGACCATGATGTCCAGGCGTCCAAAGCGTTCAACCGCATAGGCCACCAACGCCTCAATCTCGACATCGCTGGTCACGTCCGTGCGTTTGAACGCAACCCACTCAGCGCCAAGCTGTGATTCGAGGTCGGCAGCCTGGTCATTGATGTCACCGACCACCACCTTCGCACCTTCGGCAACAAAGGTCTCGACAATGCATTTGCCAATGCCCCGAGCGCCGCCAGTGACGATAGCCACCTTACCCTGCAATCTCGACATGTCCCCTCCTTCTTGTCTTTGTTGATCTTGGAGGCACTCTTGCACATCATTCACCACTTATCAACACTTGAGTTGATTTTAACTTTACACCTTTCCCCCTCCGAAGAGCGAGCACATCAACCCAGCCTCAGCGACGCCGCAAGCCTTTCAGCAGCTCTCTAAACTCGCTGGTAGCCATGCAGGCGATGATGGATTGTGCCTCGGCCTCAAGCTGCTGCTCCAACGGAACTGAGGCTGATTGCCAGACCAGACGCTTTGTACGGGACGCAGCTATCGGACTCAGTTCAGCCAGACGCTCGGCGTACTCATGGGTTTTGCCTTCCAGTTCGGCCGGCTCGACCACCCTGGACAACAAACCGAGTTGGCTGGCCTCGTCAGCGCTCAACTCCGTCTCGTCCAGAAATATCTGCAGGGCGCGCCGCGCCCCTAGCGCCTGCACAACACCGATCGTACCGCCACCGTCAGGTGAAACCCCGATCTGCGCATAGGCAGGACGAAAACGGGTATTTGCCGCAGCAATACAGAAGTCCCCCATGAAGGCCATGGAAAATCCAGCACCGGCCACCGCGCCATGCACACTGGTCAGCACCAACTTGTCCATGCGTCGCAAGACCGAGAGAAAGCGGTTGAAATGTTCCAGTAATTTACCGATCGGCGGCGCCAAATCGTCGAGATGGGAGAGGAACAGATTGACGTCACCGCCGGCACAGAACGCCTTACCCGCCCCACGAATGACCAGCACCCGGACGCTATCGCTCCGCTCAACAGTCAAAGCCAGCTGTTCCAGACATACCGCCATTTCTATATCAATTGCATTGAATGAGCCGGGACGGTTGAGCGTGATGACGGCAATAGGACCAACCATCTCTAAAATGGCCGACTCGTTGCCTGACTGAATATTCGTAGGTGACATATGGCAGCGGAACCTTAGTTGATCGGAAGAAGCAATGCCCAAGCGCTCGCCCGACTTGCGGTAACGCTCAAATCATGGTTGCACCACCGAGACCGACAAGTCAACGTCAATGTTGACTATTCAAACAAAAAATCAACACCTTGGTTGACTGATCCAATCCGATAGCCCCATTCTTGAAAGCACCGGTACCGCGTAGTACGTGGCAGCACGAATTCCGCTAGATCAGCGGGACGGCACAACGCCGTATACAACCCTAGGCTTAGGCAATCAGCCCTTCGATCGACAAGACAGAGAACAGGAAGGCAACATGAAACCGCTAGAAGGTAAAAGAATTATCGTAACCGGCGGCGCACAAGGTATTGGTGCGTCTGTGGTGCGGGCCTACATTGCCGCCGGCGCAACAGTGGCCTCAATGGATATGAACGACTCGCTAGGACAACAGGTTGTTTCCGAAGCCATCAGGGCCCATCCCGGATGCATCAGCCGCTACTACCACTGCAACATTGCCGACCGCACAGAGGTGGAAAAGGTCTTTGCTGCAGCTGTTGAGGATATGGGCGGCCTAGATGTCATGGTCAATGTGGCTGGGGTGCAACGCCATTCCCCGCCGGACGCCATAGCGGAAGAACTGTTCGACATGCTTTTCCGCGTTAATGTACTAGGAACCATCAACACCAATGCCGTTGCCTATCGCCTTATGAAGGGGCAAGGTATCGGCAACATCATCAACTTCGGATCAGAATCGGGACTGACGGGCGAAATTAACAATGCCCTCTATTCTGCCACCAAGGCGGCGGTTCACACCTGGACACGCAATGTCGCCCGCCAATGGGGTCCTGACGGCATCCGCATCAACGCCGTTCTGCCTTATATGGTCACCCCCATGTATATCGATTTCCGCAATGCACTGTCAGCGGAAGATCTAGCTGCCCATGATGCCGCCACCAAGACCGACATACCGCTGGGCGGAAAATTCGGCGATGCCGACAAGGATCTGGCACCGGTAATGGTGTTCCTCGCCAGCGACGCGTCCCACTTCATGACCGGTCAGATGTTCCCGGTGGATGGTGGCCTGATCGCTGTACGCTAGGCGTCCCAAAGGCTCCAGCCATTCGGCTGGAGCCCCCACCTCAGATGTCAACAACAAACGTGCCATAGACAGGTTGAAAATTGAGAAATCAGAGAGCGACAGAAAAAATCAACACCATAGTTGACTGGCGTCGATTTACGGCTAATCATTACGACTACGCCATTCCCCCGCACCACCGCTTGTGCTGACTAATGGAGCACACCATGGGAAGTCAACGCGAATCAGCTGTTCAACGATTTTCCGGAAGTGTCTGCGAGATTGTTGCGGCGGTTCTTTCCCATAAGGGGGAGCTAGCTCTGCTGCGTCGCAGCAATCTGGTAACAGGTGATGTCGGGCGCTGGAATTGCATTACCGGGTTTCTCGACCACGATCGCGATCCGCTTTCTCAGGCCCTGGTCGAAGTGGAAGAAGAGGCGGGAATTTCAAAGCATCACTTGAAACTGCTTAGCAGCAGCGTATTGAATTTGCCGGGTCAAGATGGTCGCACTTGGCGTGTTTACGCCTTTCACTTCCACAGCCTGACTCGAACGCTCACGCTTAACTGGGAAAACGACGCCTCAGTCTGGCTGGCGCCGCATGAACTGGGTCAGGTGCCCACCGTCTCCTGGTTCGCACACATCTTGAATGCCTGCGAGCTCAGATCCTCGTCAATGACGGCTAACCTAAGCTAAAACTCTCATTTACGTCCCGCCTACTGTCTACCAATTCCCAACAAGGACACTCTGAACATGTTTACTGGGGGACTATTCCTTCGTGCATACCGGCTTCCTTGGACTCCCGCTAACTGCTGCTGAAGACAGCGACTCGGCCACCTGGCCACCACGGCCGGTATGGTGAGGCGTCCGAGTGAAGACCGCTTGTGCTGAACCGCTTAGAACCCGAATCGCCCCGGCTTTCCTAGACACTCTCCACGCTTTGGTGGGCTAATGATCGACAGTTGGCGGCTCCCGAGGCGTTGTTAGCACTCCCTCTAAGGTCACAATGAGCTTGCCCTGGCGGAGTGACGCCGCCCCTTACCGCGCAGCGGTTTGCCATTGAGCACAGTGCCAATTCAGCGACGGACCGGGCTGCCTGTCGTCCCACAGCTCCGAAAAGCTGAGTCCAAACCTGGGATGTATATGGTAGGGAGCAAGCTCCGCAAGCGGGCGCAAGACAAAGGCATGACGAGAGATATCTGGATGAGGCAATTCGATACACTCGAATCGGCCAACCAGGTCGCCATAGGTCAGCAAATCTATATCAAGGCCTATCTGCTCAGCGGTTCGTCCGCAACTTGCCTCTACGCTCTTCAGCCAACGCACCAGCTCCTGCAACTCAAGTGTCGTCACGGCCGAAACCACTAGATTCAGGAATGGCGCGGCGTATGACGCTCCAACGGCAGTGCTTTCATAGATATCGGAGCACCTGATATCGCGCAGCCTCCTCGCCAGCAATCGCAGTCCGTCACTGAGGTTACGCTCGCGCCGGTGATTGCTGCCCAGGCCAAGAAAAATGAGGGTGCTTGGCATTGCTATCTTGCCGGTCATTTCACGATCTGGAAGATGCAGCCCTACCATGGGCTGCACCTTTAGCAGTTCCATTAAAGCTAGCTCTGAACTTCCACACGCCGCTGTGCTGCACTTAGCGTATTGGCCAGCAAGCAAGCGATCGTCATCGGCCCAACGCCACCTGGCACAGGTGTAATCGCTCCGGCTCGCTCAACTGCGCTTTCGAAGTGAACGTCGCCCACCAGCCTGGTAGTTCCGTTCGCCTGCTTGATGCGGCTGATACCGACATCGATAACCGTAGCCCCGGGCTTTACCCAATCGCCGGGAATCATCTGGGGAACGCCGGTTGCCACGACCAGAATGTCGGCCTGCCGACACCTTGCCTCAAGATCTACAGTCTTGCTGTGAGCGATGGTCACGGTGCAGCGTTCCTGCAGCAGCAGCCGTGCCATGGGCTTGCCAACGATATTGGATGCGCCAATCACCAGCGCATTCAGGCCAACTAAAGTGCGATGCACATTCCTCAGCAGGAACATCACCCCCGTCGGCGTGCAGGGCACCAGAGCATCCAGCCCCGTTGCCAGGCGACCCGCATTGGTGATGGTGAATCCATCGACATCCTTCGCCGGGTCAATGCGCTCGATGACCCGGGTGACATCGATGCCCGCTGGCAGGGGCAGCTGCACCAGGATGCCGTCAACGCGGTCATCAAGATTGAGGGTGTCGATCTTTGCGAGTAGACGCTCCTCCGTGGTGTCGGCGGGCATGCGGTACTCGAACGAGTGCATACCTACCTCTTCCGTTTGCAGCACCTTGTTGCGTACATACACCTCGCTGGCGGGATCGGCCCCCACGAGAATGACTGCCAGGCCGGGCGCGCGGCCGTGTCGAGTAGCGAATGCGCTCACGTCCTGTACAAGACGTTCACGCAGTTGCCGGGCTTCGGCTTTTCCGTCGATCAGGAATGCGGACATTGTTTCTCCGGGTCTTACAGATGAAGCAGGCCCTGAGACCCAGGGCCTTGCCGACTCAGCTGCGGCGGTTGTCGGTTTTGTACGGTGCGGGCTGGACAGTGGCGCGGATGGGCAGTTGCGGCTCGCCCGGATTGCCCCAGATAACCGTGACTTCAGTACCTACTTCTGCCTGGGCGATGTCCAGGGTGCACAGCGAGAGCATCTCGCGGAAGAAGTAGCTGTAGCCACGAGAGGTGGAAACGCCGACCTCACGGCCGTTCACCAGCACCTTGTCGGCATACATGAAACCGCGCTGATCCCGGGGCATCTCCATGAAGGCGTAGTGCTCGCCCTTCTGGAACAGGGATGCGAATACCTTGAGCACATCATCGGGATTCCACACCAGGGTGCGAATCACCCGGCGTGGGTTGGCCACTTCCTTTTCCAGGGCCTCGCGGCCGATGAAGTCGTGATCGAACTTGATGTTGCGCCCCCAACCGAGCTCGACAGGGCTGCGGTACCAGGCGCTGACATCATCAGCCTCGAAGCTGCCGGCAACGTTGAAGGTCGAGGCGAACGCCGGCAGAGACGCTTCGAATTCGGCGCGATACTCAGCCATGTCCTCGCTGAAGATCGCCGGCAGGTAGTCGGTCACGATAGTGGGGAAACAGGCTTCCAGGTGGTTGATGAAGGCAGCTCGACCACCCAGCTTGCGAATCCCGAACGCTTCGCCGGCTCGCACCACTGCCTCATACACCTCGGCAGCATGTTCGGCAGGACCTTGCAGCTCCACACCAGGCTCCCCGGACATGCCCTGTCGCAGCGCGTAGACCTCATGCCCGGCAATCTTCACCACTTGCGAGTGCATGAACTTGATGTCCGCCAGGGCCACGCCTGTCAGCTTCTCGATCAATGCGGCAGCCTTGGGCCCAGCAACCTGGAATTTGAACCCTTCGACAACCTCCGAGCTGACGTTGTAATCACCCTTGCGTAGGTGGAAGTCCATGAGGAAGCCGCCGCGACCGAAGAGCATGAAGTCATCCTCCCCCCAGCGGCTGAGGATACCCTCATGGATCACCTTGCCATCACGATTGCAGTGGGTGACATGCTTGGACTGCATGATGTCGAACTTGGCGAAGCTGTTGATGGAGGTATCGGAGAAAAGCTTCAACACGTCCGGTCCACGGTAACGCCGCTGCCAAAGGAACGACCAATCACCGATGTAGCAGTGGTCCTTCCAGGACATGCTCTCGTCGAGCCAGTCCGTGTACTCAGGCTGCCCCCAACGGGACGTGAAATAGCCCTCTGGAGTCTTTCTGAAATTCTTGGGGAGCATGTCTTTACCTCGGTTACTTCAACGAATTGTTGTTATGCGTGGCCAGGCGTCAGCCTTCGAACACGATGGTTTTGCGACCGTTCGGAATGACGCGGTCTTCCAGATAGGCGCGCACTGCCCTGGCCAGGACGCGTCGTTCGATGTCACGCCCCTTACGTACGAGATCTTCCGCGCTATCGCGGTGGGAAATGCGCTCGACGTCTTGCTCGATGATCGGGCCCTCGTCCAGGTCGGCGGTGACGAAGTGCGAGGTCGCGCCAATCAGCTTCACGCCACGCTCATGGGCCTGGTGATAGGGACGCGCGCCCTTGAATCCCGGCAGGAAGCTGTGATGGATGTTGATGCAGCGCCCATCCAGCTTGCGCGAGAGGTCATCGGAGAGGATCTGCATGTAGCGAGCGAGCACAACTAGGTCGGTCCTGGTGGACTCGATCAAGGCAAGCAGTTTCTCTTCCTGCTGGGACTTGTTATCCCGGGTCACTGGCAGGTAGTGAAACGCTATGCCCTGCAGATCAACCGCGGCGTATCGCTCCTGGGGATGGTTGGCGACAACGGCCGATATCTCCATCGGCAGCTCGCCGATTCGGCTGCGGTAAAGCAGGTCGCGCAGGCAATGGTCATAGCCGGACACGAGCAGCATTACGCGCTTGCGCTGGTCCTGCGGACGCAGCGACCACTCCATGCCGTACCGATGGGCAACATCGGCGAATCCAGCCTTGATGTCCTCGAGTACCAGTTGCGTCGCGCTGTCTATCGCGTCGAACACCACCCGCATGAAGAACTGCTGAGTATCCAGATCATCGAATTGCTGCGCATCGAGGATGTTGCATCCCTG
>NZ_SSOF01000066.1:0-4253 GCF_029873115.1 Pseudomonas sp. BN606 | reverse complement strand
TGAATCGCCCCTAGTTTCGTAGACACCTCCAAGCCTCATAATGAGGCCCATTAGGAGGTGCCATGAGCAACCAGCGTTACCCCGAAGAATTCAAAATCGAAGCGGTCAAGCAAGTGACCGAGCGCGGCCTTCCCGTGGCCGAGGTGGCAGCGCGGTTGGGCATGTCGGTGCACAGCCTGTATGCCTGGATCAAGCGCTACAGCAAGCCCCGGGAACAGCGGCAGCAAGAAGATGATCAACAGGCCGAACTGCGTCGTCTGCGTGCGGAACTCAAGCGGGTAACCGAAGAGCGAGACATCTTAAAAAAGGCCGCCGCGTACTTTGCCAAGGAGTCCGGCTGAAGTACGCCGTCATCAACAAGTTATCGGTGGAGTACCCGGTACGTCGTCTCTGCCAGACCCTCAAAGTACATCCCAGCGGTTACTACGCCTGGTTGTCCGAGCCGAAATCCGTACGCGCGAAGGAAGACCAGCGTCTGCTCGGGTTGATCAAACATGCCTGGCTGGAAAGCGGCGGGGTCTACGGCTATCGCAAGATCCACGACGACCTGCGTGAGCTGGGGGAGTGCTGTGGCCGGCACCGCGTGGCTCGCCTGATGCGGGGAGAAGGGCTGCGCTCGCAGACCGGCTATCGTCGGCGCCCCGGTTATTACGGGGGCAAGCCGACGGTGGCCTCGCCCAACCGCCTGGAGCGGCAGTTCAACGTCAGCGAACCGAACAAGGTCTGGGTCACTGACATCACCTACATCCGCACCTATGAGGGTTGGTTGTACTTGGCGGTGGTGCTGGATCTGTTTTCACGCCAGGTGGTTGGCTGGTCGATGAAGCCACGGATGTGCAGCGACCTAGCCATCGATGCCTTGCTGATGGCGGTCTGGCGGCGGAAACCCAGGCAGGAGGTGATGATCCACTCCGACCAGGGTAGCCAGTTCAGCAGCTCGGACTGGCAGAGTTTCCTCAAGGCCAACAACCTGATCAGCAGCATGAGTCGACGCGGCAACTGCCACGACAACGCGGTAGCAGAAAGCTTTTTCCAGTTGCTGAAGCGGGAACGCATCCGACGGAAAACCTACGGCACCCGCGAAGAAGCCCGCAGTGATGTGTTCGATTACATCGAGATGTTTTATAACGCCAAACGCCGGCACAGCAGCGCTATGCAGCTATCGCCAGTGGAGTTTGAAAAGCGCTATTTCCAGAGCTTGGAGAGTGTCTAGGAAAGCCGGGGCGATTCACTCCCCTGCAACGCCGCCTGGTACTGGGCGATGACACTCGTGCTACGAAGCTGGCTCATGGCTCCGGGCAGCAGGTCATTCAGATACAGCAGCTTTGGGCTGAACGCCAGATCCTCGACGTAGGTGATGAAGGGATGGTTTGCAAGGTCCTCGCGGGTCTCGATCGGCGGCTGGCTGGCCAGGTACTCAGGCGTGCCGTAGAGGCGCAAGCGATAGTCGGCGAGCTTGGAGCAGACATAGGGACCGCGCTCGGGCCGCTCCAGGGTGATGGCGATGTCCGCTTCGCGGCGCGACAGGCTGACGAAGTGAGGGACAGGGAGGATGTCCACCGAGATATGCGGATACTGCTCGAGGAAACGACTCATCTGCGCCGTCACGAAATAGGAGCCGAAGCCCTCCGTACAGCCGATGCGCACATGGCCGGAAAGCCCCAGGCGCGTACCCGACACCTGCTCACAGGCGGCTTGCAAGGTGCTTTCCAGGGTCTCGGCATGGCTCAGCAGGCGCTGGCCTTCCACCGTCAGGACAAACCCAGCCGCGCGCGACTTCTCGAACAGCAAGGCACCCAGCGCCTGCTCCAGGGCTCGAACGCGTCGCGACACGGTGGTGTAGTCGACTCCAAGGCGGCGGGCAGCTCCGGTTGCGGTGCGGGTTCGGGCGACTTCCAGGAAGAATCGCAGGTCGTCCCATTTGACCTGTTCCGGACTAGGATTTTTTTGCATGTCCATCAGGATATTTTGCCTGTTCTTTAATGGATGGATGCTTACATATACTCACATCCATCGTCCCGTAGCCAAGTGCTTTTCTCGGCTTGCCGGGTCACTGGAATGGAGGGCTGACAGCATGAACGCATGCCTGGTTTCCGGCCTTCCCGCGCCTTGCTCCACCCACCATTTGCTGGCTCCCGGAGGGAGCCGCGGTCACTGACGAACACCTCACTGACGAAGAACTTGGCGACGCCTTCCCGAGGCGCCGCCGGGAATGCTGCACGCCTGAAAAAGGCGGTGGCGACAGGCACGACAAAAACAACTAAAGCGGAGCCCGATATGACACCTCACCACTCCCCCGACACCTCGGCCAGCGCTCGCATCATGGCCAACCCGAAGTTCCAGCGCCTGGCCCAGGAGCGTGCCGTTCTCGCCTGGTCGCTCAGCGCCCTGGTGCTGGCGGTCTACTACCTGTTCATCATGCTCGTGGCCTTTGTCCCCGGCTGGCTGCACCTGCCGCTCTACGAGGGCAGCCATCTCAGCCGCGGCATCCCGCTGGGTGCCGCCATCATCGTTCTTTCCTGGCTGCTGACCGCCTGGTACGTGCGTCACGCCAATAACCGCTTCGATGCACTGAGCGCGGAAATCCTCGCGGAGGGTCAGGCATGAAAGCCCTCCTCGCCCTCCTTGCCCTCGCGCCGCTGAGCGGCTTCGCCGACACCATCACGGCGCAGAAGCAACCCCTCAACCTGCATGCCATCGGCATGTTCTTCGTCTTTGTCCTGGCCACCCTGGCCATCACCTGGTGGGCCGCGCGCCGCACCCGCTCCGCCGCCGACTTCTACACCGCTGGCGGTGGCATCTCGGGCTTCCAGAACGGCCTGGCGATTGCCGGCGACTACATGTCGGCGGCCACCCTGCTGGGCCTTTCGAGCCTGGTGTTCGCCAAGGGCTACGACGGCTTCGTCTACATCATCGGCTTCTTCGTCGGCTGGCCCATCGTCACCTTCCTGATGGCCGAGCGCCTGCGCAACCTGGGCCGCTACACCTTCGCCGACATCGTCTCCTACCGCCTGGACCAGACCCGCATTCGCAGCTTCGCCGCCCTCGGCTCGCTGACCGTGGTCTGCTGCTACCTGGTCGTGCAGATGGTCGGCGCCGGCCAACTGATCAAGCTGCTGTTCGGCCTGGACTATCAACTGGCCGTGGTAGTGGTCGGTGTCCTGATGCTGGTCTACGTGATCTTCGGCGGCATGATCGCCACCACCTGGGTGCAGATCACCAAGGCCGTCCTGCTGCTGGCCGGTGGCACCGCACTGGTGCTGATGGCCATGAGCGAGTTCGGCTTCAGCTTCGAGAACCTGGCCGAGCGAGCGGTCGCCGTACACGCCAGCGGCGTCAAGATCATGGGGCCCGGTACCTTGCTGGCCGACCCGATCAGTGCCGTCTCGCTGTCCCTCGGCCTGGTGTTCGGCATCGCCGGCCTGCCACACATCCTGATGCGCTTCTTCACTGTGCCCAATGCCAGGGAAGCCCGCCGCTCGGTGCTGTTCGCCACCGGCTTCATCGGTTTCTTCTTCCTGGTGGTCTGCGTGCTCGGCTACACCGCGATCGTGATCGTCGGCACCGACCCGCAGTACTTCGTCGACGGCAAGCTGGGTGGCGCCCTGGTGGGCGGCGGCAACATGGTCGCCATGCACCTGGCCCAGGCAGTGGGCGGCAACCTGTTCCTCGGTTTCCTCTCCGCCGTAGCCTTCGCCACCATCCTCGCCGTGGTTGCAGGCCTTGCCCTGGCGGGCGCCTCGGCCATCTCCCACGACCTCTATGCCTCTGTGCTGAAAAAGGGGCACGCCAGCGAGAAGGATGAAATGCGGGTGTCGCGCATCGCCACCGTGGCTATCGGCCTGGTCGCAATCGGCCTGGGCATTCTCTTCGAGCAGATGAACATCGCCTTCCTCGTGGGCCTGACCTTCGGCGTCGCCGCTTCGGCCAACTTCCCGGTGCTGATCATGGCCATGTACTGGAAAGGCCTGACCACCCGTGGTGCCCTCTGGGGCGGGCTGACCGGGCTGGTGAGCGCCCTGGCCCTGGTGATCTGTGCACCGGCCGTCTGGGTCGGCGTGCTGGGCCATGAGAAGGCACTGTTCCCCTACGACCAGCCGGCGCTGTTCTCCATGCCGCTGGCGTTCCTGGTGATCATCGTCGTCTCCACACTCGATCGCAGCGCCCGCGCCAGCCGCGAACGCGCCGCCTATGACGACCAGTTCGTGCGCGCCCAGACCGGCCTGGGGGCTGCCGCCGCCAGCAGCCACTGA
>NZ_SSOF01000065.1:0-4810 GCF_029873115.1 Pseudomonas sp. BN606 | reverse complement strand
GCCTGCCAGGAGCGTTCCTCGCGGTTGGCGAAGTCGCTGATCTGCACGAAGTTCACCAGGTAGGCGTCGCTGCCATTGACGTAGGCGAAGCCGGTGTCGCCGCTCATACGCTGGTAGCCCAGGCCCACGGCGTGGCCGCCGAAGCCGTAGGTGAACATTGCGCCGAAGGCCTTGTTGTCGACATTGCTACCGCCCTCGTCAGTGGAGCGGGCAAAGCGCAGGTCGCTCTTCAGGCTCTGGCCGTCACCCAGGGGCAGCAGGTGGTTCAGGCTCAGGTAGTGCTGGCGGTAGAAGTCGTCCAGGCGGCCGAAGCCATAACCAGTGGTGAGGGCGTCGTTCCACTTGTAGCTGAGGTTGGCGAAGTCGAAGGCATCGCTGGTGGTCTGGCGCGCGCGGATGTTCTTCACGCCCACCGTGGTGATGCTCATGTCCTCGTAGTCCGAGGAGTCGCGCTGGTTCACCTGGCGCAGGCGTCCGGCATCGAAGGTCAGGCCGTCGATCTCCAGGGAGTTGAGTTGACCGCCTTCGAACGTCTGCGGCAGCAAGCGCGAATCGTTGGCCAGCAGCACCGGCAGCTTGGGCATCAGGGTGCCGAGCTTGAGGGTGCTCTTCGAGGCGCGCAGCTTGGCGGTCAGGCCCAGCTCACCGTATTCATCCTGGGCGCGCTTGGGCGCTTCGCGGTCACGCTTGAGCAGTCCGGAACCGGCACGGTCAGGGCTGGAGTCGAGTTTCACGCCGAGCAGGCCGATGGCGTCGACGCCGACACCGATCTGTCCCTCGGTGAAGCCGGACTCATAGCGCAGGAGGAAACCCTGGGCCCATTCCTCGGCCTTGGCCTGGGTCGCGTTGTCTTGGCGGAAGTCGCGGTTGAAGTAGAAGTTGCGCAGCTCCAGGCTGGCTTTCGAATCCTTGACGAAGTCCGCCAGGGCGGGTGTGGAGCAACACAGCGCGCCGCCGACGAACAGTAGGTGGGAGGTGAGGGTGGTACGGGTCATCGTGAGTCCTCTTGTTTTTGTTTTTTCAGGTACAGCGGTATTAAAAAAGCGCGGCCCAAAGGAGCACGGGCCGCGCCACGCTCAAGGGTCAGAACTGTTCGCTGGAAAGGCCGAAGAGCGGCTCGGCGCCAGCGCGGATGCTGGCCTCCAGGGCCAGGGTGCGCGGTAGCAGGCGACGGAAGAAGAACTCGGCGGTGGCCAGCTTGGCGCCGTAGAAGGCCTCGTCCTCCTCTCGACGCGCTTCGGCTACGGCAGCCATGCGCGCCCACAGCCAGGCGTAGGCCACATGGCCGAAAAGCTGCAGGTATTCCACCGAGGCTGCGCCCACTTCGTTGGGGCTGCGGCTGGCCTGGGCCAGCAGCCATTCACTGGCGCCCTCCAGGCGCCCGAGGGCTTCCAGTAGTTCGGTGGTGTAGGGGGTGGCGGATTGGCTGGCGAAGGCGCGCACATCGGCGCAGAACAGCTTGAGTGCGGCGCCGCCGTTGGCCACTACCTTGCGGCCCAGCAGGTCGAGGGCCTGGATGCCGTTGGTGCCTTCGTAGATCTGCGCAATGCGTACGTCGCGTACCAGTTGTTCCTGGCCCCATTCGCGGATGTAGCCGTGGCCGCCGAACACCTGCTGGCCGAGCACGCAGCTGTCCAGGCCGGTGTCGGTGAAGAAGGCCTTGGCCACCGGAGTGAGCAGGGCCACCAGGGCCTCGGCGCGCTGGCGTTCGTCGCTGTCATCGGCGTACTTGGCCAGGTCCAGTTGCTGGCCGACATAGCAGGCGAATGCGCGGCCACCCTCGGTCATGGCCTTCATGCTGAGCAGCATGCGGCGCACGTCGGGGTGATGGATGATCGGGTCGGCCACCTTGTCCCGCGCCACTGGGCCGGCGGGCGCGCGGCTCTGGATGCGCTCGCGGGCGTAGGCCACGGCGCTCTGGTAGGAGGCGTCGGCGCAGCCAATGCCCTGGATTCCGATGGACAGGCGCTCGTAGTTCATCATGGTGAACATCGCCGCCAGGCCCTTGTTGGCTTCGCCGATCAGCCACCCGCTGGCGCCGTCGAAGTTCATTACGCAGGTGGCCGAGGCCTTGATGCCCATCTTGTGCTCGATGGAGCCGCAGCTCACGGCGTTGGCCGCGCCGAGGGACCCATCTGCGTTGACCATCACCTTGGGCACCAGGAACAGGGAAATGCCCTTGGGACCGGCCGGCGCATCCGGCAGCTTGGCCAGCACCAGATGGATGATGTTTTCGGTGAGGTCTTGTTCGCCTCCGGTGATGAAGATCTTGGTACCGGTGATGCGGTAGCTGCCGTCGGCCTGGGGGGCGGCCTTGGTGCGGATGATGCCGAGATCGGTGCCAGCCTGGGGTTCGGTGAGGCACATCGAGCCGGCCCAGCGACCTTCGTACATCGGGGGCAGGTAGGTCTGTTTCAGGTCGGCGCTGGCGTGGGCGTCGATGGCCAGGCAGGCGCCGGAGGACAGCGCGGAGTACAGGGCGAAGCTGGAGTTGGCGGCGTAGAGCATTTCCTCGAACTGCACAGCGAGCATCTTCGGCATGCCCAGGCCACTGAAGTCCGGGTTGCCGGAAAGCCCCACCCAGCCACCGTCGATATAGGTGGCGTAGGCCTCCTTGAAGCCTGTCGGGGTGCTGACCACGCCCTCGTGCCACTGAGCGCCTTCTTCGTCACCGCTGCGGTTGAGCGGGGCGATGAGCTGCCCAGTGACCTTGGCCGCTTCTTCCAGGATGGCGTCGGCGGTGTCGACATCGACCCGTTCGGCCAGCGCAGGCAGGCGCGCCCAGAGGGACGGGGCGTCGAAGACCTCATGCAGGACGAAGCGCAGGTCGCGCAGCGGGGCGTTGTATTCGGGCATGGCGTGGAACCTCTGTTACGGCGATTGCGGGAAGGCACGGCCCGCAGGCCGTGCCGGATGGTTCAGTGGCTGCTGGCGGCGGCAGCCCCCAGGCCGGTCTGGGCGCGCACGAACTGGTCGTCATAGGCGGCGCGTTCGCGGCTGGCGCGGGCGCTGCGATCGAGTGTGGAGACGACGATGATCACCAGGAACGCCAGCGGCATGGAGAACAGCGCCGGCTGGTCGTAGGGGAACAGTGCCTTCTCATGGCCCAGCACGCCGACCCAGACGGCCGGTGCACAGATCACCAGGGCCAGGGCGCTCACCAGCCCGGTCAGCCCGCCCCAGAGGGCACCACGGGTGGTCAGGCCTTTCCAGTACATGGCCATGATCAGCACCGGGAAGTTGGCCGAAGCGGCGACGCCGAAGGTCAGGCCCACGAGGAAGGCGATGTTCATCTGCTCGAAGAGAATGCCCAGGCCGATTGCGACCAGGCCGATAGCCACGGTGGCGATGCGCGACACCCGCATTTCATCCTTCTCGCTGGCGTGCCCCTTTTTCAGCACAGAGGCATAGAGGTCGTGGGAGATGGCCGAGGCGCCCGCCAGGGCAAGGCCTGCAACCACGGCGAGGATGGTGGCGAAGGCTACGGCGGAGAGGAAACCGAGGAACAGGTTGCCGCCCACTGCCTGGGCCAGGTGCATGGCGACCATGTTGCCGCCGCCCACCAGGGCGCCACCCAGCTTGCCGTCGACGAAGTACTGCGGGTCGGTGCCGACGATCACGATCGCGGTGTAGCCGAGCACGCAGACCACCAGGAAGAAGAAACCGATGAAGCCGGTGGCGAACAGCACCGAGCGGCGGGCTTCCCTGGCATTGGGCACAGTGAAGAAGCGCATCAGGATGTGTGGCAGGCCGGCGATGCCGAACACCAGGCCGAGGGACAGCGAGACGGCACTGATCGGGTCGGCCAGCAAGGTACCGGGCCCCATGATCTTGACGCCGCTGGCGTGTACGGCGACCGCTCGCTCGGCCAGGTTCTCGAAGCTGAAGCCGAACTCGCTCATGGCCATCAGCACCAGTGCGGTGCCACCGGCCAGCAGCAGGACGGCCTTGGTGATCTGCACCCAGGTGGTGGCGATCATGCCGCCGAAGATCACGTAGACCAGCATCAGGACACCGACCACTACCACGGCCAGTTGATAGTCCAGGCCGAACAGCAGCTTGATCAGTTGGCCGGCGCCGACCATCTGCACGACCAGGTAGCAGCAGACCACGGTCAGCGAGCCGAGGGCGGCGAAGCTGCGAATGCGGGTCTGGTCCAGGCGGTAGGAGACGATGTCGGCGAAGGTGTAGCGGCCCAGGTTGCGCAGGCGCTCGGCCATCAGGAAGGTGACGATGGGCCAGCCGACGAAGAAGCCGATGATGTAGACGAAGCCGTCGTAGCCCTTGGCGAACACCAGGCTCGAAAGGCCCAGCAGGGTGGCCGCCGACATGTAGTCGCCGGCAATCGCCAGGCCGTTCTGGAAGCCCGAGATGCCACCGCCAGCGGTGTAGAAGTCGGCGGCGGAGCGGGTGCGGCGCGCGGCCCACCAGGTGATGGCCAGGGTGGCCAGGACAAAGACGAAGAACATGCCGATGGCATGCAGGTTGAGGGGTTGCTTCTGCGCCGTGATGGTGTCGGCGAAGCCGCTCAGCGGCGCGAGGGCAAGGAGGGCGAGGAGGGCTTTCATGCCTGACCCTCCGCGAGGATTTCCGCGCTCAGTGCATCGAAGCGGTTATTGGCGTGACGCACGTACCAGGCGGTCAGCAGCCAGGAAAGAACGATGATGGCGGCACCCAGCGGGATGCCGCGGCTGAGATGGCTGCCCTCGTAGAGCGGCAGGTGCAGCCAGCCGGGGACAAAGGCCACGAGCATGATGAACAGGTAGTAGACCGCCAGCACCAGGGCGCTGAGCGACCAGGCGAGAACGGC
>NZ_SSOF01000064.1:0-8361 GCF_029873115.1 Pseudomonas sp. BN606 | reverse complement strand
CATGCCGTCCCAGGCCACTTCGATGCCGTGGCGGCCCAGTTCAGCGCGCTCGCGGGAATCGACGTCGAGGATCGGGTTGGTGTTGTTGATGTGAATGAGCACCTTGCGCGGGCCCGAAATGCCGTCGAGCACCTCGATCATGCCGCCCGGGCCGCTCTGTGGCAGGTGGCCCATCTCGCTGCCGAGCTTGTCGCCGACCTCGCAATGGCGCATTTCGTCATCGCGCCACAGCGTGCCGTCGACCAGCAGGCAGTCGGCGCGGCGCATCCAGCCGAGCAGTGTCTCATCCACCTGGCCCAGGCCCGGGGCGTAGAACAGGCTGCCGCCGCTCGCCAGGTCCTCGATGAACAGGCCGATGTTGTCGCCCGGATGCGGGTTGCCGCGATGCGGCGAGTACGGCGGCGCACTGCTGCGCAGGGGGATGGCGGTGAACTTCAGGCCGGCGCAGGTGGGAATCTCGAACACCGGACTGGCCAGGTCGATGGGGTGCCACGCCAGCCCGCCGTTCCAGTGCTGGAGCATGGTGAAGAGCGGGAAGCCGGTGCTGAGGTCCTGGTGGACCATCTCAGTGCACCAGACCTGGTGCGGACAGCCCTCGCGCAAGCTGAGCAGGCCAGTGACGTGATCGATCTGGCTGTCCATCAGGATGATCGCGGCAATGCCCGTGTCGCGCACACGGCGCGCCGGCTGCAGCGGCGGGAAGGCCTCCAGCTGGGCACGGATATCAGGCGAGGCGTTGCACAGCACCCAGTCGACGCCATTGGCGCTGAGGGCGATGGAGGACTGGCTGCGCGGCTGCGCCCGGACCTTGCCGCTGCGCACGCCACGGCAGTTGTGGCAATTGCAGTTCCACTGGGGGAAACCACCACCGGCGGCCGAGCCGAGAATCTGGATATGCATGGCGAATACGACCTGCCTTGGAATCCTGCAGGAAAAAGGACCCCGGTAAACCGGGGTCAAGCAAGGACGCTGTGCCGGTGGAGGCCAGCTCAGCGCCGTGGAGCATCAGCGGTTGGCGAAGTACAGGGTCACTTCAAAGCCAATGCGCATGTCGGTGTAGCTGGGTTTGGTCCACATGGGTCGAATCCTCTCTTTTGTTATTGCGTGGGGTGAATCGACGAAATCTTCGTCTGTGCTGGCCAGGCAAGGCGGTGCGGTCGCGGCCGCCTTGCCTGGTCCGATCACGGTTTTTCTTTCGCAGCGGTCGACTGCTGCTCCTTCGTGTAGTCCGCGTACTCGCGACTCATGACGTAGGCCTTGATTTTTTCGACCTCGTCCGCCGTCAAAGTGTCCCCGAAGGATGGCATGCCCAGAGGACGCAGCACGCCTTCCCGGACGATCTGCTGGAACAGGCTGCGGCGCGACTCGTCGGATTTGCGCAGGTCAGGCACCAGCCCGCCGCTCATCGCCCCGACGCCATGGCACACGGAGCAGTAGCTGCCGTACAACTGCTGGCCAGCTTTAAGGTCGGCTTCACTGGCGTGGACCGGTTGCGGGATGCGGGTGAGGGCGGCGACTTGTTTCTCCGGAAGCGGCGGCAGGCTGGCCTTGCCGTCCAGCTTGAACACCAGCAGGCGGCTGACGTTGCCGACGCCCGGCGCTTTCGCCGCATCGCCGCCAATCAGCGGGGCGACACCGCCCCAGCCGGCCATGATCGCCACGTACTGTTCGCCCTTGTAGCTGTAGGTCATGGGCGCGGCGACGATGCCGGTCTGGGCGGCGAAGGACCAGAGCTGCTTGCCCTTGTCGGCCGAGTAGGCCACCAGGTTGCCGGCGGCCGTGCCCTGGAACACCAGGTTACCCGCGGTGCTCAGGGTGCCGCCGTTCCAGTAGTGCGGGTAGGGCACGCGCCAGGCTTCCTTCTGCTTCACCGGGTCCCAGGCCAGCAGCGCACCGGACACCGCCTCGCGCGGAATCTCGGTGGCGTCGGAGAAACCGGCACCGGTGTTGAAACCCTTGCGGCGAACGAAGTCCTTGCCTTCGTTGCGGTAGACGCCTGGGATTTCCTGGTAGGGGATGTACACCAGTCCGGTCTGCGGGTTGTAGGACATCGAGTGCCAGCTGTGGGCGCCGAACGGGCTCGGCCACATCACCACGGGCTCTTTCTCGTAGCGCGCACCCGGTACCTCCACCGGACGGCCGGTCGCCAGGTCGACGCGCTCGGCCCAGGTCACCTTGCCGAACTTCTCGGCGGACAGGAGCTTGCCGGTTTCGCGATCGAGCACGTAGAAGAAACCGTTCTTCGGCGCCTGCATGATCACCTTGCGGGGCTTGCCGTCGAGCTCCAGGGTCGCCAGGGTGAGTTGCTGGGTCGCGGTGAAGTCCCAGGTCTCGCCCGGGGTGGTCTGGTAGTGCCAGGCCAGTTTGCCGGTGTCCGGGTTCACGGCGAGGATCGACGACAGGTAGAGGTTGTCGCCACCGCCAGGGCTGCGCAGTTCTCGGTTCCACGGCGAGCCGTTGCCGGTGCCGATGTAGAGCAGCTCCAGGTCGGGGTCGTAGGCCATGCCGTCCCAGACGGTGCCACCACCGCCGCCTTTCCAGTACTCGTCGCCTTTCCAGGTCTTGGCTGCTTCGGCCAGCTCCGGATGCTCGTAGGGCTTGGCCGGGTCGCCGGGCACGGTGTAGAAGCGCCAGGCCATCTTGCCGGTCTCGGCGTCGTAGGCGGAGAAGTAGCCGCGCACGCCATACTCCGCGCCGCTGGTGCCGATGATCACCTTGCCCTTCACCACGCGCGGCGCGCCGGTGATGGTGTAGGGCTTGCTGTTGTCGGTGGTCTGCTGGCTCCAGACTTCCCGGCCGGTCTTGGCGTCCAAGGCGATCAGGCGGCCATCGAGAGTGCCGATGTAGATCTTGCCATTCCACAGCGCGACGCCGCGGTTGACGGCATCGCAGCAAGCGTCGCGGGCCTTGCCGCGTTCGATCTGCGGATCGAAGGTCCAGAGGACCTTGCCAGTGGCCACGTCGACGGCGATGGCGCGGCTCCAGGAAAGCGAGGCGTAGAGCACGCCGTCGGAGAACAGCGGGGTCGCTTCCAGTCCACGGTGGTTATCGAGGTCGATGTACCAGGAGAGGCCGAGCTTGCCGACGTTGTCGGCAGTGATCTGCTTCAGGGGGCTGAAGCGCTGTTCGTCATAGGTACGACCGTGGCTGAGCCATTCGCTGCCATCTTTCTCGCTGGCGACAATGGCGGCCTGGTCGACGGGAGCCGCGTAGGCGGCTGGCCCCAGCAGGGCGACGAGCAGGGCGGCGGCGAGGCGGGTACGGTTTCTGTGCATGGGCTGCGTGTTGGACATTTACGCAGGACTCCTTGATGTGCTTGTTATGGGCGGAGTGCTTTCGCTCATCCGATATGAATCAGGCAGTCGGCTGGCGAAAGGTCAGAACACCTGCAGCAGTCGCAGGTTGATGCGGTTGTCTTCCTCGAACCCGTTCTCGACGGACAGGTCCTGCCCGTAGGTCGCCAGCACCTGGGTGGTGGGCGTGATGAAGTAGGAGGCGCCGATGTTGTATTTGCTGGTATCGGGTTCGTCGTTCAGATCGATGCCGTCGACTTCGTTTTCCCCGCCCCAGGTCCTGGATATGCCTGCACGGATATCGAAGCGCTCAGTGAAGTTGTAGCGCAGGAAAGCCTGGCCCTGATAAAGCTCCGACTGCTTGCGTGTCACGCTGTCCGGACCGTAGTCGTCGTTGTCGCCGAAGAAGGTCACGTCGCCCACCAGATCAAGGGTTAGCTTGTCGGTGAGGCCGGTGATGTAGCCGGCCTGGAGGGTGAACTTCCAGCGGTTCTCGCCGAGGTTTATCGGCTGGTCGTTGTCGTAGCTGCCGGTCGGCGCAAAGATGAACGGCGTGATACCGAAGTAGCGACGCTTGGCCGGGTCGTTCACCAGCCAGATGGTGGACGCGAGGATCAGGTCGCCGGTGCCGCTATCGCTCCCCAGGCCCTTGAGATCGTCCTTGGCACGCAGATTGCCAAAGGGCAGGAGAAACTGCGGATCGATGATGTAGTCGCCGAGCTTCATGAAGTGCACACCCCGGAGGATGCCCACGTCCGAATCCAGGCCTGCGTCGATGGGAGCCTTGTGGCCGTTGGCGTACAGCGCGTTGCGTTCGGCGTGTTGGTAATACAGCAGGCCGAGGTTGGTGCCTTCGGGCAAGGCCGTGTAGTCGCCTGCATCCACATCCAAAGCGTGGGCGGCAGGGGTGAATCCGGCTGCGAGACCGAGGCTGGTGGCCAGGGCCAGGGCCCTGGAAACAGCGGTCTTGTGCGTGCTGCTGGAACAGGCGAGACGAGCTTTACCGCTCTTCGTCATGACATCACCTTTTATTGTTTTTGTTTATCATTGATTGCTGTTCTCTGGCCTTTACTTGAAAGAACAACCAGAAACGCATCAGCTGTTCAGCAGGACCTGTGCCATATTGTTTTAAGTTCTAATTAGTGCTTGAAAATCAATGGCTTGTATAAAAATGCAATTGGCGGTTGGAAGTTCCAGGAAGGTTGCACCGTCTCGCTGTCTCACTCTGAGCCAGTTGCAGGGCGGCAATGCTGTACCGGTCTGATACAACCGTTTCGAGGATGAGCCATGAGCAAGCCCGATGACCCCATTCCCGCCACTGAAGGCAGGACGGTTCTCATGTCGCCTGAGGGCCGCAGGCCGGCCTTCGGATCGCAGTTGATCGCACGCTCGTGGGAGCGCTCCCAGCATTACGGAATTTCGCCTCGCGACCGGGTGCTCTTCGATGCTCCGGTCGTGGTCCGTCCAAAGGACATCCAGGAACACGGAGGGACGCTTCTCGGCGCCGCGAAGCCCGAGATGGAGCAGTTGCACGGAGCGCTTGCGCCGAAGGACTGGGTACTTGCCTGCATCGACATGGAGGGCGTGGTGCTCAACTCGATCGGCAAGTGCAACAGCGCCAGCCAGGAGCTCAACCAGGTTTTCCGGCCCGGCGCGCAGTTCCTCGAAACGCTGGTGGGCACCACCGGGCCGAGTTGCGCCCTGGAAGAGCGGGAAACCGTCGTCGTGGCTGGCGCCGACCATTACCTGGAGGAGGCCCATGCCTTCACTTGCATGGCCACCCCGATCTTCGGCCTCGATGGCGGAATAGTCGGCGTGCTGGATGCCAGCCGCAAAGGGCCGGCGACTTCCCTCTATTGCCTGGAGTCCCTGGTCATCGCGGCCCGCGCCATCGAACGGCGGATGTTCATGGAGTTGGGGAATGTCCTGCTGGTGCATTTGCACTACCGGCTGGACATTCTCGGCACCCCCATGGAGGGGCTGCTGGCGTTCGATCCGGTCGGAAAGCTGAAAGGGGCCAATCGCATCGCCACGCAGATATTCTCGTCGCCGGGGTTGAAGCGGGGCATGGATTTCAACGAGCTGTTCGACATGCCTTTCGCCCATGCCGTCTGCTATCGCCGCTACGACCTCAGCGTGCCATTCCGCATGCAGACCCAGTGGGGCTGCCAGCTGCACGCCTGCCTCACCACCTCACCGGAGAAGAAGGCCAGTCAGTTGCAGGAGCCGCCGCGCACCTTCGCCACCGCCGAGCGCCGC
Organism: Pseudomonas sp. BN606; assembly: GCF_029873115.1. Lineage (NCBI taxonomy): Bacteria > Pseudomonadati > Pseudomonadota > Gammaproteobacteria > Pseudomonadales > Pseudomonadaceae > Pseudomonas > Pseudomonas sp. BN606. The sequence goes on along the minus strand of NZ_SSOF01000064.1, from coordinate 2,809 downwards.
CCCCTCGCCGTGCAGGGGCCGTGCCTCGAAGACCCAGCGGTCAGTTCTGCGCTGGAGCGTGCCCGCAAGGCCTTCGCACGGGATATCCCGGTGCTGATCAACGGCGAGACCGGCACCGGCAAGGAGGTGTTCGCACGCCTGCTGCACGAGGGCAGTGCCCGCGCCAGTGGTCCCTTCGTGGCGATCAACTGTTCGTCGATTCCGGCGAGCCTGATCGAATCGGAGCTGTTCGGTCATGTTGAGGGTGCCTTCACCGGCAGCCGCAAGGGCGGGGCGGCCGGCAAGATCGAGCAGGCGCACCAGGGCACCCTGTTCCTCGACGAGATCGGCGACATGCCGCTGGAACTGCAGGGGCGCCTGTTGCGCGTGCTGCAGGAGCGGAGCCTGAGCCGTCTCGGCAGCACTGCCGTTATCAAAGTGGATTGCGCGCTGATCTGTGCCACCCACCGAGATCTGGCACAGCTGTCGCAGGAGCAGGGTTTCCGTGAGGACCTCTACTACCGGATTAACGGTTTGCGGGTCACCTTGCCGGCCCTGCGCGAACGTACCGATCTGGCGCTACTGATCCAGCGCTTGCTGCAGAGCGAGACGGCATCCCATGCGCCGCTGGCGTTGGAGGAATCCGCATTGCAGGCCCTGCTGAGCTACAGCTGGCCGGGGAATATCCGGCAGCTCCATCAGACGCTCCGGCTCGCTGCCGCGCTGGCCGAAGACGAGGGTTGGATCGGGCTTCGACACTTGCCCGACGAAGTGCTGCCGGCCATCGCGAAGGCGTCGGCAAGCCGGGCAGAACCGGCGCCGGCCGCCGCACCTCAATCACTGGCGGGGGATACCTTGCTGGCATCCGAGCAGCGCGCGATCCGTGCCGCCATCGATGCCTGCCAGGGCAATCTCTCGGCTGCCGCCCGTAGCCTGGGGATTGGACGGGCAACCTTGTACCGCAAGCTGAAGGCGATGGGAGAGGAGTGAGGTTCAGGGCAAGACCGCACGCGGCAACGGGTGCAGCCTTGCCGTCTGGTCGGCGCGTCAGCGGGCAGTGGTCGGGTCGATGATTCCGCGAACTTCGGAGACACGATTGGCCGGGAAGCCACCTTGCTCGGCATGTTCGCGGACCAGTTCTTCGTTATCCGCGCGGTACACGCAATAGACCTTGTCGTCCGTCACGTAGCTGTGCAGCCACTGAATCTGTGGCCCCATGGCGCTGAGCACGGCGCATGACTTCTGCGAGATGGCCTGAAGCTCCTTGATCGTGAGCTTTCCCGCATCGGGGATGTCGCGTTCGATGACGTAGTTCGGCATGGTTTTTTCCTTCTTGTTGTGGGTTGTCTGGTGACGCTTGTGTCGTAGGGTGGATGGCGCTTTTTTCCCCCACACAACGGTGTCGGACCGGGTGCCGAATGGTCGCTTGGCACCCTTGTTGGAGCGAATTCATTCGCGATTGAAATCGCTCCCACAGGAGCCCTCAGAGCTTGATCAGCACCGACTTCAGCTCGGTGTAGTGCTCGATGGCTGCCGCGCCCATTTCGCGGCCGACGCCGGAGAGCTTGTAGCCGCCGAAGGGCAGGGCCGGGTCGAGGGCGCTGTGGCAGTTGACCCAGACCGAGCCGGACTTGATGCGCGGAATCATCCGGTGCACCGCCGACAGGTCGTTGGACCAGATGCTGGCGCCCAGGCCATAGGGGTTGTCGTTGGCCATGCGCACCACCTCGTCGATATCGTCGAAGGGCATGGCCACCAGCACCGGGCCGAAGATTTCTTCCTGCACCAGGCGGTGCTGCTGGTCGACGTCGACGATCACGGTCGGCTTGACGAAGTAGCCGGGGCCGAAACCTTCGCCGCCGCAGGCGATGGTGGCGCCCAGTTCGCGGCCGAGGTTGATGTAGCCGGTGACGCGGTCTTGCTGCTTGGCGGAGACCAGCGGGCCCATCTGCACGCTGGGGTCCAGGCCGTTGCCGAGCTTCATGCCGTTGGCGATGCCCGCGATGTCGGCAATCACGTTGTCGAAGTGCTTGCGGTGCACATACAGGCGCGAGCCGGCGCAGCAGACCTGGCCCTGGTTGAAGAAGATCGCGCTGGCGGCGCCGGCGGCGGCTTCGGCGAGGTTGGCGTCGGGCATGACGATGGTCGGCGACTTGCCGCCGAGTTCCAGGGTCACGCGGGTCATGTTGTCCATGGCCGCCTTGCCGATCTGCTTGCCCACCTCGGTGGAGCCGGTGAAGGTCAGCTTGTCCACGCCCGGATGGCAGGTGAGGGCGACGCCGGCATTCAGGCCGGTGCCGGTGATGACGTTGAACACCCCGGCCGGGTAGCCGGCTTCCAGCACCAGTTCGGCCAGCTTGAGGGCGGTCAGCGGGGTTTCATCGGCGGGCTTGAGGATCACGGTGCAGCCGGTGGCGAGCGCCGGGCCGAGCTTCCAGCAGGCCAGCAGCAGGGGGAAGTTCCAGGCGACGATGGCGCCGACCACGCCCACCGCTTCGCGGCGGATGTAGCCGTGGAACTGGTCGCCCGGCATCAGCGGCAGGGACGGGTCGACCGTGGTGCCTTCGATCTTGGTGGCCCAGCCGGCCATGTAGCGGAGGAAGTCGATGGCCAACTGCACGTCCATGACCTTGGCCACGGCGGCGCTCTTGCCGTTGTTCAGGCATTCCAGTTCGGCCAGTTCCTGGGCATCGCGCTCCATCAGGTCGGCCAGGCGCCACAGCAGGTTCTGCCGCTCGCGCGGACGCATGCGGCTCCAGGCGGAATCATCGAAGGCCTGGCGCGCGGCCTGCACGGCGCGGTCCACATCCTCGGCGGTGGCGGAGGGCAC
>NZ_SSOF01000063.1:0-210179 GCF_029873115.1 Pseudomonas sp. BN606 | reverse complement strand
TCAAATCTTGCCGGGCGACTCTACGACGCATTCGTGGGTTATGAAACCGCTCGATGTAGTCGAATAGATCCGCCCGTGCTTCATCGCGCGTTCGATACGCTTGATGGGCAACACGCTCCCGTTTGAGCAGGCCAAAGAAGCCTTCACAGGCAGCGTTATCGCCACAATGCCCGACGGCACTCATGCTACAAACCAGCGTGTTGCGAGTCAGAAAGCGCTGGTAATCCGCACTGGTGAACTGGCTGCCACGATCCGAATGCAGGATTACTGACCAATCGCCCTGGCGTTGCCAGATGGCCATTTCCACCGCTCGGATCACCATCTGCCGATCCTGACGGTGATGCATCGACCAGCCAATCACCAGCTTGCTGTACAGGTCGAGCACCACGCACAGAACAGTTTGCCCTCCAGGGTGGCGACTTCCGTGATGTCGGTGACCCACTTGCGCTCCGGCTCCACGGCGGTGAAGTCGCGCTCCAGTAGATTTTTCACGCCAGCTGGACGACCAGAGGCTACTCGACCAAGGCCGCGCTTCTTCCGACGTGGCCATCCTTGAATCCTCTCTGCGGACATCAGGCGAGCAACGCGGTTCAGGCTGACGGTTTCACCTTCGTCGAGCAGATCCTCACGCATACGAGGAGCGCCGATCACACCACGGCTGTCCTCATGAATCTCCCGAATGCGCCTTACTAGGCGCGCATTCTCTTGAGCGCGTGGACTTGGTTCGCGATCCTGCCAGTCGTAATAGCCGCTGGCAGAAACCTTCAGGCAACGGCACATCAGTCGTACCGGGTACTCGTTGCGGCAGCGCTGGATCACCGAGTACCGCTCGATGACTCCCTGGCAAAGTACGCTGCCGCGTCTCTTAAAAAATCACGTTCCTTGGTCACCCGAGCCAACTCACGCTTGAGGCGGGCAAGCTCCTCATCTCGCGGACTTCCGGTTCCTGGAAACGCCTTTTCTACGCCTGGCTGCGACTCTCTAACCCAGCGGGTGAGCAGGTTCGGAGCAACACCAATCTCCAGGGCAACCTGTCGGCAGCTCGCCCCTGAACGACGAACCAGCTCGATGGCTTCCCGCTTGAACTCGGGGCTGTATCTCTTGCGCTTGGACATGAACACTCCTTCAGCTCAGCGTGAGCTTACTCGAAAGTGTCCGTGCTAACGGGGTAGAACCCCTCCTAATTTCAGGCGTAGCGTGCACGCTTTTAAAAGGTGTAAAAAACAAGGGCTGGCAAGAATAGTCCTTGCAAGACAAGGACTTACAGATTTATGAAATCTTTAATTCGTAGAACCGGCCCAGACCTGCTGATACAGGAACACATTTCACCCGCATCCCGGCAATTATGAAGGGTTAAGAAGTTGAATCGGCAGCGCAGAGGTCACTTTTCATTCGACCGCGTTAGCAACGCAGGAGCGTGATATCGACAAGCGCAGCTCTGTACAGCCGGTAGCGACCTGGTTGGCCATAACTCGGCGCCGCGGCGGGCCTCTGCGGATCGAGCACGGCCAGCGTTGGGTTTCACTTTTTAATTGACCGCTCCGCTGGAGCAGCGCTCGAAATCGGTACGGCATACGTTAAGTGTTTGTTCTGTAAGGGTTTCACTTTTTAAAGGGCGGTTTTCTACTTTTTAAGTGATGCCCACACCAGCCACGTCAACCGCCGTCGTGGTTCTTACCTAAGGATTCGCATAATCTATATTATGGTAAATCACGTCTTATGCCATAAGTGTTCATGACGGCGTTAAGGTTCTGATTCGACAGATCCCCTTTCGGCTTCCAATCCTGCAAACGGACCACGCCAAGATTGCTCATGGCGATGCCCTGCAAGAGATCTTCTCCGTGAAGCTATTTCAGCGCCGTTTCGCCGCCGGCTAGCGAGTCCCGCTGCTTTTCCAAGACGGTGCTGCCGTGCCTCTACCCGTGCTCGTGCTTCCTCTATGCCCAGATCAAGCTGGTGGCAGCATTAGTGATCGGTATTACGCGCCGCGTGGCCCGGTGCAGCGACTTCAAACCCAGCAACGATTCCAACCCCTGCGTCTGGCCGGAGTTGCTGGTCTTCTCCAGATTCAACACCTCCGCTACACGGTTAAATCATCCCACCGTTACCAGCCTGCAGAACGCACGCACCGCTCCAAGCGACCGAAGGCGATGGTAGTGCTTCTGACAGATTTCCCCTCGGCGCCTTCAGCTTTACTTCGAGCTACCTGGTGGTCCACAGCTCGCTCCTGAAGAATCGGCAACACAAAACTTCTACAAGCCACGTTGACTTGTACAGTTTTCGCGTTAGGCTCCTGGAAAGTTGTACGAAAAATCACTTTGTACAAATATTCGAGGCGCCAGAATGCCTGACTTCCTGCGAGGCTTTGCCCAATCGTTCTCTTCGTTGGATTCCAATAGCCTGGGCAATCTGGATAAGTTGTACGCCCCGGATGTGCAGTTCCGTGATCCTCTACACCGCTTGAACGGCCTTCCCGCGCTTCGACGCTACTTCGGGCAGATGTACGCCAGTGTCGAGGACCTACATTACGATTTCCACGGATTCGATGAAGTCGGTCCCGGTCGAGGCTACCTTCGTTGGACCCTGTGTTTTCGTCACCCACGTTTAGCCAGAGGTGAAATCATCCAGCTGGACGGCTGCAGCTACCTGCATTGGCGCGAGCGGGTTTATCTGCACCACGATTATTTCGACGCTGGGGCTCTGATCTACGAACATCTGCCATTGCTGGGATGGCTGATTGTCAGGCTCAAAGGGAGGCTGGCATGAGTCGTGTCTGGCTAACAGGGGCCAGCAGCGGTATTGGCGCAGCACTGGCGGAAATCCTGCTTGAAGAGGGCCATCAGTTGGCCTTGAGTGCCCGCCAGATTAAGCCCCTGCAGGCACTGGCTGCACGTTTCCCCAACCAGGTTCTGCTCGTAACGGCCGATATCAACGAGCGGCAACAGGTTATGGACATGGGCCAGCACATCAAGGAATCCTGGGGTGGGCTCGACCTGGTGATCCTCAATGCCGGCACCTGCGAGTATCTGGAGCCCGGGTATTTCGACGCTGAACTGGTGGAGCGTGTGGTTCGCACCAACCTGTTCGGAACCAGCCACTGCGTACAAGTGGCGTTGCCTCTGCTTCGCCGTGGCGAGCGCCCGCATCTCGCTGTCGTTTGCAGCGCGGTAACCTGGCTGGCGCTTCCGCGTGCAGAGGCCTATGGCGCGTCCAAGGCGGCCCTGCGCTATCTGATCGAGTCGTTGCGTATCGACCTTGCCGCAGAAGACATCGACGTGACCCTGGTCAGCCCTGGCTTCGTCGACACCCCACTCACTCGCCGCAACGACTTTCCCATGCCCATGTGCTGGTCAGCACAGCGAGCAGCCAGACACATTGCTACTCACCTGCGGAAACGCCCCCTCGAGATCGCCTTTCCCCTCCCCTTCATTCTTGCCATTCGCCTGCTTGGCAGCCTTCCAGCGCGCTGGCGCCTGGCTCTGGGCCGACGTCTGGCACGTCCACAACGAATGGACTGAAACGTGCGCATCGCGATCATTGGCACTGGCATATCCGGCCTCACTTGCGCGCACTTGCTTTCGCGCCGCCATGAAGTAACGGTGTTTGAGGCCAGCGACTGGATTGGCGGCCACACTCATACCGTCGATGTCCAATGGCAGGACCGAAGCTACTCGGTGGACACCGGCTTCATTGTGTTCAACGACTGGACATACCCGAATTTCATCCGTCTGCTACAGCAACTGCGAGTGGCCTCACGGCCTACCGAGATGAGTTTCTCGGTGCATGATCCGGCCAGTGACCTTGAGTACAACGGACGCGATCTGGCCAGCCTGTTCGTGCAACGACGCAATCTGTTATCGCCGGCCTTCTGGAAGATGCTTCATGACATCCTGCGCTTCAACCGCGAGGCTCCTGGCTGTGTGCACGAAAGACGCGTCACTCCTCAGACCCCGCTTGGCGAGTACTTGCGCATACGCGGCTACGGACATCGCTTCATCGAGCACTACATCATTCCCATGGGCTCGGCCATCTGGTCGATGTCACGGACACAGATGCTTGATTTCCCGCTGCAGTTCTTTGTGCGTTTCTTCCATAACCACGGTTTGCTTTCGATTAGCGAACGCCCGCAATGGCGAGTGATCGAGGGCGGTTCACGCAGCTACATCGAGCCGCTGTGCGCCCGTTTCCGAACGCGTCTGCGAGTCAGCTGTCCTGTGAAACGAGTCGGCCGGGACGTCGATGGTGTGCGGTTGCTGAGTGCGGTGGGATGGGAGCGCTTCGACAAGGTGGTGTTCGCCTGCCATAGCGATCAGGCCTTGTCCCTACTGGAGACCCCAACCCAGTATGAGCGACAGGTGCTTGGCGCCTTGACTTACGCCTGCAATGAGGTGGTCCTGCACACAGACGAGAGTCTGTTGCCGCAGCGACGCAAAGCTTGGGCCAGTTGGAACTATCGGCTAGGTGGCCCACCGGATTCGCCGGCGACGCTGACGTACAACATGAATATCCTGCAAGGCCTCGACGCCCCGGTGACCTTCTGTGTCAGCTTGAACCAGGGCGCGGCAGTCGACCCGTCCCAGGTGCTCGCACGCTTCGAGTATGCGCACCCCCAGTACACCCAGGCCGCGATCACCGCTCAAGCCTGTCAGCAAAACCTGCAAGGTCATCAGCACAGCTATTACTGCGGCGCGTACTGGGGCAGTGGCTTCCACGAAGATGGCGTCGTAAGCGCACTCAAGGTCGCCGCCCACTTCGGTGAAATGTTGTGAACAGTGGCCTCTATCATGGTTGGGTCAGCCATCGGCGCTTCGCGCCCTACCTGCACAGCTTTCGCTATCCCATCGGCATGCTCTACCTGGATCTTGCAGAGCAAGAGCAGGTGCTAAGCATGTCTCGCCTACTGCGCCCGCGGCTACTGGCGCCACTCTGCTGGCGCGAGTGCGACTACCTCCCAGCCTGGACTCGCACGGGCCTTTCACTGGCGGACGCTGTGCGGGCATTGCTGCGCGACGCGCTGGGCAAAGCCCCTCGGGGCGCCATCCATTTACTGACGCAACCGCGCAACTGGGGCCTGTCGTTCAATCCGGTGAGCTTCTACTTCTGCCACGACGACATCGGCCACCTGGCGGTGATCGTCTGCGAGGTACGCAATACGCCCTGGCGCGAACGCCACCACTATGTGCTGCCAGTTCACGCCGAAGGGGCGCACGAGTTCAGGGTTGCCAAGGCCTTCCACGTCTCGCCCTTCCTGCCGCGAGACATGGATTACCGTATGCGTTTCCTGGTCGAGGGCCCGCACCTTCGCGTGCACATGGAGAACTGGCGTGATGGGAAAAAACTGTTTGAGGCGAGCCTCAACTTGGAGCGCCAGGCACTGGACTCCAAGGGACTGCGCCGCCATGTGCTGGCCTTCCCCTGGATGTCTCTGCGCACCCTGACCGCCATCTACTGGCAGGCCCTGCAACTACTGCTCAAAGGCACCCCCTTGCACGATCATCAAGCGAGTGATCGCCACCTGAGCGTCGGCCAATCCGCTAATGAGGACTTAACGCATGTCCGATCCGACTCTGAGCGCTAGCAAAGCCGGCAACCTGCGCCCATTCGCAGGCAGCCTCTTCAAGCAGGCCGTCCTCGCCCAACTGCGCCGCCTGCGCCATGGCCACCTGCGTATACAGTTTCGCGGTGGGCAATTGGGTTTCGGCGATCCAACCAGTTCGCTGCAAGCCCAGATAGAGGTCCTGGATGAGGCGGTCTGGGGCCTGGTTGCCAGCAACGGCTCGATCGGCGCCGGCGAGGCTTACATCCTGGGTTACTGGCGAAGCCCCGATCTAGCAGCAGTAACCCGCCTGTTCGTCGCCAACCTGGCCGTGCTCGACGCCATGGAGAGTGGCTTGGCGCGGCTGGGCCGGCCGTTGCTGCGCCTGATGCACTGGCTCAATCGCAACAGTCGAAGTGGTTCACGCCGCAACATCATGGCGCACTATGACCTGGGCAACGCGCTGTTCGAACACTTGCTCGATCCCACCATGATGTACTCCTCGGCCATGTTCGAAAGCCCCGAGCAGAGCCTGGAAAAGGCTCAGTTGAACAAGCTCGAGCGCATTTGCCGCAAGCTCGACCTGCGCCCAGGCGACCACTTGCTGGAGATCGGAACTGGCTGGGGCAGCCTGGCACTATATGCGGCCAGCCATCATGGCTGCCGGGTGACCACCACCACCTTGTCGGAGGAGCAGTTTGCACACACCATGCGGCGCGTCGAGGCTCAGGGTCTGCAACAGCGTATCTGCGTGTTGCGCAAGGACTACCGCGATATCGAAGGGCGCTATGACAAACTGGTATCCATCGAGATGATCGAAGCGGTCGGCCACCGCTACCTACCTGAATACTTCCGTCGTTGTGCCGAGTTGCTCAAGGACGACGGACTGATGCTGCTGCAAGCCATCACCATTCGTGACCAGCGCTACGAACTGGCCCGTCGTTCGGTGGACTTCATCCAGCGCTACATCTTCCCTGGCGGCGCCCTGCCCTCGCTAACCAGCATGCTGCAGACGGCCAGCGCCGAAACTCAGCTCAACCTGTTGCACATGGAAGACTTCGGAGCGCATTACGCACGTACTCTGAGACTCTGGCACGACAACCTCCGGCAGTCGCGCCACGCCTTGCTGGAGCTCGGCTATGACGAGGCCTTCCAGCGCCTCTGGGAGTTCTACCTGTGCTACTGCGAAGGTGGTTTCGAAGAACGCGCCATTGGCGTTGCCCAGTTGCTCTGGGCAGGCCCGGCCTCTCGCAGCGCTCCCCTGCTGGAGCGACTGTAGGCCGAGCCATGGGCCGGGCCTGGCTGATGGGCAACGCGCTTTGGCTGCAGCTGGGCTGGTGGGGCTGCGTGCTCGGCGCCCAGGTATCCTGGTTGCTGTTCGCGGTCGCCGTCGGGCTGCTCTTGCACTTGGCGCTGTGCCCCCACCCCCAGTTGGAGGCCGGTGCATTGTTGCGGGTCGCCCTGGGTGGCTGCGCGATGGACACGGTGCTTGGCGTAGTGGGTGTATTCGACTTCGGCCACTCCCCTCTTCCGATCTGGCTCGTCATGCTCTGGCTGGTTTTTGCCTGCGGCCTAAGACACAGCCTGGCCTGGGCATCGCGGCCCGCCTGGCGAGGAATGCTCCTCGGAGGGATCGGTGGTCCGCTGGCCTACTGCGCAGGCGCGCCATTGGCTGAGGTTTCACTACCCATGGGCGTAGCTGGCACGGTACTGGTGCTAGCGCCGCTCTGGGTGATCTGGATGCCTCTGGCATTTCGCCTGTCGGGGACGCGCTAAACGACGGCAGCGCTCCGAGCAGTAGCGGACCTCATCCCAACATCGCCGCCAACGCTTGCGCCATAAGAACGGGCGGTCGCAGACCGGGCATACCTTGCTGGGAAGCTCAGTCTTCTTCACAGGGAGTCTCCGGCGTCCAACCGCGCCAGCAGTTCCTCGCCGCGCGACCAGATTGCCTCACGGCGCGCTTCAGTCATGTTCAGCAGATTGCGATAAACCATGGCCAACCGTGGATTTTCCCCCAGGGAATCGCGATGACGCATCAGGAAATGCCAATACAGCGCATTGAATGGACAAGCTTGCGGCCCCGTTGCCTCATCAACCCGGTAGCGGCATTCCTTGCAGTAGTCTGACATTCGCTGGATGTAGCGGCCGCTGGCGCAATATGGCTTGGAGCCAAGGTACCCGTTGTCGGCGTGCATCACCATGCCCAAGGTGTTCGGTAGCTCAACCCAGTCGAAGGCATCCAGGTAGACCGCCAGGTACCACTCGCAGATGGCCTTGGGGGCTATGCCAGCGAGCAGCGCAAAGTTGCCGGTCACCATGAGCCGCTGGATGTGATGGGCGTAACCCAGATCAAGGGTTTGGCCAATCGTCTGGGCCATGCAGCGCATCTCAGTGGCGCCAGTCCAGTAGAACTCCGGCAACGGGCGGTGATTGCCGAATGCGTTGAGTGCGGCGTATTCGGGCATGCGCAGCCAATAGATGCCGCGCACGTACTCGCGCCAGCCAATCAGTTGGCGGATGAACCCCTCGGCGGCATTCAGCGGCACTTGCTTTCGTCGGTAGGCGCTTTCCACATCCGCACACAGTTGGCGTACATCGAGCAAGCCGATGTTCAGCGCAGCGCTGATTCTCGCGTGGAACAGAAAGGGCTCGCCGGTGGCCATGGCGTCCTGGTAATCGCCGAAGGCGGCCAGGGAGAAGTCGAGAAAGTGCTGCCACAGAACATGTGCGTCGGCGTGGGTCACAGGGTAGTCGAAGGGCTCCAGACTGCCGTAATGGTCGCTGAATCTTGCACGGACCAGCGTCAGCACTTCTCCGGTGATGGCATCGGGTTGGAAGCGCATGGGGATCGGGCCACGGAGGCCACGCGGCAGCGCCTTGCGATTCTCCGCATCGAGATTCCAGGCTCCTCCCAGCGGACTGCCGTCTGGCTCAAGCAGTAGGCCGGTGCGTTTGCGCATCCCGCGGTAGAAATGCTCCATCCGCAAGTGCTCACGGTCTCCTGCCCAGCGCGCGAACGCCTCTCGGGAGCACAGGAAACGGCGGTCAGGGTGCCAAGTCAAAGGCACTCGGCAGTCTTTGAGCGCCTGCTCCAGGCGCCACTCACCGCACTCGGTGACATGTGCCTCCTTGGCCCCCAGAATCTCCATCCAACGATGCAGTTCCCCGGGCAGGCTGCCGCTGTTGCCGTCATCGTCCAGACGTACGTAAATCACCCGCCAACCACGCTGGAACAGCGTTTCGGCGAAGTGCCGCATGGCGCTGAAGATCAGCGCGATCTTCTGTGGATGGTGAGCTACGTAACGCGCTTCGGTGTCTACCTCGGCCATCAGCACTGCGTCCTGCCGGGGATCCAGGGCGTCGAACAGGCTCAGGTCGAATGACAGCTGGTCACCAAGCACGAGGCCTATACGGCGAGCAGACAGCGGCATGCGCAGATCGCCTGCTGCAGGACCAGGTCTCAGCCGGCGGCCATCACACCCCTCTAGCGCTTTAAGATTCATGCGTCTTCCACGGTTACCAAGGCAGACGCTCGCCGTCGTAGGCATAGAACCCGCCGCTCTCGGCAGGTCCAAGGCGGTCGATAAGGCTGAGCAGATCAGCTGCCGCCTGTTGCGCCGGGCGTGCCAGCGCCGCGCCTCGAAAGGGCTCGGACAGTCTGGAAATCACCGTACCCGGATGAAGACTGAACAGGCACGCCTGGGGCTGGATGCGGACCAACTCGATGGCGGCAGTCTTCACCAGCATGTTCAATGCAGCCTTTGACGCACGGTAGGCGTACCAGCCGCCCAGGCGATTGTCGCCGATGCTCCCCACCTTCGCCGAAAGCAGCGCCATCTTTCCCCGCGCATGCAGCAACGGCAGGAAGTGGCGCAGCACCAGCGCCGGTCCGAGCGCATTGACCTGGAACACGGCCTGCAACGCGTCGGCCTCAAGAGCGGCCAGGGATTTTTCCGGCCGCAAGCCCGGACGGTGCAGCAGGCCGGCTGAATGCAGGATCAACTGGTACGGTCCCTCTTCTGAAAGCTCGGCGGCAGCTCGTGCGATACTCGGTGGGTCTTCCAGATCGAGCTTGGGCGTGCTTGCGCGCCCCAGTTGGTGGACCGCGCTGCATCGTGGGTCGTCTCGCAGCAGCTCACAGAAGGCAGTCCCGAGTGCCCCGCTCGAACCAATGACGAGGGCCCGGTAACCATCATCCATCGACTGAAGACTGAGCATCTCTCATCCCCCCTGCCCGCCTGGCTGTCGGCAGAGCAACAAGGTCACTCGGCCCAGTTCCATCCCGAGCCTGCATACGTTTGAGCGGTTGATCGGGGTGACCTTGTCAACGAGGTACATCCAGTCGTCGACGCTCAACTCGAACGTCGGCACGTCCATCGGCGGAATCAGACGGGAATGCCTTCGCCATGCATCGAGCAAGAGACTCATTCGGCGGCGACCTCAAGCCCCAGCAGTTGGCGTCGCAGTTCGGGATTGCGAGTGCGCGGGTCCAGCCAGATTGCAAAAAAAGCACGGGCGAAATCCGGATCGGCCACCTCTCGTCTCAATTGCCCATCCACATAGAAGCGGCATCCCCGACCCGGCAAGTACAGGCCCGTGATGCTTTGGCCGGGGGCTACATCGACAAAGGCTTCGTGCATTTCGCGCGCCCAATGCGCCAAGCGATCCTCATGGAACCTTCCATCACCTAACCTGCGCATTTCTTCCAGACTGACCTCCACCAGGTCGCCACGCTTGATCTCACGCCGGTAGGTCAGTTCCAGGGCGAAGGAGTTGTCCAGCGTTGGCCTGGCGCTTGGGCTCCAGAGTCTCGCTTCGTAGATTGAAAAGCCGAACCACTTGAACTGGCCCGTGCCGACAGCGCGCGCACCAGGCAGGTCTTCACGCCAGTCCGCCAGCACCGCTGTCGCGTCCAGCAAAAGCACCAAGGCCAGGGAGCTGACCTTGTGACCCCCGCGTTTGAGCAGCCAGCCGAGTGCCACCTTGCGACTCCCCTGCCAGAAATTACGACACGTCGAAATAGTTGTACATAAAAGTGATTTGTACAACTAATTTCACTATCCGGCTTCACAATCAATAGATTTTCAGCTCGTGGACCACCAGACATTGCCGTGCCCATTGAAAGGACCGCTCGCAAGGATCTTATCGTGGCTGAAGCCCAGGTTACGGTGGCTTTGGGATTCGAGCGTTGAGCTGCATGCACGGCGCTCTAGACCAGAAGCTCCGGCGTAAGCATCGCCACCGGCATGCCCTTGCCGAGAACGGCCTCCAGACACAGATTGGATTCGCCATCGGGCCAGCAAACGAAGTAGCCACCGGCGCTCTTGTTCCTGATGCGGAATCGCCACTCCCGCTCTACCAATCGACCAAAGCCGCTCGGTGGCTGCTCCAACTCGATCACGGAGTAGAAGCCGTCCGGTGTTTCAACCCGTTCCAGGACCTTGACCCGGGCACATTGGAGCGCGAGCACGACCGACTCTTGATCGTCCAAAAGCTTGTCCAGGGCAAACAGTTCGAGGGGCGTCAGTTGCATGGCCATGATCTCCACTCACTTTCCAAAAGGCGCATGACACTTGCCTCACCCTGCCGCTGCAGGGTGAGGTGATTAATGAGTTTGGGGGTTAGAGAACCTGTTCGAGACCGATCAGGCGGGCAAGGGTGAGCGCAACCTCTTCTCGAGACACAGGCTTCTGCGGCTGAAGCAAGCCGTTGCTGGATGTCATCCAGCCTTCACCGACCAGCAACGAGGCAGCCTCTGCTGCATCAGGTTCGATTCCGCCCAGGTCCTTCAAATCGGCGCGTTGCTGCAGGCGGGACTTGGAGAACCCTTCAACCAGCGCCTTGCAGGCTACGGCCCACTCGGCACGCGTCACTTCGCGTTCACCGTCAAAACGCTTGTCGGCGGCCATCCAGCCATTGGAAACGGCAACCTCGATGGGCTCTCGCAAAGGATGGCCATAAGGCACATCTTCAAATGTTGGCAGCTTCTCCAGCGCCGGCTCCGCTGCCAGCGTCATCTGCAAGGCATTGGCCAGCTCGAAGCGCGACATGGCTCGCTTGGGTTCAAAGCGATTCTCGGAGTTGCTGACCATCAGGCCACGGAAGTTGACGGCACGAACTGCGTGCGGCCAGCGACTCGCCGTTGCATCCTGCGGGCTGCTGTAGGCCGGGTCGCGAAGGTTGGCATCTACCGGTTCGATCTCCAAACCAACATTCTGTACCGTGTAACTGGTCAAAGAGTCCTGGATGCGGCTGTGTGCCTTGAAGCCTTCCCCTTCACTGAATTTGAATCGATAGCCGTAGTGATAACCACCTGATTGGTTATAGCGAGTCATCAGCCCGAACTGATGGGTTGCGGTGTTATCCGCGAGCCCGTAAAGCACCGCGCGGGAGATGGCGGAAACTGCGGAAAGGTCAGTAATGAGCTGATTGCCGTTCAGGTACTCCTGGCCAGCTGCGATTTCCGATTTGCCTTCGGCCGGCATCACTTTGCCGCTGCGGGTGTCGTAGCTGTCCCCGGCTCCCAGCATCGCCAACTGCACGCCAGAAAGACGAGTGCCGTATATCCCGAACTGTTTGCGCGCCTGACTGGCGTCCATGACCGTCAAGTAACCTTCTCCGATCACTTGCAATCGGCCACCTGGCTGCACCCAGACAGCGGTGTTGGTGTCTATGCCAAAGCCTCGAGTGACCTTCTGGCCAATCAGGTAGCTGGCCATGCGTGCTGCACGACCGGAACTGGTCTCTTCAATCTGGTCAAAGTGCTGGTCAATGATCCCGGACTTGAACAGCCCTGCACCCTTCAGTAACGCGGTGCCACGCTGGTCGGCCTGCTCCGCGACGCCAAAATCCAGAGTATCCATTACAACGCCATAAGCAGTCGGCATGGTCTCGCCCAGGACACTTGCGCCTGCACTGGTGCCAGCCACCACACCTCCCCTGTCGAAAACGGCTCTCACTGCCTGAAGTGTCTTCGATTCACTGCCATCGCTGTTGTACAACGCCCTAGCGATTCGAGCCTGATCACCGCCAACGAACCAGACGGCAGTGGCTTTCGAAAGTGGCTCGAGCACTGCCGGATCATTCATCGTGCTCTGGTAGTTCTGCTTGTCGATGCCGATGATGCTGATTCGTTCGATTGGCACGCCAAGCGCCTGCAACTCGCTTTGAAAGCGCTTACTTGAGCTCAGGCTGCCGCTGGCGGTGGGAAAAATGACAATCCGAGATTGGTCGCGAGCCCCCGCCAGCTCGATGAACTTCTCGTAAACCTGAACGTTGCTCGCCCTGAGCATGCCCCCCACAGCTATCAAGTGGCCCTCGGCAAGGGGCGACGCGCAATGTCCAGCTAACAGAAGCGCAGCAATCAAGGCGCCAGGTTTGGTCCGCATTCTCATCTCTTCTTGCTCTTGTTCTGATGGATACCCTGGGAGCACATCCCGCCGAAAACTCTATGACGCATTCAATTTCGTGTAAACACTCATATGAAATTATCTGTGTCAATGCGCTGAGCGACATGCTTCCGGTATTGCCACCTTTGACGAGGCATAGCGCCATCCCAGCGTGCACGCCAGGGATGAGAAAAGTTCAATCACCCTCCGGCAAAATTGACACACAGAATATCAGCAAGTAGCTTTGATGAAGCGTAACGTTGCACTCATGACCTGTCGTCAGCATCTCTGTGACGGAAAAACTGGACGCCGCGCAAACACTTCCTGGCCGGCATACAAGGGATTCCGTCCAGGTCACCACCACATGAACTGGAGTAATAAATTGAACAAGATCGCTCTACTTGGCGCCTTGGCGCTTTCTGCTTGCGCCACGCTCTCCCAGGCACAGGACTCCCTGCGGATAGGGATCGAAGCCGCGTACCCACCCTTCGCCTACAAGACCGAGGACGGACGTTTGAGCGGCTTCGATTACGACATTGGCAATGCCTTGTGTGCGGAGATGCAGGTGAAATGCGAGTGGATCGAGCAGTCCTTCGATGGCCTGATTCCCTCTCTCAAGGTTCGAAAGGTCGATGCCGTGCTGTCGTCGATGTCGATCACCCCAGACCGCCTGAAGTCGGTCGATTTCACCAAGAAGTACTACCACACGCCTGGCAAGTTGGTGATGAAGGAGGGAGCGAATGTAAGTGACCCACTCAAGGACTTAAAGGGCAAACGCGTCGGGGTGCAGCGCGCATCGACCTACGACCGCTACGCCAGCGACAAGTTTGCTGCGGCCGGGATTGAGGTGGTGCGTTACGGCTCGCAGAACGAGGCATTCCTTGACCTGGTCTCCGGCCGCATTGACGCAACCCTGGCGGACGTGGTGAACATCAGCGAGAGCTTCCTCAAGACCGATAGCGGCAAGGGTTTCGCATTGGTCGGTCCGGATTTCAACGATCCCAAGTACTTCGGCAATGGCGCAGGCATCGCCGTGCGCAAGGGAGATACGGCTACCGCCGAGAAATTCAGCAATGCAATCGCAACCTTGCGCGTCAATGGCAAGTATCAGGAAATCCAGAGCAAGTACTTCCGCTACGACATTTACGGTCAATAGATGCAGGCCCGGGGTACCCGTTCAGCCCGGGTACCTCACTGCTACATGACTTCTGGTTGAAGCGCGGTGGACACTGCCGATTGCGTCAAAGCGGTTTCCACACTCACACAGCGATCACATAAACTGGCGCTCCTGGCCATAAGGACCCTCTCAACGTCATGACCCGAGCGCCGCGAGACCTGTCTGTCTATACCTCACCTGTCATGCGCAAGCTGGCATCGGCCTCCCCCGATTTACCGCCCTCGTTGCGAAAGGTCGCTGACTTCATCCTGCGACATCCGCTCAAGGCCGCGACACTTACCATTGAAGAGCTCGCACAGGAGACGTCGACTTCGGCCGCAGCAGTCAATCGGCTGGCTCGCGCCTTGAAGCTCAGTGGCTACAGCGCACTCAAAACAGCCCTGGTCAGCACACTGCAAGACCTGGTTTCGCCGGTGGACAAGCTGCGCCAGGAAATGGCCCAGCGCCCAGACGGTTCCTTCGGCCTGCATGAGCAAATGCAGGCTGCGGAGGGCAACCTACGTGCGGCCGTCAGCAGCAACAGCCCGGCGGCGTTCGACGCCTTCGTCGAGCGACTCAGCAAGGCCCGCCGCATCTTTATCCTGGGTTTTGGCAACAGTGCTTACATGGCCGGTATTGCAGCGGCCAACCTGATGCCCTATTGCCCCGATGCGACAGCCATTAGCATGGAGGGCGGCAACGAGAATGCCGCCTACAGACTGGCGGCCATCACTCAGCACGATGTGTTGTTGGCGATCTCTCTTCCCCGTTACTCCCTCGATACCATCCAACTCGCGCGCTTCGCCAACGAACGTGGAGCCGGCGTGTTGGCCATCACCGACTCTCCGGCCTCCCCACTGGTGCAACTCGCCGAGCATGTGCTGTTCGCGCCCGCCGAGCACCCCGTCCTGATCAGCTCGAACGCGGCCGCGCTGGCCGTAATCGAAAGCCTGGTCTCCGCCGTGATGACACGTAACAAAGAAGCGGTGAAGTTGGCAGCTGAGCTTACCGAAAGCGTCATGTCGTACCTGCACGTTCCACGTGACCAGACGCGCAACTCCAAAGCGCGTCGGAAATCGGAGAATTAATTCAGGCGTTGCTGATGCGTTGCGGATGAAGAGCCTGGGCCGAAGCCCTTTACCGGCTCGGCCTTGTTCATGGTCAGACTCTCAGTCTTTGGGATCGCGAACGAGGCTGGCGACTGGTATCCAGCAGTCGTCACGATCTACCCATTGCCCAGAATCACTTTGAGCGCCAGTTCGTCTCGGATCGCGCCAATCGGCACTGGATTTCTGACATGGCCTACGTGCAGGCTGTGCAAGGCTGGTTGTTTACAGCCGTCGTCCTCAATCTCAATTCACGCGCCGTCGTCGGTTGGGCGATGTCGCCACTCGACGCAGGGATATCTAAGCCCGTTGGAATTTGAGCTGCGCTATTCGAGCAATAGCGCTTAACTTCCAGTTCAGCAGTTCTGGGACAGACCATACCTCGCAATGTTATTTTCAATGGCGAAGTGGCTTGACCTGCTGATGTTTTTGCTAGCCGGACGTCCGGCCCCAGACGTCATCAGAAGCCATCAAACTTGGTGGCCGGTAAACAATAATGACCTTGGCAATATTGGTTAATATTCTAGTGGTATTGATGGCTGTGATAATTCATTACGAGTTCCTTCTCCGCCTGAATCTTCTCATGCCAAAACTCAAGATATGGCATAGGTCAAGGATAATATTTGGAGTACTAGGAGCCCTCGTTGCGCATGCCGTCGAAGTATGGATATTCGCAATTTCCTATTTCCTGATGATTCGGGCCGAGGGCTGGGGCACCTTGACAGGGCGTTTCGACGGCAGCCTTCTGGATTGTGTTTATTTCTCGTTCACGACATTCACAACCATAGGATTCGGTGACATCGAACCTGTTGGAAGTCTGAGGTACCTGACAGGTCTTGAGGCGCTAACTGGCCTTGTTCTTATTACTTGGACAGCATCTTTCCTGTTTATTGAAATGCAGAAATACTGGAAATCCAATTAAGCGATCTATCATCCCGCAGGGTTTCTGGCTGGAGATACCTTGGGTCAGCGTGTATAGGCTTCTTGATAAATTGCACGGATTGGCCCTCGTTCTCCAGGAACGAATAGACCGAGGATAGGTGGTCCTACACACTCGGCTCCACATGCTGCTCCAGGTTTGTTGTTTGTCTTGAAAGCTCAGCCTGGCGAGCAAACCGGTCAGGTACCCACATGCGGCCGATCCTGGCGCCCTCCCCTTGGCAAAAAGACGCCCACTCCCGCCTTTACACTACTGCATGTCTATACCACGCAAGACTCGTATCGATGGCCATGCAGGTGGCGCAAGCCCCGGTCCTCACTCTTTCTTGAGCACTACCTGGTCCCGATGTTCCGGCACCGAGACCGACCAGCCCAGCTCAACGCTGATCCGTCGTCGTAAAACGTCTGCCGCCATGGGCTCACCATGCACCACATAGGTGTGCTTGGGCGGAACTTTGAATCCCCGTAGCCACTGCATGATTTCGTCCGCGTCAGCATGCGCGGAGAGATTTTCCATTTGCACGACTTCGGCCCGAATCGGTACCTCCTGACCATGTATGCGCACGGTCTCGGCACCACTGATAATCAGCGAGCCCCGCGTGCCACCGGCCTGGAACCCTGAGAACAGCAAAGTGTTACGCGGATTGGGTGCCAGGGACTTGAGGTGATACAGCACACGCCCACCGGTCGCCATACCGCTCGCGGCAATGATCACCGCAGGCTTGCGCAATTCGTCCAGCGCCTTGGAGTCTTCCACAGACCGCACGGTTTGAGCCACCTTGCAGGTTTCCTCGCACTCCCTAGCGGTCAGCCGGTGCTCGCTGCGGAATCGGTGGTAGAGCGTGGTGGCATCGGTCGCCATTGGGCTGTTGAGATAGATCGGCAAATCAGGGATGAGCTTCTGCTCCTTGAGCCTATACAGGTGGTACATCAGCAGCTGTGCTCGACCCACTGCAAAGGACGGGACCAGCGTGATTCCTTGGCGCATCGCGGTTCGATTGATGACATCTGCCAGTCGCGTCTCGACAGACTCTGGCGGGTGCTTGCGATCACCATAGGTCGACTCCACGAGCAGGTAGTCAGTCTGGTCGATGGTTTCAGGTGCCGGCATGAGCGGGTCATGCAACCGTCCCAGATCGCCGGAACACACCAGCTTGACGCCGTCGACCTCCAGCTCCACGGTCGCCGCTCCCAGAATGTGTCCGGCAGAACGCAGCAACAAGCGCATTCCGGGCATGATGCTCTGCGGATGGTGCAGTTCTATGGGGTGAAACAACTTGATTGCGCGCTCGGCATCCGCCTCGGTATAGAGCGGTTTCGCCGGATGGTGTTTGGAATAGCCCCGCCGGTTGGCGTATTCGGCCTCCTCCTCCTGGAGCCGGCCGCTGTCCAGGAGCAGGATACGAGCGAGCTCGCACGTGGCTGGCGTCGCATAAACAGGTCCCCGATACCCCTCCCGCACCAGTACCGGCAAGTAACCGCTGTGGTCGAGATGAGCGTGGGTGAGAACAATTGCGCCCAGGTCTTCGAACGACACTGGGAACGGGTCCCAGTTGCGCAGGCGCAGTTGCTTGTACCCCTGAAACAATCCGCAATCGATCAGCACACGCCTATGCTCGTCCTCGACGAGGTATTTGCTGCCAGTCACGGTGCCGGCAGCTCCCAGGAATGTCAGTCGCATCGAGTTCTCCCCTCGGGCGTGGCCCAAAAGTCGATGGATCATGATCAAAGGGTTTAGCAGTCCTGCGGCTTCAGCGCACACGTCCGGCACTGGGCGCCCCATTGCATCGGTTCACTCAGGTGCGCCTCGAACAGGTGCGTAGCCGCGGGAATAACTTCCAGTTGTAGTTCGCTAGCCAACGCGTTTTGCCCGAGCACAGACAGGTCATGCACGAACACCACAAGATCCTTTGCTCGCGTCGGTAGCAGGAAGTCTCCGACTAGCTGCACATCCGGCGGGTCAATGACCGGTTGTTGAGGTCGGAGCCTCGGTCACCTCCCAGGGCTCAGTTGACCCTTGCTGCTTGCGTTGCCACGCGCGTTGCAGCAGATCGATCACCTCTCGATCCGTGATCTGTGCGAAATCCACATACCAGCGACCAATCGCCGTGAACCAGTCGGGCGTGAAGGGGCAGACCACTTCGTCCACCTCGTTTCGCAATTCGGCAATCGTGTCGTTTGGCGCCACGGGTACGGCGATGACAATTCGTGCCGCCCCTTGGCTGCGCACTGCTCGTACAGCCGCCCGCATGGTGGCGCCAGTAGCCAGCCCGTCATCCACCAGAATCACCTGCTGGTTACGCAGGTCCGGCAAGGGATGATCGCCGCGATAGATCCGCTCCCGACGTTGCAACTCTTGTAGCTCTCGCTGCGCAACTTCATCCAACGTGGCTTCATCTACGCCGTGTATCTTCACCACATCACGATTGAGAACGCGCACACCTCCGCTGGCGATGGCACCCATGGCCAGTTCGTCATGGAAAGGAAGACCCAGCTTGCGCACCGGCATTAGATCCAGGCGCAATTCCAAGGCTGTCGCGATCTCGTAGGCCACCGGAACGCCGCCACGTGGAAGGGCGAGAACAATGGCGTCAGATCGATGCCTGTATGGGATCAACATTGGCACGAGCGCCTGGCCAGCGGCCAGACGGTCGTGAATTGGGATATGTATCGAACCGGAGAATTTCATCTGGCTGCCTTCGAAACGTCCCTGGTTGCTGGTTCTAAATCGATCTGCGCTTCTTCGTAGCTTTTCGGCCGGATTGGGTTTCCAGTGCCGCAGAGCCCGACGTGTCAGGCGTGCGAATCAGTTGGAAGAAGAGCAGATTCAGGCGTTCGGCCAAGGCTTTGAACCAGCGACCAGTCGAAGAGCGCTTTATCTCATTTGGCTTGTCATCGGGCGCGGAAGCACTTTTGTTTGAAATTGCCATAATGCTGGCCTCCTCGTGGTTTCCATCTTCATATTCAATTGGTGCGCACTTCCTTCTCGGGATGGGACGCACTCTGAACTGTCTTGTAGTCATTACAGCCAGGGAAAGCCTCGGCATTCCCGAATCAGGTTTCTGCGTCGCTGTCTTTGGGCCGGATGGCCAGGACGCTCCCGGAAAGCCGATAGAGGACGGTTTCGGTCGTGCTGCCGATAAACTTGTCCAGGACCTTTCGGTGAATGCGCCCCATGACCACGACATCGGCTTGTGTTTCTTCTGCGAACTTGGTGATTCCCGTGACCGGTTGACCAACTATGAAGTGACGTCGCTCCGCTGGGACGCCATGCCGTTCGGCCAGGTCGACGAAGGACTGATGCAACGCGCTACGCAACTCCTCGACAACGTCCGCCCAGCCAGCAACCGTTTCGCCGGAACCTGTCATGTAGGCCGGAATGTTGTTGTACACATACAACAGTTGGAACTCGGCGCCGCATTGCGTGGCCAGGCCGGCGCCGGCCGTGATGATCTGATCGTTGAGGCCGGAGTACTGGGCCTCGGGATCGGTCGGGTCGACCGCTGCCACGACCACCTGTAGCCTCGGATGGCGGGCGTCATTCACCAGATGGAGCGGCACAGGGCATTCGCGCAACAGGTGCCAGTCCAGCGGCGTTACGAATGCACGTTTGAGCACTGGCTCGCGTTGAATGTCCTTCACCAGCATATCCGGCTGGATCTCTTGCACGTGGCGAATGATCTCCTCATGCAGGTTCTCGGCCCAGACCACAGAGCAAGTGGCGTGGATGCCTTTATCTCTGAGGATTTCGATTTCCTTTCCCCAGCGTCGACGCTGCTCGTTGAGCACGCTTTGGCGTACCTGCTCCCTGAGTTCAATTGCCAATAATGGAAAGGTCATGAAGGGCTCGACCAGAACCGAAATATGGAGCGCAGCACCGCTAGCCATCGCGAGCGATACCGCTCTCTGGAACGCCGCGGATTGACGTTGCTCTGCATGGCCGACCAGCAGAATTCTTCGCATTTGGCTCATGGCCCACCTCCGCCTGACGGATACTTCATCTGGTTTGGATTCCCTGCTTGGTCTACAGCCATCTCGAGACCCAAGGCTAAGTGCATCCTGCGACAGGGAAGAACGAGCGAATTGATGTCCGTCAATTTTGTCGGCGTCGGCAGGTCCCCATCGACAACCTTTGGCGACGAAGCTTACGAAGTCGCCAATCATTCAGAAAAAACCAAAGCTGACAGGGCGTTACTGCGAGCAAATGCTTGCATCGGCCCACATGTAACTATTCCGACGAGCTGCCGATCCCACAGGAAATCGCTCTCCTAGACTTAATTGTCTGGCACCAGAAAGGTATATCCGATGGCAGACAATCCGCTCAGCATGCATGTGTCATCCCCGCGGCCAACGCACGTCACCTGCCATGATTGCTCGCTGAGCCACTTGTGCCTGCCGGACAGCCTTCACGAGGCGGAAATCAGCCGCCTTGAGGGAATTATCAAGCGCAGCCGACCGCTACGTAAGCACGAGTACTTGATTCGTGCAGGCGACCCGGTACAAAACCTGTACGCCTTGCGCTCCGGCGCGATCAAGACTTACCTGCTAAGTCCGGACGGCGTCGATCAGATCACCGGCTTCCATTTACCGGGCGAACTGATTGGCCTCGACGCCATCGGTGAGGACAGTTACCCCAGTTATTCTGTTGCCCTGGACACCTCGATGGTGTGTGCCATTCCGTTGCATCAGCTCGAAGAGCTGTCCGGCCAGATTCCAGGGCTGCGCAAACAGCTGCTTCACAGCATGAGCCGGGAGATCCAGGCCGATCATGAACGCCAGTGCCACACGCGGGAAAGCGCAGAGCAGCGCCTGGCAGCCTTCCTGCTCAATCTCTCGGCCCGTTACAGTAAACGCGGGCTATCTGCATCGAACTTCGTCCTGCCCATGAGCCGCAGCGAAATCGGCAACTACCTGGGCATGACCACAGAGACGGTCAGTCGCCTGTTTACCCGCTTTCGTGACCTGAACCTGATTGATACCTCCGGCCGCGAACTGCGCCTGCTAGATATCCAGGCACTGTGCCAGCAGAACCAACCCACCAACGCAGGCCACCTCTAGCGACGGCAGTGATCGCCGACTCAAGCCACAGGCGGGCGTACTCGGCGGCTGAAACGATATGTTCGTTCAGGGCAGTGCTCCCTGCATCAGTTCGCGACAGATCCACAACTGAGGCCACTTTGCGTGGAAGCCGAAGCTCTCCCGTGCTGAGCCGGTGCAGTGGCATCGAGCACGCAGCAGCCGCCATTCCAGTGGTGTGATTTTGGCCGTCGCCACCGGATGCTCCAGCCACTGGATGCACTTCAGGAGTACCAGTACCCCCCCGAGGATGCATGTGGCTCGCAGATTTCAATCTGGTGTCGATAATGGTCGTAACGGTAGACCGGGCCATCCACGCAAACGTGGGACGTGCCGAAATGGCAGTGTCCGCACAGGCCAATCCCGCATGGCATGCGACGCTCGACAAACAGCCAGATATTGTTTGGTTGGATTCCCTTGGTCGTGCACATTCGCGCCAGTGTTCGCATGAACGCTTCGGGGCCGGAGCAAAGCACCGTGTCTGGCCGTTCGCTGTCGAGCACTCGCCCCATTTGCAGAAGCGGCTCCCCATGAAGCCGCAATGCCGATACGTCTTCGCCAGAGGTTGCCATTACCTGGAAGTACTCTTTCCAGCCTTCCTGTGCAGCACTCAGGCTCCGGGATTGGTGACCGTCGGTGACATGCAGCAGGTTCAGATTGACTGGAAGATGCCAGTCACGGGCCTCTTTGATGAACGTGGTCAGGTGAATGAGCCCACAATCGGCGGCGACGGCCAGCACTTTGTGTCGGCCGATAAGCAGTGGCCAGCCTTTCCCATAGGGCCCGCGATAACCCAGTATCGCCCCGGGCGCCTGCGCAAAAAGTGCCGACGTCAGAACTCCGCGACGATGAATCAGCGCTTGAAAGTTGCCTGCCACGTCAGGCAAATCGAGGTAACTGAATGGCGCTTCCCCCAGCCCGGGAACACTGAGCATGAAAAATTGCCCGGGAATGACATCCCGGTCGCAATCCATTGGCTGTTCGATGACAAAATCGAATACTCGCGCGCCTTCACCATCCGACTGGGAGCCGGATAGCCACAGCGTCCGGGGTGCCGGGATTTTCATGGCCTGGTGATCCGACGCAACAGCTGTCGCGCGCCCACGCCACGCGCTTCTGGCTCACTGCAGCGAACGCGGCCGACGCACCCATCGCTATCAAATCGAGCTTTGACGTCGCTACCGGAGTTGTGCAACCAAAGGTGCTGCACTCGCCGACTTGGGGGGCAGGGACTCTGGCTAGCCGCTTCCAGCGGGAAGCCCCTGGCGAGGCAGGAGTCGCAGACCCGCTCGCACTTATCCTGCGCATCGAGTTGTTGCCAGCGCACCTCGCCCAGTTCGCCCAGACTGGCCGCATATTGCTGCCGCCCATTTTTCAAATGGGATCGCAGTACTTCGGGGTTTTCCATCCTGAATGTACCCATCTCCCCTCCCTACGCTCTTGCCAGTGGGCGCCTCGTCGACCGAGGCTAACCCACGGAGCGTTTCGAGCCCTGCAAGTCCTGCGTCACTGGCCCATCGGCATTTTCATCATGTGCGACTGCTGATCCATCATCTTCATCATCATGTCCATCATTCCCATACCCGCATCATTATTCCCGTTCATACCCATGTGCATGCCTTTGCCTTTGCAGTTCAGCTGCATCATGGCCATGCCCTCTTTCATCGCCACCATGCCTTCCTGCATGGCCACCTGGCGTTCGGCCGGGGTTTTGGCAATGGCGATCTTGTCGTGGGCAGCCTGCATTTTTCGCATCTGGTCGGCCATGGCCTGATCGTGCATGGGCAGTGACGGACTATCAGCTTGCGCAGGTGCACCAGGCGGTTGCTGCGGGGCGGGCTCTTCAGCGGCCAGGGCGATCAGTGGGGTGCAGATGAGCAGCGCAGCGATCAGCGACTTGGAATGCGTATTCATGGCGATCTCCGAATAGTGATGGACTTCCCGGACACGCCGTGAGGGCGTAACCGGACAGGGCAGCTGGAAACTCCAATTACCGTTTAGTCGCTCAAGTGAACAGCGACCTGACCGGTAGAAAGTGGTTGCTATCCGAGCCTTGGAGTTGCCTTGGCTGAAGCGTTCGTTTTCAAGTTGCCGCGTAAAACATTGCTTGTACTGATCCATATCAAACAAGGGGTTCGGAACGGCCGCTTGACTGGGACGGTCCTGCCGTCACAGCGCCCCGGTCGAGTTGACTGACATACCACTTAGCGAACTGCTGAACAGTCTGGCGTTCGTCACTCAAGGGCTTGCCGCACTCGCTACTCCGCTCCCATCAGGTCCGAGTCACCGTATTGGCCTGCCTCCCCCTGCCGCTGCACATATCTGTCTCCCGATACCGGTCGTTCCCCTGGCAGCACCGCTCATGCGCGCAATTGCATCCTGCAACTTCGACGATTGATTTAGATCAATTCGAACCATCCGTGCAGGTCGCACAAGAGATCAACCCTTCCTCCAGCTGATTGCGGATAAGGGCCCTACCAGTCTCTCGTCCCTTGCATGGGGGAATTCGACATGTTCACGAGACGCCAGCTCCTGCAGTACAGTGCGTTCGCCGCAGGCGCCTACCTGCTTCCCAGCCATCCCTTTCTACGCCAGGCCCAGGCGGTCGCGCTCCTTTCGAATGTCGGTTCATTGAGTGATCCGGCACTGCAGCCGAAGTTCGTCGAGCTTGCACCCAACGCGCTGGACCCGGCTTTCCTGTTCAAGGACCTCAACAGCGACGGCCATCCAAGCAAACTCCCGAATTTCAACATTCGCCTGAGTGAAACCGAGCAACAGACAGGGCTTGTCAACCCGAAGAACCAGAAGAGGCTGTGGACCCGAGTCTGGGGCTACGGCAACAAGACCGTGAGCTGGCCGGGCCAGACCATCCAGGTTGTCAGCAGTTCGGCCGGCGGAGCCGACGAAACCATCGTGCGCTGGCGGAACGAACTGTTGAGCAGGCAGCACCTCCTTCCCCTCGACACCAACTTGCACTGGTGCTACTCGCTGCACGGTGAGCACTCGGCCAACGGCGTGGACTACCGGAATTTCAGCATCAGGGAGAATGGGGTACCGATCAGCACTCACCTCCATGGCGGGAACAGCGATTTCCAGTTCGACGGAAATCCCGAGTTCTTCTACAGCCCCTATGCCAAGGTCAGGGGGCCTCAGTGGGACTTCGTTGATGGCGGCTTCACCGACCGCTTCCGCTACAACAACGGTGTGCCAGCCAACCACCTCTGGTATCACGACCACGCCTTGGGCATTACCCGGCTCAACGTCTATGCCGGCCTCGCAGGTCAGTACTTCGTCCGCGACGAGTTCGATACCGGGCTGGCGGGCAACCCACTGAACTTACCCGCCTATCCTTACGAGCTGGCCTATCTCATCCAGGACCGGATGTTCACCGAGAAGGGCGCGTTGTTCTATCCGGCCTTTCCTGGCGATCCCGCCTACGCCGACTTCATCACCGGCGAAGGCGCGATCCTTCCTCCCGACCTCTTCCCCAACGGTGGCCCGACCGCGCTGGCCGAGTTCTTCGGCGATCACATCGTCGTCAACGGCAAGATCTGGCCCAAGGCCAATGTCGAGCCGCGTCACTATCGCGTGCGCCTGGTGAATGCCTGCGACTCGCGGTTCATGGTGCTCCAGTTCGTGGCCGTCGCTCCGCTCGTCACGGATCCCAAGCACTCGAGCGCTGGCGCACCGCTGCCCTTCTGGGTCATCGGCAGCGACCAGGGACTTGGCACGCCGCGCCAGACTGACACCCTGGTATTCGAGCCAGGCGGACGCTACGACGTCGTCATCGACTTCTCTCAGGTCCCCGCCGGTAGCCGCGTCATCATGAAAAACCTCGGGGGTGATACGCCGTTTGGCGGTGCTTTCGGTGAAGACCTTGCCCCGGAAGACCTGTTCGACGATCGCCAAACCGACCGGATCATGGCCTTCGATGTGGTCAAGCCGAAGTCCGCCGTGCCCGACAACTTCAGCCCCGAAAGCCTTCCCAGCTATGCGGGCGTATCCGGCGATGCCTCGACCCGCAGGGTCGCGCTCTTCGAGGGCATGGATCAATTCGGGCGACTCCAGCCTCTGCTGGGCACTGTCAAGGATGGCAACCTCAACACCACAAACGTCGCCACCGCTTACGCGTGGTTCCAGCCGACCACCGAGACGCCCGGCGCGGACACCACGGAGATATGGGAGATTTACAACTTCACCGCCGACGCCCACCCGGTCCACCTGCATCTGGTGAACTTCGAGATCCTCGACCGCCAGGTATTCGAGTACCAGGTCACAGGTTCGCAGATGACCCATCAGCACGACGGCATGACCGGCGAGGCCCCAGAAATTTCCTTCGTCGGGAATTTCTCCCCCGCGCCCGTCGGAACGGAGTACTTCGAGGCGGCCCCCAGGGACATGGTCATGGCGTTGCCGGGAAACCCGGAGCCCGAGTCCGGCAATCCCACGGGCCAGATGGTCAGGATAAAAGCCCACTTCAACAAGTCGGGACAATATGTATGGCACTGCCACATCCTCTCGCATGAGGACCACGAGATGATGCGGATATTCCAGGTGGGTTGAACGAGTCGGTAGCTGGACGATCCCGCAGACCCCAGCCATCCCTGCGACTGTCGATGGACCTTCGGACGCAGGGAACCTGGAGCAATCGAAGCAAGCGGTCTCGCCAGCGACCGTTGATCCTGCGGGGGTAGCTCTGCGTCGCTTGGCGCATGCTCGCCACTCAGTGTCTCCGCCGCCCAGCCTAAAATTTCCAACACAACCATAACGGGTCGTTGCTTGGTGGCAGCCGATGAAGAACCATAATTCGATACGTGGCCGCATGGTCGCCGCCTTTGTGCTGTTAGCGGCGATCATCGGTGGAGTGTTCGCCGGCTCGGCTTTCTTCGTGATCGAGGAGATCGAGAAGCAACTGATCGATAAGCGTCTGGTTCGTGTATCCGAACTCTGGACTTCAGGCTTAAGCAGCACAACGCAGCTGCAGACGAGCGACCTGAGTTTCTTCGTCGGCCAGCAGTTGCCTAAGACATTGCAGGGATTGGGCCCTGGGACGCATGAATTGCGTCTGAGTGGTCGGACGTTGCACGTATTGATTGGCGAGGCGGACGGCCAGCGCTACGCCGTAGTGGATGACCAAAGCGACTTCGAAGCAATTGAAGACCGTACCTATATTGCCTTGAGCCTGGCGTTTCTTGGCGGCCTCGTATTGGCACTACTAGTTGGACGGGCCAGCGCAAGCCGGGTGATTCTGCCCCTGACCGAGCTGGCCTCTGCAGTTCAGGATGAGCAGCGAGAGGAAAAGCTTCCCGGGCTCGATGCAGCCGACGAGATCGGCGTATTGGCCCGTGCAATCGAGGATCGTACTAACCAACTTAGCCGAGCCCTCCAGCGCGAGCGTTGGTTCACAGCCGACGTCAGTCATGAATTGCGCAATCCGCTGACGATCTTGCTCGGCGCCGCAGAAGTTTTGGCGCGGCGTTTGAAGGACTATCCCAAACTGCTGACCATGACCGAGCGTATTCGGCATAACGCTGCGGACATCTCCCAACAGATGAGCGCCTTGTTGGAGCTGGCGCGGGTGCCGGAGAATGCTCACCCATTCCGTGTAGCCTTGCGTCCGCTGATTGAGCAGGAACTGCAACGCTGCCAACTGCTGCAGGGAAAGTCCTTGGCGATCGAGTTTATCTCGAGTGAAGACGTGATGGTCCCCGCCATTCCGGAGCTGGTTGCCATCGCGGTAAGCCACCTTCTACGTAATGCCAGCTTGCATACTAGAAAAGGCGTAATAACGGTCCGGCTGAATTCCAGTGGCATCGTGATTGAGGGCCGTGGAACGGGAGGCCCTGATGCCATTGAGAAACATACGGCCGATCGACTTCCCCCTGACCTCGACGCGACTGGTTTGAGCTTGTCTATCGTCAAGCGCGTGGCCGACCACCTGGGATGGTCGGTGCACTACACATCCGCGTCGGCGGAAGTTAGCCGATACTTCCTGGCGTTCGACCTTAAGCGCAGCCAAGTGTTGCCGATGGCGTGCGCAGGTTGACAGCTCGGGCACACGTCCGGCGACTCTGATCCATCACAAGGGGCCGCTGTCGACCATGACCTCCCAGTCCAGGGAAGAGCCGGACTCCCCTACCCTGGCGCTTGGTCGACCTGGAGGCTGGCTTTCCTTCAACTACTGTTTCTTGACTTGCCCTGGAAACAACGACTCGAATCGAGGCGTCGCTCGGGCAGCGAAGCCCTGCCCCTTGCGCATGATGAAATAGGCAGCGAGGTCATGTCGCTCGGCGAAGGCATAGCCCTCCTCCGGGCCGAGCACCATCAGCACGGTAGACAAGCCATCGGCATGCAGCGCCGAAGGGTCGACTACCGTCACTGCCGCCAGCGCATGCTTCACGGGTCTGCCGACGCGTGGATCGAAGGTGTGCGAATAACGCTGGCCACCTTCCTCGAAATAGTTGCGGTAATCGCCGGAGGTGGAAACGGCGTAGCCATCCAGCGCAATGACGCGCTCCATTTGTTGCTCGTGCTCGCCGCTGGGCACCTCCAGGGCGATGAGCCAGGACGAGCCATTCGGCTTGCGGCCGATCGCCTTGAGTTCGCCGGTGATCTCGACCAGGTACGCCTGGACACCCAGGGCCGAAAGCTTGTCGCCGACCCGATCCACCGCATAGCCGGCGACCATGCTGTCGAAATCCAGTTGCGCCGCTACTTCCTTGCACAGCTTTTCACCATCCAGGCGCAAGTGCTGGAGCCCCACTCGTGCCTGCTCCCGTGCCAGCGCGGTTGCATCCGGTACCGTCACCCCCCGTGAATGCGGGCCGAAGCCCCAGAGATTCATCAGAGGCAGCACCGTCAGGTCAAAAGCCCCGCCACTCTCGCGGAACAGAAACTCGCCGTAAGTCAGCAAGCGATGCATATCTTCGGGCAACGCCTGACAGGCACCGGCCGGCAGATCGTTGAAGCGGGAAACCACGGAGTCGCCGCGCCAGATGGAGAACTGCCGATCGAGCGCCCCGAGTATCGCCTCGACTTCGGTCTTTATTCGCTGCAAGTCGGGTGTCTGCTCGGTGGGCACGTACTGGATCGAATAGGTGCTCCCCATGGTCGGTCCGGAGACGCGCTCGATCCGTTCACCGCAGCCAAACAGCAATGTCAAAAGCATCACCAGCAGGCTAGCGCGCATCTATCGATACCTCTGCGACCCCGGCCGCGCTTCGCGGGCGCGTGGAAACCTACCCAAACTGCCGGCACTAACGGCTTACCAGAGAGTAAAGCTGCATTGCCGGAAATGGCCCCAGCATGTCCCACAAGTTGGCTCAATCCGGCTCACTCAAGACCCGACATGGCTTCCACGCGCCCGCGCTAGGTCAAGTCGCTGGGTGTTGCGCATGTCGGTCGAAGGTAGGCTCTGACCAGTGCGGATTACCCGTGCCAGGGCCTGGGAGCACTGCGCAGGCGTTGGATGCGATGCCTCGAAGTGTGGCAATTGGCCTACCGTTCATCAGTCATTTTGATCAAAAACCGAACAAAGCATTTTTTCGGCGCTCTGAGTCCCGAGAGTTATCAGGCGTCGCCCTCGCTTTTCGCTCAACTTCCAGGAAGCAAAAAAACATTTTGTGCATTAGTGCGCAGGGGAGTTTTTTGCCGAATAAAAATTGGAGGACAGTGAATGTCTAACCCTTCGTCGCATGGCGTCGAGCGCATGCAGAACCACGCCCGCGCTCAGCGTCAGCCGCAACAGAAGCCCTTCTGGCGCCGCCTGTTGGCCATCGCCTCCCCCTCACAGCGCAGTTGGCATGGTGGGATCAAGCTCAAAGGCTACAAGCAATTATCCAACGCCAACCCGATTGCGCCGGTCGCAATCGAAAACATACAACTGGCGATCCCGCTTGAACGGGGTCGTCGATGTGTAGAGCCTTGCGTCCAGCCGGGACAGCATGTGCGCAAAGGCGAGGTTATCGGTATCGGCGATGACAACACCCCTTGGGTGCATGCCAGCACCTCCGGCGTCGTGGAACGGATTGGTTTGGCCTACGCGGCCGACTCGGCCGAACCGGTCATGGCTGTCGTTCTGAATGCTGATGGCCTGGATGAGTGGATCGAACGCCCAGTGCTGGGGCTGCCACAAACCCCCGAGGCGTTGGTCGAACGGGCAATGCAGATGGGCATTGTTGGCCTTGGTGGAGCGGGTTTCCCGACCGCCCTCAAGCTGGCCGGCGCTCAGCACCCCGACCTGCTGCTGATCAACGGTGCCGAATGCGAACCCTTCCTGACCTGCGATGACCGTCTCATGCGCGAACGTGCCGAGGCACTGATCGAGGCCGCTGACTACCTCGCCGCTCTGCTGGGAATAGCACTCACCCGTTTCGGTATCGAAACCAACAAACCTGAGGCGATGGCCGCGTTGCGCGCAGCCTCGCGCCAGGCGCGCACCCGAATCGAAATATGCCCGCTGCCCGAGCGTTATCCGGCCGGGGGGCAGCCGTTGATGATCAAGAGCCTCAGTGGCCGCAACCTCGCGCCAGGGACCCTGCCCGCCGATATCGGAGTGCTGGCGCTGAATGTCGCGACGCTCTATGCCCTGGGACAGGCCGTCTTCCACGTCGAACCACTGATATCACGCGTGCTGACGCTGACCGGCGCCTGCGAGCGACCCGGGAATGTCATGGTGCCGGTGGGCTACCCGGTCAGCGCATTGCGCGCGATTGCTGGTGCGTCCCCCGAAGGCCAGTTGACACAGGTTGGTGGGCCGATGATGGGACAGCCGCTACCGGACCCTACTGCCGTCATCAGCAAGACCAGTAGCTGCCTGATATTCGGCGCCGAGCGCTACCTTCCGGCCCCCCAACCCGCAGGCAGCTGCATTCGCTGTACGCGCTGTGTGGATGTCTGCCCGATGTCCCTCAGACCGCTGGATCTTTACGCTGCCGCCGAACGCCATGACAAGGCCAGCCTGCAAGAACTGCGTTTGTATGCCTGCATCGAATGCGGCAGCTGCAGCAGCACCTGTCCGAGCAACCTGCCGCTGCGCGAGCGTTTCCGCCAGAGCAAGACGGAGCTGCGTTCATGAGCCTGATCAGCGGTCCCACCCCGTACCGACTGCGCACGGTGATGCTGCTGGTCAGCTTGTGTCTCCTGCCGGGCTCCGCCTTGTACGCCTGGCAATTTGGCGTCGTGGTGTGGATGCAGACCTTCTGGTGCGTACTGCTCGCCATGGTCTTCGAAGCCGGCCTGCTGCGCCTGCGCGGACGCAATGTACGCGAGGGTTTGAGCGACCTGAGCTGGCTGGTGCTAGGTCTGATCCTGGCTCGGGCATTGCCGCTGCTGGTGCCGTTGTGGATGATCGCCCTGGCCAGTTTTGCCGCTCTCGCATTGTGTAAACACGGCAGTGGTGGCCTTGGTCGCAACCGACTCAACCCCGCCATGGTCGGCTTGGGGATCATCGCGATCTGCTTCTACCAGCAGTTGTACCCCGCTCCATCGAACTATGCCCCCTGGACCCTCACCCTGGATGCCAAGGCGGTTCTTCTACAACAGTTGCAGCTGGTGCCACGCCTTGACCTCGATGCGTTCGCCGGCGCCACCCAGTTGGCCAAGAACCAGTTCACGCCGATCACCCCCAACCTGTCGGGCTATGGCTATATTGCCGGTGGTTTGATACTGGCTGTCCTGCGGGTGATCCGAATCGAGATTCCATTGGCGATGCTCACCAGCACGGTATTGCTGTGCCTGGCCGCGGGTCATAGTCCACTGGAAAGCCTGTACAGCCTCAGCCTCGGTGGCTATCTGTTCACCGCCTTTTTCATCGCGACCGATCCGGTCACCAGTCCCGACACACGTGGTGGTCGCATACTCTTCGGCCTGGCCATTGGCGCCCTGACTGAATTGATTCGCGAATTTGGGCTCTATGCCGATGGTCTCTGCTTCGCTGTGCTGGCCGCCAACCTGCTGGTGCCGCAGATCGACCGGTTGGTGCTGCGCATACAGCGCCCCTGGTACACAGCGAAAACCTGGAACTGAATGCGCGCAGCGCCGTCGGAAGCG
Organism: Pseudomonas sp. BN606; assembly: GCF_029873115.1. Lineage (NCBI taxonomy): Bacteria > Pseudomonadati > Pseudomonadota > Gammaproteobacteria > Pseudomonadales > Pseudomonadaceae > Pseudomonas > Pseudomonas sp. BN606. Next base: position 178,925 of record NZ_SSOF01000063.1, on the reverse strand, counting down.
TTCGACGGCGCTGCGCGCAAGTATCAGTGTCCGGCGCTCTGACCACCATCGACGTGCAGGATTTCACCGGTGACGAAACCGGCGTTGTCCAGATAGACGACGGCCTGGACGATATCGCTGGTCTCGCCCATGTGTCCGACCGGGTGCAGCCGGCCCAGCGCCTCATGGGTTTCCTCGCCGTGCATCGGGGTCTTGATGATGCCGGGAGAGACCGCGTTCACACGGATACCGCGCTTGGCGTATTCGATGGCCAGGGACCTGGTCGCCGCGTTGATGCCTCCTTTGGTCAACGACGCCAGTACCGACGGCACACCTTCGATGGCGTGGTCGACCAGGCTCGTGGTGATGCTGACGACGTGGCCGCTGCCCTGTTTCTCCATCTCGGTGATCGCGAGCTGGGAAATGTAGAAGAAACCACCGAGGTTCACCCCCAGTACAGCGGCGTAGTCTTCGCGGGAGTAGTCGGTAAAGGGTTTGGCGACGAAGATTCCGGCGTTGTTCACCAGGGTGTCGATACGGCCAAAGCGCGCGATACCTTCACCGATCACTCGCTCGGCGGTCGCAGGGTCGGCGATGTCACCCGCCACGGTGAGGATATCCGGGTCGCTGGATGGCTTGATCGAACGCGACGTGGCGACAATCCGGTAATCGAGATCGCGGAAGGCTTTGACCACAGCCGCACCGATGCCTTGGGATGCGCCTGTGACAACAACGACTTTTCTTGCATTGCTCATGATGAACCTCCAGGTACACGGGGGTTGGGAAGAACGGTTGATCAGGCTTCGGCTGGGGTCCGCGCCATTTGCCGCAGGACTTGCTCGTAGTACTCGACGGACTGCGAACCGGACACCAGGTGGCGGCCGTTGAGGATCAAGGCCGGTACCGAACTGATGCCACGAACTTGGTAGAACGCTTCAAGCTCACGCACCTCGCTGGCAAACGCCCCGGTTGCCAGCACCTCTCTCGCACGCACCGCATCGAGCCCCGCTTCGGCCGCCAGATGCACCAATGTCTCCTGATCACTCGGGTTCTGGCCGTCGGTGAAGTAGGCGCGAAGCAGGACTTTCTTGAGATCGATTTGCCGCCCTTCCTGCCACGCCCAGAACAACAGCCGATGGGCATCGAAGGTGTTGTAGAAGTGGCTGCGCTTCTCCAGGTCGAACTGGAATCCGATGGCCTGGCCACGGGCGATCACCATTTCGTTTCTTGCGGCAACTTCTTCGGCGCTACGCCCATACTTGCGCATCATGTGCCTGGTCGCAGGCTCGCCTTCGGGCGGCATATCCGGATTCAACTCGAACGGCTTGAATGTCAGTTCGACCAGCACTTCGCCGGCCAGATTCTCGATGGCCTGGTCTAGCGCCGCTGCGCCTAGAGCGCACCAGGGGCACACCACGTCGGAAACGAACTCGATGTTCACGTACGGAGTCATGACTGAGCCTCCGCAGTTTTTTTGCGGTATTCAGTGGTGGTCACGTTGAAAAACGGCATGACAGCTCTCCTGCGACCTCCCATCGGCATGATGGGCAGGTGTTGGAGGCGAATTTAGGGCGCTGACTCAGGGGGATAAAGACGGGGTTTTGAACATCATTAGTGACGTGATGTAACGAGTCGGTGTGGTTCTCGACTGAGGGAAACTTCATTTGAGCTCGCTAAGTGCCAACAGATTAGGCGGTTCAGTGCCTCGCACTTCAGCGGTTTCCGTTCGGTGAGCAGCGCAGCCTGCCGCCGCAATGGCAGCAGGTCCATGGCCTCATGCCGCGTGGTCGAGGGACTGCTTCAGCTCGCGCTTGCGGTTTTCCATGTGCTTGCCCAGCTCTTCCAGCTCGGACTTCTTCAGCAACTTTGCCGCGTTGGGAAACATGTCCTGCTCTTCTTCCTGGAGGTGGTGCTCCAGCAATTCCTTGAGCACCTTGATCCGGCCGGAGAATTGCACGGAGTCGGCCGGCGTTTTCAGCAGGTCGGGCAGCACCAGGCTGTCCACGGTGCGATGTTCTTCCATGGCTTCGTAGAACATCTTCTGTTCTTCCTTGCCACCTGCTTTCACATAAGCCGGATAGAAGATCCGTTCCTCGATTTCGGTGTGCACAGCAAGCTCGCCGCTGATCCGGTTCAGCAGCTCCATCCGCGTCTTCACACCGCGTTCGGTGGTGGCGCTGAGCTTCTCCAGCAATTGCCTGACCACTGCATGGTCCTGTTTCAACAGTGTGATCGCATTCATGTCCTTCTCCTGGCTATTCGACGGTCATCCACCAGTGGGCAGATATGTTGCTGACCGGTGCCCCGACGGGGAGTTCGAGTTAATGGGCGAAAGGCGGTGCTGAGGCGGGTGCCTTGGAATGAGCTGACGATTGATCCCGGACGAGCATTGACGCGAGGGTGGAACATTGAAGCGGCGGCATTGGCCGCCGATTCGATCAAAGCGACGGTGATCAGTTGTTGCGTCCGCCGCCACCGCCTTGCTGGCCGCCTTTGCGACCGGTATCAGCAGGGGTACGTTCCGGCTCTTTCTTGATGTTGCCGCCATCTTGCTGGCCGCCTTTTCTTCCTGCTTCGGATGCGCGGTCACGATCCTCGGTGAAGCTGCCTTTACCGCCTTTTTGTTCGTTCATGGTCGTTATCTCCGGATGGTTGGGGTGAAGAGAATGCGCGTGGCATTCCCCTAGTCCGAACCGACCCGTCGCTCAAACGTTCAGTTTCATTTCGCTCCTGGCCCTGCAGGACATTGCAGACCCGCCGGGCATTCCAGCATCAGTTCGCCATCAGAATGCCGGGGTTGAATGTTCGCTTTCCTTTCCTTGCTCGTGCCGAAGCCCGCGCAAGTCCTTGACATCGCAAGGGCGTCCGGAGAATCAAAACGGTCGTTTCTATTTCTGACCAATTGGCCAGCATATGGCGGGAGCTAATGAAAGGAATCCCTGCGCCATGCGAAAACGGTCTGAGCGCGGGGGCGACCTCTACCTGTTCAGCCATTGACTACCGTGCCGCCATTCACGCGCAGCACCTGTCCGCTCTTGCAAGAGGAGTCGCTGCTGGCCAGGTAGACATAGGCCGGTGCTACTGCGGAAGGCTGCCCGGCGCAATTGGCTGCCGACAAGTACTGCGGGGCTGGCTGCATGTCGGACTCCAGTCCCGGTTGGCGGTCCTGGTGCTGCGGCGGAAGGTTTTTTAAGGCCAGGCAGGTTACCTCCGGTAGAGCGCGGGTTGGCGAGCCCTCGGCGGGACCGGCTTACCGCCCAGGAGGGCTCGGCCACCGGGGGGTCCTGGGGTTGTGAGGACGGCAGCGCGCTTAGGTTCGAACTGCCTTCGCGCGCAGGGCCCGCAAACTTTCTTGAACTTCCCTCGTGCCCTCCTCTTCTACCTAGCGTGACCTTCACGAATTGAGGATCTCACCATGACTCATTCGCTCAAACACCTGATAGTCGTGTTGTGCGCAGTGCTGGCGCTTGCTCCTTCGGTGCAGGCCAAGGATGAGATCAGCCCACAAGACTTCGTTGGTCAGGCATCAGCCGCCAGCCTCGCCGAAGTCGAGTCCGGCAAGCTGGCGCTGCAAAAAGGCACTAGTGAGGAGGTCAAGACATTCGCGCGGATGATGGTCGACGACCACTCGGCAGCCAACGAACAACTCCAGGCCCTGGCGAGCAAGCAGGACCTGAAGATATCCGAAGCTCCCGGCCTGACTGAACAGGCCAAGGCGAAAATTCTGCAAATGCGCGGTGACGCATCCTTCGACAAGGCCTATGCCAACAACCAGATCGAAGCGCACAAGGCCGCCGTTGAACTCTTCCACACTGCAGCCAATTCCGAAGACGAAACCATCCGCGACTTTGCCTCCAGGATGCTGCCCAAGCTGGAAGAGCACCTGAAGATGGCGCAGAGCCTCGCCGTCGACGTGGGTGCCCGTGAGTAGGTCGGACGCTTTGTCCGAGTACGCTTCCATTGGAGGCCCAGCCATGAACGAGGAGCACCGCTTCCAGAGTTGCATCGCCGCCTGCAGCAGCTGCGCCACCGCATGTGAAAGCTGCATGGCGGCCTGTCTCAGCGAAGAACGTGCGGCCACCCTCACCCGCTGTATTCAGCTGTGCCGTGATTGCGCCGATATCTGTCACTCCTGTGCCTCACTGATGATTCGCGAGAGCGAATACGCATCGGCCATGTGCCACGTGTGCCTGGTCGTCTGCATCGACTGCGGCGAGGAGTGCGCGGTTCATGGCAACAACCATTGCCAGGAGTGCGCCAGGGCCTGCCAGCTCTGCGCCGAGGAATGCGAACTCATGGCAGACTGGCACGGCGCCGCACCGCTTCCCTGACACCCGAGGAGAAACGCCATGGGTACCGAAGAACGGCCGATTCCCGAACAGCCCCTTATCGACGATCCGGGAAACGAAGACCCCGGCTCCCAGATCGAGCGGGAAGAACCTCCAGGGGTGATACCCGATAGTCCCCCACGCGAAGATCCCGACCCGCGCATCCCGGACAGCGACAAGGAGCGTCGCGCACACGGCTGAGCACAGCGGATTCGGAGTGGGGTTGATCGGCTGGCCGTGCAGCAAGACGGGCGGATCAGTGCGATCAGTTCGTAGCGATATGCCGCGAGTGTTCCAGCTTGCGGCGGGCCACCAGGGTTTTCGCTGCGGTCATGTGTAGCCCACCGCCGTAATAGGTCGGCAGTTCCCGAGACACCCAATCGATGCCGCGCGCGTGCCAGATAGCCTCGCCGCTGGCAAGTTTCATCTCGCGTTGTAGCTCCCGAATTATCCCGCGCGCGCAGTCCTCGTCATGCAGCGCGCGGCCGCTGATGGCCTTGCGCAAGGGATGCCCGGTTTCGTCTGTCAGCACGAGCAGCAGCGTTCCGTCGGGTCGGGACTTGAGGTCCACCTGGAACTGTGAAAAGGCTTCGGTGAATAGATTCAAAAAAATCATTTGGGAGCTCCCTGTCTGGTGGCGCGGTTCCTTCATCCAGCATTAGTCGTGCCTGGCCCACAAATGGAAACATTCGCGCTGGAACGGCAGTCCCGCTCTCACCGATGACCTCTCGCCAATTGCGATTTGCATGATCGCCGCCACAGCTCCTTGCATCCTGCATGAGCCGCCTGTCTCGCCATTTGCAAGGTTGAACCCCGGGCTGCGGATGGGATTCGGATTAGGAGCCACTCCGGATTCCACGAGGTGATCGGGGCACTCAACCACGCAAGGGCCAGGCAACGGGAAATGCTTCACGAGAAATCTTCCGCCAGCGCTTCCAGGAATCCTTCGCCGACTGGCGTATTTTGCCGAACGGGACGCATTGCAACGGATCGAAGCCATTGCCCGGAAGAGCGACCAGGGAGGCGCGTCGAGCACTCTCCGACTGGCTCGACTGGATGGGCTTCGTGGATGCGGGAATCCACGCTCGGCTCGAGCCCTACATTGGCTACTTCAAACCCTATGCGACCAGCCACGAAGAGCTGGACAACGATCTGGCCCTGCAACAAGAAGTACGCATGGTCGCCCAGGCAGTCATGCGGACCGCGGCCGAGGCCAGGGCGGGCAATCTCGCCTGTCCACGGCGCGGGTTACAAGCGCCACGACCGAAGTGATGCGTACCCTCCTCTACCCGCCGGATGTCCGGCGGGAAAAGGCAGAGGATGCGTCGGCGAATCTTGATCATGGACGTCAGCTCCGTACCTGGTTGGGGGATCAGGAATGCTGACTGCCACTTAACTTGCTGGTTCAAGGAAAGCTCTCAGCGGATGCGTCTTGGCGAGTTCCGAGATCAATGCACGTCCACCGATTGCCGGTCGACCATCCGCGCCAAAGCCTCACAGGCTTTCCGACATTCCTTGCATTCGGCCATTTCGTGACGCGCGCACTCCCCCGCGCAGAGCCGGCACATTGCGGCGCAGAAGGTGCCGTAACTGGCCACGTAACGGCTCTCCTGTTCCATCAGCACGAGCATCTGCCGACAAGTCTCCATGCATTCGCCGCACAGCTCGCGGCAACGCCGGATGGCCCCGCGTCCGGCCCCGTCCTCCACGAGCAGGAAACGGGTAATGCACAGGGAACAGGCGACGATGCAACGGCTGCATGCTTCGCGACGGGAGTCCATGGCATCAGCTCCGGCGCAGCCGTTCGTAGTAGTACGGCAGGTTGAGCAACGTCTCTCGGACGGCGGCATCGCGAACGTCGCGGGGTTGGCCGTCGAAGCGCAGCATCGCGCCAATCGCACGCATGGTTTCGTCCTCCCTCTGAAAGGCTTACCCATGACCTATGGAAGACCCCCGGCAGGCAAAGTTCAGGTTTTCCCCTGAACGGAGCCCGGCTGAGAAATAAGTCGAACCTAAAGGGAATCCCGCCAGTCAGGAAAAAGTGTGGGGCCCGAGTACGGGGCCACCGCGAACCACAGACGGTTCAAGCCCGGGCACAGGGAAGCAGACGTGCGCGTCCACCGGGTTCGGCAGAAGAGTTGTCGAACCAGGGGATCGCCAACCATGGACCATGACGATTCGGAGCACATTATGGGAACTGCCGTTGCCACGGCCCACGTTGGTGAAGCCACTACCATCGAACCGAGGCCCAAGGCCGAGCTGCACCTGGGAAGTCTGAAAGCGTCCAAGAAACACATCCTGTTCGTTACGCCGGAACTGGCCGACCTGGTAAAGGTCGGCGGTCTGGGAGATGTCTCGTCAGCGCTGCCGAAAGCACTTTCGGCCCATCACGACATCCGCGTGCTGCTGCCGGGATATCGACAGGTGCTGGAAAGCGGCCATCCCATTCGCGTCGTCGGCCAAGTGAACGGGCTGGCCGCCCTGCCGCCATGTGGCATTGGGCGGATGGACCTGCCCGACGGGCTCATCGTCTATGTGCTGATCTGTCCCGAACTCTACGAGCGAGAGGGCACGCCGTACGGCGATGGCCACGGCAACGACTGGCCGGACAACCACATCCGCTTCGCCCGCCTAGGCCTCGCGGCAGCAGAGATCGCCGCCGGGACGGCCGGCATCAACTGGTGTCCGGAACTTGTCCATGCCAATGACTGGCCGGGCGCACTTGCGCCCGCCTACATGGTCTGGCGCGGCTTGCGTACGCCCTGCGTATTCACCATCCACAACCTCGCCTACCAGGGCCTTTGCGGCCTCCACAGCAGCGCAGAGCTTGGTATCCCGGCCGCGGCGCTCACCTCCGAGGCTCTCGAGTTCTACGGCAAGCTGTCCTTCCTCAAGGCCGGCATCGCCTACTCGAGCCATGTGACCACCGTCAGCGAAACCTACGCCCAGGAAATCACCACACCCCTATTCGGCTGCGGACTGGAGGGCATGCTGCAGGCCAAGGTCAATGACGGCCGATTGAGCGGAATCCTCAACGGCATCGATGAAAGCTGGGAGCCGCGCAGTGACCCGCACCTCGTACAGGGCTTCAGCGCCGGTCGCTGGCAAGGAAAGGAGGCCAATGCCCGCCATGTCCGGGAACGCTTCGACCTGGACATCCACGAGGGGCCGCTGTTCGCCGTGATTTCCCGCCTGGTGCAGCAGAAAGGCATCGACCTGACTCGCGAAGTGGCCGGGCACATAGTCGAGGCCGGTGGCAGCATTGTCGTGATCGGCCAGGGCGAACCGGAGCTGGAACAGGCGATGGTGGACCTGGGCGAACGCCATCCCGGCCGCATCGGCGTGAGCATCGGCTTCGATGAAACCGTGGCACGGCGCATGTTTGCCGGCAGCGACTTCCTGCTCATGCCGTCGCGCTTCGAGCCCTGCGGCCTGAGTCAGATGTATGCCCAATGCTTCGGTTCCCTGCCCATCGCCCGTCGAACCGGTGGGCTGGCGGACACCATCGAGGACGGTGTCACTGGGTTCCACTTCGACGACGCTTCGGTGGACAGCTACCTGGATGCCATCGACCGGGCCCTGGCGGTATACGAACGTCCCGAATTGCTGGATGCCATGCGTACCCACGCCATGGATTCACCCCTCTACTGGGAACGCACGATCTGGGCCTATGACGAGCTATACCAGCGGCTGGTCGACGGCCCTGCCGTCGCGGGGAAAGCAGAGTGCTGACAGCCCCTTTGCATGGCGCCAGGCTGATCGGCCCACATACCACGCGCTTCTCGCTCTGGGCGCCGGATTGCCGCAGCGTTGCCGTGGAATTGATGGACGGGGCCCTGCACCCGCTGGCGGAAGAGCCAGGCGGCTGGTTTGGTGGCGAAGTGGAGTGTTCTGCGGGAACCAGCTACCGCTACATCGTGGACGGTGAACGCCGTGTGCCGGACCCGGCTTCGCGTCGCCAGGCCGGGGATGTCCACGGATTCAGCATGGTGGTTGATCCCGCGACTTACTCGTGGCGCGTGAAAGATTGGCCCGGACGCCCCTGGCACGAAGCAGTGATCTATGAGCTACATGTCGGGCTGCTGGGAGGCTTCGCCGAAGTGGAAGCCTACCTGCCGACTCTGCTGGCGCTGGGCGTCACGGCGGTGGAGCTAATGCCCCTGGGGGAATTTCCGGGAAAGCGCAACTGGGGCTACGACGGCGTACTGCCTTTTGCCCCCGACTCTTCCTACGGAACGCCGGACGAGCTGTGCAGCTTGGTGGACCGGGCGCACGAGCTGGGACTGATGGTGCTGGTGGACGTGGTCTACAACCACTTCGGCCCGGAAGGTAATTACCTGGGGCACTACGCTGCGGACTTTTTCCGCCGCGACCGTCAGACGCCCTGGGGCGACGCCATTGACTTCCGTAAGCGCGAGGTTCGCGAATTCTTCATCGAGAACGCGTTGATGTGGCTCCAGGACTATCGCATGGATGGATTGCGCATCGATGCGGTACATGCCATCCGCGACATCGCGTTCATGTTGGAACTGGCTGACCGTGTGCGCGCCAGCGCATCGAGAAAACGTCACCTGCATCTCGTGCTGGAGAACGAAGCCAATGAGGCCAGTCTGCTGGAACGGGGCTACGACGCCCAGTGGAACGACGATGCCCACAACGCGCTGCACGTCCTGCTCACCGGTGAACATCACGGCTACTACGAGGACTTCGCCGAAGCCCCTGCCCTCAAGTTGGCCACCTGTCTGGCGGAAGGCTTCGCCTACCAGGGGCAGTCAGACCGCCATGGTTTCCCCCGCGGCGAACCCAGCGTCCATCTACGCCCCGGCGCCTTCGTGTTGTTCCTGCAGAACCACGACCAGGTGGGTAATCGCGCCTATGGCGAACGTTTGCCCGCGCTGGCAGACCTGGATGCCCTGAAGGCGGCCACTGTGCTGTTGCTGCTTTCACCGATGATTCCGCTGCTGTTCATGGGCGAGGAATGGGGTTCGACGCAACCATTCCTCTACTTCACCGACCATCCGCCAGCGCTGGGGGCGGCGGTGCGCGAGGGCCGGCGCAACGAGTTCGCGACGTTCCCGCACTTCAGCGACGCGGTATTGCGGGAGAACATCCCCGACCCCAATGCCGCACGGACCTTCAACCGCTGCCTGCCGGACCTCGATCTGGTCAACCAACTGCGGCACCGGGAATGCCTGGCGTTATACCGCAGCCTGATCAGCCTGCGACATGCCCGCATCATTCCGCGCCTGCCTGGCAGCCATGCGCTGGAGTCCGGCGTCCTGGGCTCGCACGCGGTAAGCGCGGCATGGCGCATGGGTGACGGCGCTCGCCTGGATATCCTGATCAACCTCGGGGAATCTCCCGTGCCCATGGAGCCTGCCGGCAGCAACGCGGAGATTCTCTTTGCCCATCGTATTGAAGGCGCGGACCTGGCCGAGTGCCGGATGCCGCCGCGCAGCGCCCTGGCGTTGCTGGAACCAGCGTGATGAGCGACGCGCAACTGGCGTCACTGGCCAGCGCTGTAGGTTTGCAGCTCGACTGGATGGACGCTGACGGCCAGCCTCAGCGAGTCAGCCCTGAGGTCCAGCGGGCGCTCCTGGAAGCCATGGGTTATGCGGCTCAGTCTCCCCAGCAGATCGCCGGCGGCCTGGTCGAAGCACGCGAACACGAGCAGGCCACCCGCCTCGGCCCACTGATCGTGCTGGACCAGGGCGATCTGCTGTCCCTGGCCGGATCTCAGCGCCCTGGCCATGCCTACCAGTTGCATCTGGACGATGGACGGCTGTACGAGGGACGTCTCGATGCGGACTGCCGCCTGCTGGCTCCCGATGCCTGCGGATATCACCAGTTGCGCGTCGGCGACAGCGAGCTCTGTCTCGCAGTCGCTCCACCAGCTTGCCCAAGCGTCCGCGAGCTGCTGGGCCATGCGCAGGCCTGGGGCTTGGCCGCACAATTTTATGCACTGCGCCGGCCCGGTGACGGCGGCCTCGGCGATACCAGCGCTGTGGAGGACCTGGCCCGCAGCGCTGCCCGCCATGGCGCCGACGCGCTGGCCATCAGCCCCGTGCACGCGATGTTCAGCGCGAACGGTGCCCAGTACAGCCCGTACTCTCCCTCTAGTCGCCTGCACTTCAATGTGTTGCATGCTGCCCCGGCCCACGTACTTGGCGATGCCGAACTGCAGCGTGCGCTGGCGGCCACCCGCCTTGGCGCCGAGTACGCCCGCCTGGAAGCCTTGCCCCTGCTTGACTGGCCTGCGCTTTCCACCGCACGGATGGCAGTCCTGCGCCAGCTCTACCGGCAGTTCGATGAAGAACAGGGGGTGTTGCGCCAGGACTTCGAGCGCTTCTGTGAAACGAGTGGGGACGCCTTGCTCCTGCACTGCCGGTTCGAAGCACTGCACGGACACATGCTCGCCAATGGCGCTCCCGGCGACTGGCGCTGCTGGCCCGAGCATCTGCGCAATCCTGCCCACGCCGCCGTCCAGCGCTTCGCCCTGGAGCATGCCCGCGAAGTGGAGTTTCACGCCTTCGCCCAATGGCTGGTAGTACGCGGTCTTGAACGAGCACAGATGGCCGCTGTCGGCGCCGGCATGGGCATCGGGTTGATCGCCGATCTCGCCGTGGGCGCGGATTGCTCGGGTAGCCAGGCCTGGGCCTGTCAGGACCAACTGCTGGCTACCATCCGGGTGGGCGCACCGCCGGACATCCTCAATCGTTCCGGCCAGAACTGGGGAGTCTGGGCGTTTTCACCGCTGGGGCTGAAAGAAAACGGTTACCAGGCGTTCATCCAGATGCTCCGTGCCAGCCTCGGCTGCTCCGGTGGTGTCCGCATCGACCATGTCATGGGCCTGCAGCGTCTCTGGGTGATTCCCGAAGGCGCCCGCCCAGAGCAAGGGGCCTACCTGCGCTTTCCCTTCCATGACCTCCTGCGCCTCATCAGCCTGGAGGCCTGGCGTAGCCAGGGCCTGGTGATAGGTGAAGACCTCGGCACCGTTCCCGACGGGCTGCGGGAAGAACTCGCCCGCCGCAACGTGCTGGGTATGCGTGTGCTGTTGTTCGAGCAGCGTGACGGTGAGTTCATTCCGCCCTGCGACTGGCCGCAAGATGCCCTGGCGACCACCAGCACCCATGACCTGCCGACCTTGAACGGCTGGTTCCAGGGCAAGGACATCGATTGGCGCCTGAAAGCCGGCCATTGCGATGCCGAAACGGCCCGCCATAGCCGGGAGATTCGCGAGCGAGAATGCCGGGCGCTGACGGCGGCGTTGCGACTGGAGGGGCATCTCTCTCCTCATGAAGACAGCCGTGAGCGCTGCGTGCAGGCTTGCATCGGCTATGTCGCCGAAACGCCCGCGCCGCTAGTCCTGTTGCCGCTGGAGGACCTGCTGGGAGAGTCAGAACAGGCCAACCTGCCGGGACCGGGTGATGCGCATCCGAACTGGCGTCGCCGCTGGCCGACGACGGCGGCCGAACTGATCGAGCTACCGACGTCGCGCCGCCATCTGGCTTGTCTCACGGAAGGCCGCGACATGCGGCGGGAGGTGCCAGATGAATGAACTGCGCGCCACCCTGCGCTTGCAATTCCATCGCGGCTTCACCCTCGACGCCGCCGTTCCCCTGGTGCCCTACTTTGCCGAACTGGGCATCAGTCATCTGTATTGCTCACCGCTGTTCACGGCCCGTTCCGGGTCCAGTCATGGCTACGACGTGGTGGACCCGACGACCATCAACCCCGAACTCGGTGGCGAGGTCGCCCTGGCGCGGCTGGTGGATGCCCTGCGCCATCGACGCATGGGACTGATCCTCGATCTCGTACCGAACCACATGGCGGTGGGCGGCGACAGCAATCCCTGGTGGCTGGATGTTCTGGAGTGGGGTCAGGAGAGCCCCTATGCGAACTTCTTCGATATCCACTGGCATTCAACGGACCCGCTGCTGGATGGCCAGCTACTCGCGCCCTTCCTGGCCAACGACTACGGCGAGGTGCTGGCCGCTGGCGAGTTGCACCTGGGCTACGACAGCAGCCTTGGCGGTTTTGCGGTCCGGCATTTCGAACATCGCTTTCCCCTGTCGCCGCCCACCTGGGGCGAGCTGCTGCGCAGCAGCGGGGACCCTGATCTTTCCGCCCTGGCGCAGGAGTTCGACCGCCTGGCCGACCTTCCCTCCCCTCGCGCCCCTGCGTTGGCTTTGAAAGAAGGACTCGCGCGGCTGCTCGCCGAGCCTGCCCGCAAGGAAGCACTGACCCGCGGGATGACTGGGTACAGCAGCGACAACGATGCCGCCATGCAGCGCCTACACGCGTTGCTGGAACGCCAGCCCTATCGACTGGCAAGCTGGCGAACCGCAGCCGACGATATCAACTGGCGGCGCTTCTTCGACATCAATGAACTTGGCGGCCTGCGGGTGGAACGTGCCGAGGTGTTCGAAGCCACCCACGCCAAGCTCTTCGAGCTGATCGAACGCGGACTGGTGGACGGACTGCGCATCGACCACGTGGATGGCCTGGCCAATCCCCGTGGCTATTGCCGACGCCTGCGCCGACGGGTGAACCGCCTGCTGGATGCCCGCCCCCGAACCGCCCCGTTCCCCATCTACGTGGAGAAGATCCTCGGCCACGGCGAGCGCCTGCCCCGCGACTGGGCCGTGGACGGGACCACCGGCTACGACTTCATGAACCAGGTTTCCCTACTGCAGCACGACCCGCTCGGCGAAGCGCGCCTGGGAGCACTCTGGAGCTCCCTCAGCGGTCGCAGCGGAAACTTCCTCGCGGAAGCGCAGGAGGCACGGCGCCTTCTGCTCACGAGCTCCCTGGCGGGCGACGTGGAGACGGTCGCTCAGGGACTCGTGCAGATAGCGCGAGGCAACCTGGTGAGCCGTGACCTGACGCTGGGAGCCATTCGTCGTGCGCTGCTGGAGCTGTTAGTGCATTTTCCGGTCTACCGCACCTACGCCGGTCCCTGTGGGCGCTCGGAGCAGGACCAGGCCCTATTCCAGCAAGCCCTGGAAGGTGCCCGGGCGAACCTGGCCGCGGCCGAATGGCCATTGCTCGATTCCCTCGACCGCTGGCTCGGCGCCGAGCCCCTGCGCGATCTCCCACCTGGCCCCGCACGTCGTTTGCGGCGCCAGGTGTTGCAGCGTTTCCAGCAATTGACCTCGCCGACCGCAGCCAAGGCCGTGGAAGACACCGCCGGCTACCGCTCCGCGGTATTGCTCTCGCGCAACGATGTGGGGTTCGACTCCGAGCGCTTCAGCGCGCCCATGACAGAGTTCCACGACGATTGCCTGGAACGCGCCGCCCTGTTTCCTGCCAGCCTGCTGGCCACCGCCACCCATGACCACAAACGCGGCGAGGACTGCCGCGCTCGCTTGGCTGTGCTGAGCGAACGCTCCAGCTGGTTTCTCGAGGGGATACAGCGCTGGCGGCGTCTGGCCGATCCACTGCGCCTGATCGCCGACCTAGACGAGACCATCGCGCCGGCCGACGAACTGGTGCTGTATCAGTGCCTGCTCGGCAGTTGGCCTCCCGACCTGTCCCTGGACGATGTCGGCGGTATCGGCAGGTACCTCGAGCGCTTGCAGCGCTGGCAGGAAAAATCCCTGCGCGAGGCCCGGCTGCGCAGTAACTGGAGCGCTCCGAACCAAGCCTACGAAGCGGCCTGTCGTATCTTTCTCGCCCGGGTGCTGGAAAGTCCCGAAGCAAAGCCACTGCGCGAAGAACTGGCCGCCGCGGTTGCCGAGCTTGCGCCCGCCGGCGCACTCAACAGCCTGGTTCAATGCCTGCTGCGGATGACTACTCCCGGGGTGCCGGATCTCTATCAGGGCACCGAGTTCTGGGACTTCAGCCTGGTGGACCCGGACAACCGTCAGGACGTGGACTTCGCTGCGCGCGTGGCTGCTCTCGCCAGCCGGGAGGCTCCGCAAGAGCTGCTGCACGGCTGGGAGGACGGCCACATCAAGCAGCGGTTGGTAGCGACCGTCCTTAACCTGCGACATAAACAACCGCGCCTGTTCAGCCAGGGCAGCTACGAGCCATTGCAGGTCGAAGGCCCCCAGGCCGCACGGGTTCTGGCCTTTGCGCGCTGGCATGACCTGTACGGGTTGGTGGTCGTGGTGCCGCGCCTGGCAGCGCCTCTTCTGGATGGTCCCTTGCCACAGGTGCCGCCACCGCGCTGGGGAGACACCCGCGTCAGGTTGCCCCGTGTGCTTCGTGCCGGGCGGCTGAGCGGCGCTTTCTCCAGCCGTGACCTCGTTCCCCGGCAGGGCTGCCTGGAAGTTGCCGAGCTGTTGGCGGACTTCCCCGTCAACCTCCTGCTGATCACGCCATCGAATCGGGAGCCCGAGCCATGAGCAGAAATGAAGCACGTATCCGTGAACTTGCGTACCAGATCTGGGAGTCCGAAGGTTGCCCTCAAGGCCAGGCGACGCGTCACTGGGAGTTGGCCTGCATCCTGGCCGAAACGGTGGCAGCGCATTCCGCCGCACCCACCGCCGGCCCACGACGGATTACCAGGCCCTGTCCGGTCCCACTGGATGAGACCCATCCGGGCAAAGCCAGGGTTTCCAAGGCAAGTCCAGTGAACACACCGTCGGAGCCGAACGCTTGAGAGCGTCCAGGTAGGCAACATGACCCGGCAGCGCCAACGCGCCCCAGAAGTCCAACAGCGCTCGCGTATCAGCGAAGGCCACCCGTTTCCATTGGGCGCGAACTGGGACGGACTGGGCGTCAATTTCTCGATTTTCTCGGCCCACGCAACGCGAGTCGAGCTCTGCCTGTTCGATGCCAAGGGCGAAACCGAGCTGGAACGCATCGAGTTGCCCGAGTACACGGACGAAATCTGGCATGGCTACTTGCCCGACGCCCATCCCGGCCAGATCTATGGCTTTCGCCTGCACGGTCCCTACGAACCGGACGTCGGGCACAGGTTCAACCCGAACAAACTGCTGATCGATCCCTATGCCAAACAGCTGGTCGGACGACTGTGCTGGTCCGAGGCGCTGTTCGGTTATGTGATCGGCTCGCCCGACGCCGATCTCAGCTTCGACACCCGCGACAGTGCCGCCTTCGTGCCGAAGTGCAAAGTCATTGACCGCGCGTTCACCTGGGGCGATCAGCAGCACCGGCGCATTCCCTGGGACAGCACGCTGATCTACGAAACGCACCTGCGGGGAATCAGCATGCGCCACCCGGCAGTACCCGATCACCTTCGCGGCAGCTTTGCCGGATTGATGAATGCCGAGCTGATCCAGCACATCCGTTCCCTGGGCGTTTCCGCCGTGGAGCTCCTCCCGGTGCATGCCTTCTTCGACGACAAGCACCTGCTGGAAAAAGGCATGAGCAATTACTGGGGCTACAACAGCATCGGCTTCTTCGCTCCCCATCCCGGCTACCTCGCCAGCGGCAAGATCAACGAGTTCAAGGAGATGGTGGCCCATCTCCACGATGCCGGCCTGGAGTTGATCCTCGACGTCGTCTACAACCACACCGCCGAAGGCAACGAGCTGGGTCCGACCCTTTCCATGCGCGGCATCGACAACGCCACTTACTATCGGCTGATGCCCGGTGATCGGCGTCACTACATCAATGATTCCGGAACCGGGAACACCCTCGACCTCAGTCATCCCTGCGTACTGCAGATGGTCACCGACTCACTGCGCTACTGGGCGACCGAGATGCACGTCGACGGCTTCCGATTCGACCTCGCCACCATCCTCGCCCGCCATTCCCATGGCTATGAGGAGCGTCACGGCTTTCTCGTCGCTTGCCGCCAGGACCCTGTGCTGAGCCGCCTGAAACTCATCGCCGAGCCATGGGATTGCGGCCCCGGTGGATACCAGGTCGGCGGCTTCCCACCCGGTTGGGCCGAATGGAACGACCGATTCCGCGACACGGTGCGTGCTTTCTGGCGCGGCGACGGCGGAGAGGCCGCCACCCTGGCCAAGCGTCTCACGGCCTCCGGCGATCTGTTCAACCAGCGTGGTCGGCGCCCCTTCGCCTCGGTGAACTTCATCACCGCCCATGACGGCTTCACCCTGCGCGACCTGGTGTCCTACGACCACAAGCACAACGAGGCCAACGGCGAAGACAACCAGGATGGCAGCGACCACAATCTGTCCTGGAACCACGGCTGCGAAGGCCCGACCCATGACCCGCAAATCCGCGCCCTGCGAACGCGACAGATGCGCAACCTGCTCGCCACCCTGATGTTCTCCCAAGGCACGCCCATGCTGCTCGCCGGTGACGAGTTCAGCCGCACGCAGCACGGCAACAACAATGCCTACTGCCAGGACAACGAGATTGGCTGGGTCGACTGGACGCTGGATGAGGAAGGCCGCGACCTGCTGGAGTTCACCCGCCGCCTGGCGAGCCTCCGGCGAGCCTATCCGATCATGCGTCGCTGGCGTTTCCTGGTCGGTCATTACAACGAGGCGCTAGGTGTGAAGGACGTCACCTGGTTGGCTCCCGATGGTGGAGAAATGGCCGAAGAGCACTGGCACGACGAGAACACCCGTTGCATGGGCATGCTCCTGGATGGTCGGGCCCAGCCGACCGGCATACGTCGCAGCGGCGCTGACGCCACGGTGCTGCTGGTGGTCAACGCCCATCACGAATCGGTGAGCTTCAAGCTTCCCGAAGTAACCGGTGGTTCGGGCTGGCACTGCCTTGTGGACACCGACAGTCCCGCCCTGCGAAGCCAGGGCGAACTCCCGTTCGATGAGCCATTCGAGGTCACCGGGCGCTCGCTTGCGCTGTTCGAGCTGGTCCCGCTGACTCCTCAGGGCTGACCGGCACCTCGCCATAAATAGCCTGAACCCTCGGGGTGAGGCCAAGTCGGAACAGAAAGGGCTGATTCGGATGGCCTGGCGATCCGCCAGCGATCCGACAGCCGGAGGAGCCGACCAATGAAAGCCGTGGTTTTTCACGACGTGGGCGATATCCGCCTCGACGAAGTCCCGGACCCGGTGCTCCTGGAGCCGACCGACGCGATCATCCGGCTCACAGCTTCGGCGATCTGCGGTACCGATCTGCACTTCGTTCGTGGGACCGTGAGCGGCATGGTCAAGGGCACCATCCTCGGGCATGAAGGCGTCGGGATCATCGAGGCGCTAGGCACGGACGTCCGCAACCTGGAAATCGGCGATCGCGTTGTCGTCCCGTCAACCATCGCCTGCGGCAACTGTTCCTATTGCCGCGCGGGCTACTACGCCCAATGCGACGACGCCAACCCTAACGGCAAGGAAGCCGGCACGGCCTTCTACGGCGGCCCTGCCAGCAGTGGCCCCTTCCAGGGCCTGCAGGCCGAGATGGCACGCATCCCCCACGCCAATATCGGTCTGGTCAAGCTGCCCACCGGCATCAGCGATGATCAGGCGATCCTCCTTTCCGACATTTTCCCCACCGGGTATTTCGGTGCCGAGCTGGCGGAAGTCACGCCAGGCGACACCGTGGCCGTGTTCGGTTGCGGCCCGGTAGGTCAATTCGCCATCGCCAGTGCCAAATTACTCGGTGCCTCTCGCGTGTTCGCCATCGACAAGCACGACGATCGCCTGCGGATGGCGCGCCAGCAAGGCGCGGAGATCATCAACTTCGACCTGGAAGACCCGGTCAAGACACTGCGCCGCCTCACCCACGGCATCGGGGTGGACCGCGCCATCGATGCGGTGGGCGTGGATGCCGAATGCCCCGCCCACTGCGATTCCACGACCGTGTCCGAGTTCCACCAGGAAATGGCCGAAGTCACCCCTCATTCACACCCCGATGGCGACAACTGGCACCCGGGCACTGCGCCCAGCCAGTCCCTGCGCTGGGCGGTGGAGGCCCTGGCCAAGGCCGGAACCCTCGGCATCATTGGCGTGTATCCGCAACAGGCACGCCGTTTTCCCATCGGAGGAGCTATGAACAAGAACCTGACCATCAACATGGGCAACTGTCACCACCGGCGCTATATCCCGATCCTGATCGAAATGATCCAGGCCGGCCGTATCGATCCGGCCAAGGTACTTACCCAGATCAAGCCGATGGGAGACGCCATCGAAGCCTTCAAGGCGTTCGACCGCCGCGATAGCGGCTGGATCAAGGTAGAGCTGCAGCCACAGAAGGCTGCGGTCAGCAAGGCTGGGGAAGGAACCGAGCAAGTCGTTCACGAATTGAGCGCTGCCGGCAAACCGGACAAGGTGGCGACCCTGCCCGGCGCGCCAAAGCCGCCGGCCAGCAAGCGCAACGATGCCGAGGACTCGGACCAGCGGCAGGAAAAAACCGAGTCAGCCACCCTGCCGGCAGGTCCCAAGCCAAAGAAAACCAGTAGCTGAGGCACAAGGCTGTGGGCGAGATACGCATTGGCATCTCCGGATGGCGCTACGCGCCCTGGCGGGGAATTTTCTATCCCGATGGCCTGCCCCAGGACCGCGAACTGGCCTTCGCCTCGCGGGCGGTGAACAGCCTCGAGATCAACGGGTCCTTCTACGCCCTGCAAAATCCGGCACGCTACGCCAACTGGCGGGATGACGCACCGAAGGATTTCATCTTCGCGGTCAAAGCGCCGCGCTACATCACCCACACCCTCAAGCTCAAGGACGTCGAGAAGCCCCTGGCCAACTTCTTCGCCTCGGGGCTGCTGCAGTTGGGAGAAAAACTGGGGCCCATCCTCTGGCAATTCCCGCCCAGCATGGCGTTCGAAGCCGGCACGTTCGGCCGCTTCCTCGACCTGCTACCCGGCACCACTCATGCCGCGCTGGATTGCGCCAGCCATTGCAGTGATCGCCTGAAGAAGGTCGGCTATCAGGAGGCATCCGCTCGCGGCACGCTGCGCCATGCCGTTGAGATTCGCAACGAGAGCTTCGCCTGCGATGCCTTCGTGCAAATGTTGCGCGATCACAAGGTCGCCCTGGTCATCGCAGACACCGCCGGCAAGTGGCCTTATCTGGAGGACCTGACCAGCGACTTCGTCTACCTGCGTCTGCACGGCGACAAGGCGCTCTACGCAAGCGGCTATACCGAGCAGGCCCTGGCGCGCTGGGAGACGCGTATTCGCACCTGGAGCGCTGGTCTGCAACCTGGTGACGCCTTTGTAGTGGATGAGCACGGAACCCGGCTGCGCAAGTCGCGGGACATCTATTGCTACTTCGATAACGACCAGAAGGTGCGCGCGCCTTTCGATGCTCGCCGCCTGCTCGAACGCCTGGACCTGACCAGGGACCTGGAAACCCAGCCTGGTGTATTGCAAGGAATCCCACCGTGACCACGACCATTCCCATGCCTGAGATCGTCATCGACAGGATCACCGCAGTGCATCGCCTCAAGGTGCTCACAATCAACATGCACAAGGGGTTCAATGCCTTCAATCGGCGCTTCATACTCCCCGAGTTGCGAGATGCCGTACGCGCCACGGATGCCGACCTGGTGTTCCTGCAGGAGGTGCTCGGCAGCCATGATCGCCATGCCCGGCGCTACCATGACTGGCCGCCGACGTCGCAGTACGAGTTCCTCGCCGACAGCATCTGGCCGCAGTTCGCCTACGGGCGCAATTCGGTCTACCCGCACGGCCACCACGGCAATGCCCTGCTTTCAAAGTTCTCCATCATCGAGCGCGAGAACCTCGACGTGACGGTGCATGGCAATGAGCAGCGCGGCCTGCTCCATTGCATCCTGGACGTGCCGGGACACCGTGAAGTGCACGCCATCTGCGTTCACCTCGGGTTGCGCGAATCCCACCGCAAGCTACAGATCAGGCTGCTCGCGGAACTTTTAAGCAGCCTCAATCCTGCTGCCCCGACCATAGTCGCAGGGGACTTCAACGACTGGCGGCTGCGGGCGGATGCGGTGTTGGCGGAGCACGGCCTGGTGGAAGCTTTCGGTTGGGCCTATGGAGCTCCGGCCAAGAGTTTTCCCGCGCGATTCCCGCTGCTCTGCCTGGACCGCATCTACGTCCGCAATGCCACGTGTCATGAGCCCATGGTGCTCGCAACCCGGCCCTGGTCGCACTTATCCGACCACGCACCGCTGGCAACGGAGGTGCACCTGTGAAACGGCAATGGCGTGATGGAAACCGCATCAAACTGCTGATCAATGGCGAGGAGTATTTCCCTCGTGTTTTCGAGTGCATCCGCGCGGCGACGCGGGAAGTCCTGGTCGAGACCTTCATCATCTTCGAGGACAAGGTCGGCCACGAGCTTCGGGAAGTGCTTATCGAAGCGGCTCAGCGTGGCGTGAGGGTCGAGCTGGCGTTCGACGGCTACGGCACGGCGGACCTGGGCGAAGAGTTCATCGCCAGCATGACCACCGCTGGCGTCCGAGTGCATGCCTTCGACCCCAGTCCCCGCCTATTAGGCATGCGCACCAACCTGTTCCGTCGGCTGCATCGCAAGATCGTCGTGATCGATGGAGAAATGGCCTTCGTCGGCGGCATCAATTACTCCGCCGACCACCTGGCGGACTTCGGCCCCATGGCCAAGCAGGACTACGCCGTGGAAGTCAGCGGCCCGGTGGTCGCCGACCTGCGCCGATCCAGCTTGCGCTTGCTCTCGCAGGTACTCGACGGGCCCAGTGAAATCCGTCCTACCGCTCGCAGTACCGGCCAAGCGCGAATCCTGTTGGTCGAGCGCGACAACAATCGCCATACCACGGATATCGAGCAGCAGTATCTGGCGGCCTTCCGCGGCGCACGCTCGCGTGTGGTGGTGGCCAACGCCTACTTCTTTCCCGGCTATCGCCTGCTGCGCGAACTGCGCAATGCGGCCCGCCGTGGCGTCAAGGTGCAGCTCATCCTGCAGGGGCAACCGGACATGCTTTGGGCCCAGGTTTTCTCACGACTGCTCTACAAGTACCTGCTGCGCGAAGGCGTAACCATCTACGAATACTGCAAGCGACCATTGCACGGCAAGGTCGCCCTGGTGGACGAGGAATGGTCGACGGTGGGCTCCAGCAATCTCGATCCTCTGAGCCTGGCGCTGAACCTGGAAGCCAATCTGTTCGTGCGCGACCGGGCGTTCAACCAGTACCTGCACCGCCACCTGGAACAGTTGGCTACCGAGCACTGCAAGAGCATCAGCCTGGAACGCATGGTCCGTGGCTACTGGTGGCGGGCACCATTGATTTTCCTCTGCTTCCACTTCATCCGGCGTTTCCCCGCCATCGCCGGCTGGTTCCCCGCCCACCGACCCAACCTCGAGTCCCAGCATCCGGCCAAGGATGAAGAGCCCCATTTGGACGAGGGCAAGACCTGATGAGCGAGTCCACCAGGAAACCGTGGATGAAATGGGGTACGCGGCTGCTGACCGTGTTCTTCATACTGTTGATGTCGGTCCTGCTTTACCTCGTGGCGCGGAACGTCGACTGGAACGAAGTGAAACAATCGCTGCAAGCCTTCAGCTTGACCACGCTGCTGGTAGGCGGCGCGCTGGCCTTCTCCAGCTACATGGTGTTCAGCATTTTCGACCTCATCGGGCGGGCCTACACCGAACACCACCTGCCCGCGCGCCAGGTGCTCCCGGTAGCGTTCGTCTGCTACGCGTTCAACCTCAACTTCACGACCTGGGTCGGTGGCGTGGCACTGCGCTATCGACTCTACAAACGCATCGGCCTGGATACCGGCACCGTCACGCGGATCATCAGCCTCGGCATCGTTACCAACTGGATCGGCTACATGGCCCTGGCGGGCGTGATCTTCTCCCTGCGCCTGGTGAAACTCCCGGCCAACTGGAGCCTGGGTGTGACGGGCCTGCAATTGATCGGCCTGCTGCTATTGGTGCTGGTCGGCCTCTATCTGTATGCCTGCGGCTATGCCAAGCGACGTACCTGGTCCTGGCGGGACCACCAGATCACCCTGCCCTCGCTGCGTCTGGCGCTGATACAGGTCTGGCTTGGCGCGACCAACTGGACACTGATGGCTTCGCTGATCTTCTGGCTGCTGCCCCACGGACACGGCACCTATTACCCCTCCATTCTCGGCATCCTGCTGATCAGCTGCGTGGCCGGCGTCATCACCCATATTCCCGCCGGCCTCGGGGTACTGGAAACGGTTTTCCTCGCCCTGCTGCATGACCAGGTCAGCCAGGGCGGGCTGGTAGCGGCCCTGCTCGGCTATCGCACCCTGTATTTCCTGGTACCCCTGCTGGTGGCGGCAGTTACCTATCTGGTCCTGGAAAAGCGCGCCAAGACCATCCGCCTGCAGCATAAGCACAAGGTCCGGCCAGAAAAATCTTCCACGGGTTGAATGCGCCCTGCCGGTATTCCTGGCGCGGCTCATTTTCGGGTCTTGCGCGGGCGTGGGGCCTCTTCGCTTTCCTTGGCGTTTCTTTCACTCCGGGTCGCCTTGCCACCCAGGCTGCGACGCAGCAGTTCGGTGAGGTCGATGATCTCGGCGCTACGGCCGGCGGTTTCCTCGCCCGGCTGCTCGACGCGTTCGATCCTGCCCGCCTTGGCCTTCTGCTCCACCAGCTCCATCACCTTCGCGCTGAAACTGTCCACGTAGGAATCCGGCTCCCAGTCTGCGGTCATGTCCTGGATAAGGCGGCTGGCCATTTGCATCTCGGCCTTGGACAATTTCGGGCTGGTTACATCGGTGCCCAGGTCGAGCACGTCCAAACCACGTACTTCAGCGGGCCAACGGAGCATCACCAGTACCAGCGCTTTCTCCACCGGCATCAGCGCTGCCAGATGTTGGCGTGTGCGCAGCACCACCTCCGCGAGAGCGACTTTGCCCGAAGCTTCAAGGGCTTCGCGCAGGAGGGCATAGACCTTGCCGCCACGTTTGTCGGGGCTGAGGTAGTACGGCGCTTCGATGTTCTGCAAGGGAATCTGCGCGGCCTCGACGAAGGCGAATATGTCGATGGTCTGGGTCGACTCCGGATGCGCCTGGCGGATTTCGTCCTCGCTCAGGATCACATAGTGGCCATCGCCATACTCCACGCCCTTGACGATGTCCTGGCTCTTCATCTCCTGGCCAGTGACCTTGTTCACCCGCTTGTAGCCGACCGGCTCCATGCTGCGCCTGTCGAGCCAGTCGAAGTCGATACCGCTGGATTCGCTCGCGGAAACCAGGGCAACCGGGATGTGCACGAGTCCGAAACTGATGGCGCCTTTCCAGATTGCGCGTGCCATTGAAGTGTCCCCTTCGCGGTGGCCTACACTCGAGCGACCGACCCGACCCCGCGAAAGTTGCAGGAATCCGCCGGACTACCTGCCAGGCCCCGGGGTGACGGTTGCCCTGACGTAGCGGTTACTGCCGCAGCGGCTGCAGCGTTGCTGTGTCACGTCCTCATTGCCGAGCCGGATCGACGTCTCCCGCATCCATGCACACCCTCGGAAGAAGCAGATGAAAGTCATCACAGCCTCCCTCGCATTTCGCGAGAGTCGTGCTTGACCTTTGGACAATCAGGGTTGCTTGTCGGCTCATGTCATCGACAGGTGCGTCACCGTCCGACGGATAGGGGGAACCCCTGCAGGCGCGCCGGGAGTCTACCTCCAATACATCAAGCGAAAGAGAGCGCCACGGACATGTCCACGAAGACGCTATTCCTCATCAGCTACATCCTCGACAACCAACCCCGCAGCGTCGAGGTTGAGTCGGACGCCGAAGCGATGACTCCGGACCAGGCCCGTTATTACCTGGGCTCCATCCATACTTCCTCTTCGCCCGAGGCCTTCACAGACGTACAGGTGACCCGGATCAGCCATCCGAAGATGGGTGGGCCTACACCTGCCCATAACCTGCAGCCATGAAAAACCTCGAAACCCCGGCGGTAAAGCTGGCCCTCTACGGCGCACAGAGCGCCCTGGGCTATGCGCTGATGGCGGAGGCACTGCATCGCCAGTATGAAGTCGGCGCCGTGATCAGCGATCTCAATGCGATTAGCGCACGCCCTGGTCTGCGTACTCTGACGGGCAATGCCCATGACGCCCTCAGCGTGAGCCGGACGGTAGTAGGCAAGAGTGCGGTGATCGGCATGCCTTGCGCTTCCGGTCCGCCGCTCACGGCGCAGGACGGCAGTGGCCATGATTTCCCGCAGGTCTATTCCGCCGTCAGCGCCCTGATCGATGGCCTGCGTATCGCGGGGGTGCAGCGGCTCATCGTGATAGATCCGCTCAAATGGCTCGAACAGTCGCCTTCCTGCCCTGCGCCGGCGGCGGAGTACCTGCAACGCCGCTTGCTGGACAGCGGGCTGGAGTGGACCCTGGTGGAAGCACCGGAAGGTTTCGACTGCGACCTGGAGTTCGATGACTTCATACGTGTCCCGGCGGAGAACAAGGCTCAATCGGTGCTGGCCCTGCAACGCTTCGCAATGGCGGTGCTGGACGAGCTGATGCTGTGCAACCACCTGCATCAACGCATCTCTGTCGATGGCGGTGACTGAACAGACTCAGGGCTCACCGGGTCGCGATGACGGAACGTGTATGCCCCAGATATCGGTGGCGTATTCGCGGATGGTGCGGTCGGAGGAAAACCAGCCCGTGCGCGCCGTGTTGAGAACAGCGGAGCGCCACCAGCGGGAGCTGTTCTGCCAGCATCTGTCGACCTGTCTCTGGGCATTCCAGTAGGCATCGAAATCCTCGCAGACCATGAAACGGTCCTCGCGGATCAGCGCGTCAACCATGCCCTGGTAACGCCCTCTGTCTTCCGGTGAAAACACCCCTGAGCGTACGGCGTCCAGCGACGCGCGGAGGCGTTCGGAACGGCCTACCGCCAGTTCACTGGCCAGGCCGCCCATGCGCCGCTGCTCGACCTGCTGCGCAGTCATCCCGAAGATGAACATGTTTTCCGCGCCGATCCGCTCGCACATCTCGACGTTGGCACCATCCAGGGTGCCAATGGTCAACGCACCGTTGAGGGCGAACTTCATGTTGCTGGTCCCGGAGGCTTCCAGGCCGGCAGTGGAAATCTGCTCGGAAAGGTCGGCCGCCGGAATGATCGCTTCGGCCAGACTGACGTTGTAGTTGGGGATGAACACCACCTTCAGCAGCCCGCGCACCGTGGGATCGTCATTGATGGTGCGACTGATGTCGTTGGCCAGCTTAATGATCATCTTGGCTTGCTGGTAACTGGCGGCCGCCTTGCCCGCAAAAATCTTCACGCGTGGCGCCCAGTCGGTGGCCGGGTCGTTGCGGATCGCCTGATAGAGCGCGACGGTATGCAGCAGGTTGAGGAGCTGGCGCTTGTACTCGTGGATGCGTTTGACCTGTACATCGAAGATGGCCTGGGTATCCACGGCAATACCCAGCCGCTGGCGGATCAGGTGCGCGAGTGCTTCCTTGTTGTGCTGGCGGCGGAGACGGAACTGCTTGCGAAAATCCTGCTTTTCGGCAAAGGGTTCGAGCTTCTGCAGGATGGTTTCCGGCGAATCCAGCACGCCCTCCCCCAGGGTCTCTACCAGCAACCGCGTCAGCTGCGGATTGATCTGGAAGAGCCAGCGGCGGAAGGTTACCCCGTTGGTCTTGTTGTTCACCCGATCGGGGTACAGTCGGTGCAGGTGGCGGAAAACAGTTTCCTGCATCAGGCCGGTGTGCAGCGCCGACACACCGTTGACGCTATGGGCGCCAAGGAAGGCCAGATTGCCCATGCGTACCCGCCGTCCGTGTTCCTCTTCGATCAGCGACACCGAGCGCAGCAGTTCGAAGTCATGGATGTCCTTCGCCCGCAACGCGTCGATATGCAAGGCATTGATCAGGTAGATGATCTGCAGGTGACGGGGCAACAGGCGCTCCATCAGGGCGACCGGCCACGATTCCAGTGCCTCGGGCAATAACGTGTGGTTGGTGTAGGCCAAGGTCGCCACCGTCAGTTCCCACGCCTTGCCCCACTCCACTGCGTACAGGTCCACCAACTGGCGCATGAGTTCGGCGACGGCAATGGCCGGATGGGTATCGTTGAGCTGGATGGCTACCTTCTCCGGCAGATTGTGCACATCGCCGTACTGGTCCATATGCCGCCGCAGCAGATCCTGGAGCGACGCCGAAACGAAGAAGAACTCCTGGCGCAGCCGCAATTCCTGGCCGGCTTCGGTGATATCCGCGGGATAGAGTACGAGGGAGATGGCCTCGGCGCGTACCACGTCAACCACCGCACCGATATGGTCACCGGCATTGAACCGTTCCAGTTGCAGGTCTTCCTCGGCGCGCGCCCGCCACAGGCGCAGGGTGTTGACCGCAGAGCGGCGCCAGCCGATCACCGGGGTGTCATAGGCAATGGCGCGTATGGTCTCGTGGGGTTGCCAGATCTGCCGGCTGTTGCCGCCCTCCTCCAGATGGGTGAAGACACTGCCGCCGAAGCCGATGCTATAGGCCACCTCCGGTCGCTCGAACTCCCAGGGATTGCCGAAGTCCAGCCAGGTCTCCGTCTGTTCCGCCTGCCAGCCGTCAATGATCGCTTGACGAAAAAGTCCGTGCTCGTAGCGAATGCCGTACCCGTGGGCGGCCAGCTGCAGGGTCGCCATGCTTTCCATGAAACACGCCGCAAGGCGGCCCAGGCCACCATTGCCGAGCGCCGCGTCAGGTTCCACTTCACGGATGCGGTCGAGATCGACGTTCAGCTCTGCCATCGCCTGGCGAGCCACTTCCAGCAGCCCCAGGTTGCTCAGGTTATCCATCAGCAGACGGCCGATGAGGAACTCCAGAGACAGGTAATAGATTCGCTTCTGGTCCTGCCGGTCGACCTGGCTGGAGGCCTCTTCCCACTGGTCGATCAAGTTGTCACGCGTGGCCAGGGCCAGCGCCTCGAACCAGTCATGGTCGAAAGCGTTTTCCGGGGACTTGCCAACCGCGTACTTGAGTTTCGCCAGGATGCTGTCCTTGAACGCCTGGACTGCATCGGCGGAGTTAGGCTGCTCGGCCATGACCGCCTCTCGTCAGATGCAATGGGTTTCAGAAGACCTTGCGTAGCGATTCGTAGGAGATAGCGCCAAGTCGTTGCAGCAGCATGGTTTTCTTCGCGTTCCAGGTATCCTGGTCGCGAATGCTGTCGAGCAGGTCATGCCCCTGCAGGGTCAGCGAACTGGCTACGCGCCCGGATTCGCCGTTCCATTGGTGTTGCTCCTTGCACTCCACCAGGCCTGCCTGTTCGAGGAGATGAAGGTGATAGTCGGCTTCCTCCAGGCTGCACCCATCGGTGCAGTGGAGAGAAGCGAGATGGCCCGGCTCCATGGCCTCGATTTCCAGCAGCAACTCCCTGATCAGATCCCAGTTCCGCTTCATGGCTGGTTGCTCCTCGTCGCCGGTGATGGCCCCTTCAAGATGAGTCCACGGGAGCGCCGACGAGTTCAGACTTTCTCGCCCCGATGGCGCCCGTTGATCAATCGCCCTGAACTCTCCGCAAGCCCGCCCGTTCAGAACCAGTGAACAGCTCCCCGGAGATCGACCATGCGCATCGCCCCCCTGATACCGCTGCTTTGCCTCCTCGGCGCCGGTCCGGCCCTGGCCGATGCCTGCCATGTCATGACCCGTTCTTCCAGTGCCGCAGTGCCAGAAGTCGAGATGGAAACCTGCTACGAGTTCACCGGCATGCCCGAATCGGCGATCGACTGGTCCTGCAGCAATGAAAGCAAGGAAATGCTCAGCAGCCAGAAGCGCAAGGTGGAAAGGTGCGCCGACGATACCCAGGGCCAATGCGTGGCGGCCCTCACCCAGGAATCGCTGGCAAACTACCGGTCCACAGCGGAGACCGAAAGCCAGGCACGACCGGCCATTCCCAATGACGCCAAGGTGGTCACCAACTTTTACAGCGTCGCCAATCTGGGTCAGGCCCGTGCCGACTGTGAAAACAGCGGCGGCACGTGGCGGGAGCAGTGATGAAGAATCACGACGGAGTACTGTTGCTGCAGGTCGGCGAACGCTTCCTGGAACACGAACTGGCGGTACACCGGGTGCTTGGAGAGAAACTTGGGGAACTGCTGGGATGCCCGTTTCTCGGCCGTTACGATCCACTGCGCCATGACCGTGGGCGTTACTACCTGATTCCCGATGAAACCCTGATCGGCAGCGGCAAAGGACTAGGCATAAACGGGCCGGAGGATTTCTTCGGCGGTCTTGTGCCACACCCCTTCACAGCCACAAAGGCTATCACCCATCCGCTGTTCAAACTGCCGGCGCGAGTACCGCCAGGCTGGTCGGAACGCTTTGCCGAGCAAGCGGCCAAGGCAGTCCTGCACGGCTACACGGTATTCGACCTGGCCGACGCCCGGCGTGCCGGTGAAGCCATGCTGGAACACGGCCCGCTGCGACTGAAACCGGTACGGGGCAAAGCCGGACGGGGCCAGCAAGTGATCTGGAACCAGCACGACCTCGGCCAAGCGCTGGACGAACAGGACCTGGAAGAGATCGGAACCTGGGGACTGGTACTGGAAGAGGATCTGGACCAGCCGGAGACTTTCAGTGTCGGCCAGGTACAGGCTGCCGGCCTGGTCGTCAGCTACTTCGGCACTCAGCAGCTGACCCGCGACAACGATGGTGACAGCGTGTACGGCGGCTCGCAGCTGACGTTGGTGAGGGGCGACTACGCGGACCTGATCAAACTCGATATCCCGGCCACGACACGCCTTGCCATCGAACAGGCGCGCATCTACGAGAAGGCTGCTTTCGACAGCTATCCGGAGATGTTCGCCTCACGCCGCAACTACGACATCGCAAGGGGGCTGGACGCCCTCGGCCAACAGCGCTCCGGCGTCCTGGAGCAATCCTGGCGCGCAGGCGGTGCGAGCGCGGCAGAAGTGTTCGCCCTGGAAGCTTTTGCCGCTGATCCGACGTTGACGAGCATCTGTGCCTCGACGCATGAAATCTATGGCGACGCAACGGCTCCTTCCGGCTCGATTCCACTCTTTCAGGGGATGGAGCCGGGCCTCGGCAAACTCTCCAAGTACGTCAAGGTGGAACCTCATGACAGCACATAGCGAACAGGTGGAAATCGTTGTGGACAACGAAGCCATAGCCGGAACGCTCCTGGCGCCCGAGACCAGAGTCCCGGGCGTTCTCTTCGTGCATGGCTGGGGCGGCAGCCAACAGCGGGACCTGGCCCGCGCCCGTGGCATTGCTGGTCTGGGCTGCGTATGCCTGACCTTCGACCTTCGCGGCCACGAGAAGACCATCGCCGCGAAGGAAAGCGTCACCCGGCGGCACAACCTCGAAGACATCGTGGCTGCCTACGACCGACTGGCGACCCATCCGGCGATCGACGCCGAGGCCATCGCGGTGATAGGCAGCAGCTACGGCGGCTACCTCGCGACCTTTCTCACCACGTTGCGGCCGGTGAAATGGTTGGCCCTGCGGGTGCCCGCGCTGTACTGGGACGATGAGTGGGATTTACCGAAGCATATGCTGGACGCCGGGCGTCTGGCGCGGTACCGCAACATTCCCTGGAATCCGGTGGACAACCTCGCGCTGAAGGCCTGTGCGGGGTTTACCGGAGATGTCCTGCTGGTGGAGTCCGAGCACGACACCTTCGTGCCGCACACCACCCTGATGAGCTATCGCGCGGCGTTCGAGCGAGCCCACTCCCTGACCCACAGGATTCTGGATGGCGCGGACCATGCCCTCAGCCAGGACTGCGACCAGCAGGCCTACACGGGAATCCTCACCAACTGGTTCAGCGAGATGGTCATCGGCGCGCGGGTGGGTAGCTATCCCCATCATTCGGCGCGCTACTCCTAGCGCAGGACGCATAGGGTCGAGCCAGGCCACGGAATTGGCCACAGCAACGCAGGATAGGTGAAGTTTTCGATACCCATCCGCATCTCCGCATGGGTATCGCTCCGCATGGTTTCCCGAGTCCAGATGATCAGCTCAGATTCGCCCACTTTCGCGCAACGCACGGATCTGTCCATGATTGCGTATCACGCCGGCGTACTGCACCTGGACGATCTCGCGTATCGCGGGTGGCAAGGGTTGATCCAGGGCCTTCTGATAGTCTTCCATCGCGGCGTCCTCGCCCCGCTCGCACTCATCGAGGATGGCCTTCTCGTTCTGCCCGGTGACGAGCGCCTTGAAATCGATCCAGTGGCGGTGCATGTCGCCGCCAATGCTGGTGTCATCCTCGGGCGTGTCACCCAGCTCCATAACCAGACTCTGCAGTTTCTCTGCCGACGCCGCGCATTCTTCGGCGCGGGCCTCGAAGAGTTCCTGCAACGGTGGGCTCAGGACCGCCTTGGCGCAGGTGCGAAAACCCTCTTCTCCATCCTTGCAGGTCTGTACGAGTCCGTTGAGGACCTTGGCCGTTTCGTGTCGATCGATCATGACTGCCTCCCATGCCGGACGTCCCGGCTCGCTCGTGGCTTCGTGTCGCACTTACAGGTGACAGGCACTCTCCAAGCGGCGTTCGAGTTCACTGATGGCCGGTACCGATAAAACAACCTGAACGACCACGAGCCAGGCCAGTCGACTGTTTCAGGGGCCCCAGCCGGGGCCTTCGCATTGAAAGGAATAACCGAGATGAAAATCAGCGAAGTCATGACGCGAAACGTTCAGACCACTACGCCGGAGCGAAGCCTGCGGGAAGTCGCTTCACTCATGGAGAGCATCGACAGCGGCGCGATCCTGGTGCACGAAGGCGATAGGCTGGTCGGCATGGTTACCGATCGGGATATCGCCCTGCGCGGCGTAGCAGCGGGGCTTGGCGGGGAAACGCCAGTGCGTCAGATCATGAGCGGAGATGTGCGCTACTGCTTCGAAGACGAAGACGTCCAGCACGTCGCCGCCAACATGGCGCAGATCCAGCTGCGCCGGCTCCCCGTGCTCAATCGCGAAAAGCGCCTTGTGGGTGTGGTGTCACTCGGCAATATCGTCGCCAGTCGCAGTGAGCACGCCAGCGCCACGGTACTCCAAGGCGTCGCTCGCGCTCACTGACGGGGCGCTCGAGTCCGATCTACGGTTCTTTTCAGCGCGCAGGCCGGAAGATCAACGTACCCAGTGGCGGGAGGTCCAGCAGCAGCGACTGGGCCTCGCCATGGGCAATCACCGGCTCACTGTCGAGGGCTCCCGAGGTACCCGCGCCCGAGCCGCTGAAGCGTTCCTCATCGGTGTTCAACAGCAATTGCCAGAGTCCGGCCCTGGGTACGCCGATGCGGTAGGCGTTGCGTGGCTCGGGGGTGAAATTGTGCACCACCAGCAGCGGTTTGCCGTTTTCGCCATGGCGCAACCAGGCGTAGACGCTGTTGTGGGAGTCGTCGCCGATCAACCACTGGAAACCGTCGGCGCGTCCGTCGCGCTGATGGAGCGGTGGCTCCTGCCGGTAAAGGGTGTTGAGCGTCTGCACCAGGTCGCGGACGGCGGCATGCTCCGGGTAACGCAGCAGGTACCAGTCCAACTGTTGGTCATGGTTCCACTCCCGCCATTGGCCGAATTCGCAGCCCATGAACAGCAACTTCTTGCCTGGATGGGTCCACATGAACGCGAGATACAGGCGCAGGTTGGCAAACTGCTGCCACCGGTCCCCAGGCATCCGCCCCAGCAACGATCCCTTGCCATGCACCACCTCGTCGTGGGAGATCGGCAGGATGAAGTGCTCCGAGAAGGCGTAGAGCAGGCCGAACGTCACCTGATGGTGATGGTGCTTGCGGTGGACCGGCTCTTTCTGGATGTAGGCCAGGCTGTCGTGCATCCAGCCCATGTTCCATTTGTAGGAGAACCCCAGCCCGCCCTCCGCTGCGGGGTGGCTGACGCCCGGCCAGGCGGTGGACTCCTCGGCTATGACCAGGGCGCCTGGCACCTCGCTGCGCACCACCCCGTTGAGATGACGGAGGAACTCGATGGCTTCGAGGTTCTCACGCCCTCCGTGGCGGTTGGGAATCCACTCGCCTTCCTTGCGCGAGTAGTCCCGGTAGAGCATCGAGGCTACCGCGTCCACCCGCAGGCCGTCGACGTGATAGACCCGTAGCCAGTGCAGCGCCGAGGCCAGCATGAAGCCATGCACCTCGCTGCGGCCGAGGTTGTAGATCAGTGTGTCCCAATCCTGGTGGAAGCCTTCGAACGGGTGCTGGTATTCGTACAGTGCCGTCCCGTCGAACCGGGCCAGCCCATGTTCATCGGCGGGAAAGTGCGCCGAAACCCAGTCAAGGATCACCCCTATTCCCGCACGGTGGCAGGCATCGACGAAAGCGGCGAAATCCTCCGGGCTGCCCAGACGTGCGGTGGGCGCGAATAGCGAGAGCGGCTGGTAGCCCCAGGAGCCGCCGAAGGGGTGCTCCATGATCGGCATCAACTCGATATGGGTGAAGCCCACTTCCAGGATGTAGGGAATCAGGCGATCGGCAAGTTCCGCCCAGCTCGGTGGACGCTCATCGATCCATTGCCAGGAACCAGCATGCAGTTCGTAGATGGCCAACGGCTGGCCTGGCTGCTGGGCGACCTTGCGCCGGTCCATCCATTCCTGGTCCTGCCATTCGAATGCCAGCGCTCCAGTCACGCGGGAACTGGTCGCGGGCGGCGGCTCGCCGGCCAACCCAACCGGATCGGCCTTCAAGGGCAGCAGCCCTTCGGCACCGAGGATTTCGTACTTGTAGCGCTCACCAGGCTCCAGGCGCGGAATGAAGATTTCCCAGATTCCGGCCGGATAGCGCCTGCGCATGGGGTGCCGGCGACCATCCCAGGCGTTGAAATCACCTACCACCGAAACCCGTCGCGCATTAGGCGCCCACACGGCGAAGCGCACGCCGGGTATCCCGTCCTGTTTCATGACCTGCGCCCCAAGGCAACTGCCGAGTTCGTGGTGGTTGCCCTGGGCAAACAGGTAGAGATCGAGGTCTCCGAGCAGCGGGCCGAACGCATACGGGTCTTCAGTAATCTGCTCGGCATCGGGCCACTGGATGCGTAGCAGGTACTTGCGCGGCTCCGCCATCAACCCCTCGAACAGCCCCTCCGGGTCGGCCCTGACCATCGTACCGAGCGGGCTCTGGTCGACGGCATCCAGCAGCTCCACCGACTCTGCGCCCGGCAACCATGCCCGTACCCCTACGCCGTCGGCCTCGATATGAGGGCCGAGATAGCTGAAGGGGTCCCCTTCTTCCGCCCGGCGCAGGCGTTGCAGCGCTTCATCGATCATGTGCGGTGTCCCAGCAGGTGGCGCGCCAGTTCCAGCAGCCCGTGCAGGGGCACGTCGATCCAGTCCGGGCGGTGACCGCGTTCATAGAGAATTTCATAGGCGACCTTTTCCAGGCTGAACAGCGCCAGGGCAGCGCCCTCGCCTTCCCGGCCGTGCCATTCATGGGGCAAGCACCGGGCAGCGAGCCGATAGGCATCGAGGAAGGCAGTGCGCGCATTGGCCCGATAGCGGGCGATGACCGTGGTGCACGCATCCCGCGCTTCGACGGTGCTGTCGGCACCGCAGACCTTGCGCCGGGCCACTGCCGCCGCGTAGTCGAACGACCTGAGCATGCCGGCCACATCCTTCATTGGGCTATGGCGTTGGCGTCGCTCAGCCAAGGGCCGGTTGGGCTCACCCTCGAAGTCGATGATGTAGGCATCACCCTGCACCACCAGCACCTGGCCCAGGTGCAGATCGCCATGCACGCGAATCCGGATGCCTCCGGCAGCCAGGGTCGCCAGGCGGCCGATGACCATCAGCAGGCGCTCTTCCTCGGCGCGCAGCCACCGCAAAGAGCCGACATCGTCCGAACCCAGCCGTTCCTCGACATGGGCCAGGGCGCTCAAAGCCTCGCGCAGCTGTGCGCTGATGCGGGTGGCCCACGTGGAGCTGTCGCCTTCGTCGCTCGGCTGGTATCCGAAATCGGGATCCTCGGTGGGCCGCGCCAACACCGCGTGCATTTCGCCGATGCGCTTGCCCAGGGTACCGGCGAATACCCGAAGCTCCGCCAGGGCACCCTGGTCGCTGTCCGCCTCCCCACCAGCCATGCAATCGCGTATGGCCCGATCAAGGTTGTTCAGCGTCCAGGTCCAGGCATCGCCCTGGTTGTCCAGATAGCGCTGCAAGACCATCAGCGTATGCGGCTGGCCATCCTCGTCCACGCGCAACACCTCGCCCAGGAAAGGCGCGACGTGGTTGAAGCCGTGATGGGTGAGGAAGCGTCCCATCTCGACTTCCGGGTGCACACCGGGGAAGCCACGACGCAGCAGTTTGAGCAACAACCGGCCACCGATCAGCGCGGAACTGTTGGATTGTTCCGCGGTGATCAGTTTCACCTCGGGGTGCGGGCCCGGATCGAAGTCGGCCAACGCGTCTTCGGGGAGGAACTGCAGTTCGCCATCCGCACCGCGCAGCACCGAGCCAGCACGCAGGTGGCGCAGGATGTCGAGGCTAAAGCCCGGCAGCGAGAATGCATCGGTCAGCAGCTCGACCTTGCGTCCTCGACGTATCCGCGCCAGGGCGAGCTGTTGCGGGAGGTCGCTGCCGCTGGCGCGCTCAGGTACCACGGCGAGCGGCAACTGGTAGCACTCGGGACCATGGGCGCCGTGGACCTCGATTTCCGCGATCACCGGAGCGTCCGGCCCCTCGTCGAGCGGCATCGCATAGAGCAGGTGCACGCTGCCTGCCGCGACTTTACCTCCCCCGAACCAGCGGCGCTTGGGTAGGTAAAGCGGAAGTGCCTCGAACTCCAGGGTCTGGCGCGCCTTGATCTGGATGATTTCGTCGATCTGCCGCAGCAGGACCAGGGTCTGCAGTTCCGGCATCCGCTCGACTGGCTTCTTGTGCCAGCTGGGCATCTGCGAGGCATCGGCCAGGTAGAACCAGTAGAAGCCGTAGGGCGGTAGTGTCAGGAGGTAGGTGAGCTGGCCGATGGGTGGAAATGAGGCGCCGCCGACCATTTCCACCGGCACGCGGCCGTCATAGTCGGCCAGCTCCAATTCGACGGCCTGGGCGGCACTGGAGAGGTTGGCCACGCAGAGGATGCTCTCGTCGCGCCCGTCGCCATCGCGATATTCGCGCAGGTAGGCAAGGATGCGCCGGTTGCTCGGCGAGAGCATTTTCACGCTGCCCCGGCCGAAAGCCTTCTGCTGCTTGCGCACATTGAGCATGCGGCGCATCCAGTTGAGCAGCGAATGAGGATCATGGGCCTGCGCTTCGACATTGATGGTCTGGTAGCCATACAGCGGGTCCATGATCGGCGGAAGGACCAAGCTGGCGGGATTCGCACGGGAGAACCCGCCATTGCGGTCGATCGACCACTGCATCGGCGTGCGCACGCCGTCCCTGTCTCCGAGGAAGATGTTGTCGCCCATTCCGATCTCGTCGCCGTAATACAGCGTCGGTGTCCCGGGCATGGACAACAGCAGACTGTTCAGCAATTCCACGCGACGACGGTCGCGCTCCACCAGTGGCGCCAGGCGACGACGGATACCCAGGTTAAGTCGCGCCCGCCGGTCTCCCGCGTAGTAGTCCCAGAGGTAGTCGCGCTCGTCATCGGTGACCATTTCCAGGGTGAGTTCATCGTGATTACGCAGGAATATCGCCCACTGGCAGTTCGGCGGAATCTCCGGCGTCTGGCGCAGGATGTCGGTGATTGGGAAGCGGTCCTCCTGGGCGATGGCCATGTACATGCGCGGCATCAGCGGAAAGTGGAAGGCCATGTGGCATTCGTCGTCCTCGCCGAAGTACGGACGCGTGTCTTCCGGCCACTGGTTGGCTTCAGCCAGCAGCATCCGATCCTGGTAGCGCGCATCCAGCTCGGCACGGATGCGCTTGAGCACGGCGTGGGTCTCCGGCAGGTTCTCGCTGCTGGTGCCGTCGCGCTCGATCAGGTACGGGATCGCGTCCAGGCGCAGTCCGTCCACCCCCATGTCCAGCCAGAAGCGCATGACCTTCAGCACCGCGCTCAGCACGCGCGGATTGTCGAAGTTCAGATCGGGCTGGTGGGAATAGAAACGATGCCAGAAGTATTGGCCGGCCACCGGGTCCCAGCTCCAGTTCGATTTCTCGGTGTCGATGAAGATGATCCGGGTGCCGGAGTACTTGTCGTCCGTATCCGACCAGACGTAATAGTCCCGTACCCGGGAGCCCTTCCTAGCGTGGCGTGCCCGCTGGAACCAAGGGTGCTGGTCCGAGGTGTGGTTGATGACCAGCTCGGTAATCACCCGCAGCCCCCGACGATGGGCCTCGTCGATGAAGCGCCGGGCATCGGCAAGGGTGCCGTAGTCCGCGTGCACCCCCCGGTACATGGCGATGTCGTAGCCGTCGTCGCGCCTAGGCGAGGGGTAGAACGGCAGCAACCAGATGGTGTTGACGCCGAGTTCGGCGATGTAATCCAGCTTCTCGATCAGCCCGGCGAAATCACCGACACCGTCGTTGTTGGCGTCGTAAAAAGACTTCACATGGACTTGGTAGATGATCGCGTCCTTGTACCAGTGCGGGTCATTCAGGAAAACGAACCTTCCACTGCGCTTGGCCATGGGCATACTCCTGTTCTCAACGGACCGGACGGACACGCCAGATACCGAATGGCAGGTGCGAGGGGTCGATGCGCATCCATTGCACCTTGCCGTGCCATGTCCAGCGGTGGCCGCTCATGAGGTCCTCGCCTTCCAAGTCGGCGTCGTCCGGTAGTCCGAACTCCCACAAGGGGAGCTCGAAATGCGCTTCCTGTGGCTGCTGCGGATCGAGGCTGATGGCAATCAGGATGAAGTTCGACAAGTCATCGGTGCGCTTGCCGAAGTAGAGGATCTGGTCGTTCCACGCGTTGTAGGCCTTGAAGCCCAGATGGGTCTGCAGGGCGGGATTGTCGCGGCGGATCATGTTCAGTTGCGTGATCTCCGCGCGAATGTTGCCGGGAGCGTCGTAGTCCCGCGCGCGCAGCTGGTACTTCTCTGAGTTCAGGTATTCCTCCTTGCCGGGCACGGGCGCCGATTCGCACAGCTCGAAGCCCGCGTACATACCCCAGAGCCCGGAGCCCATGGTCGCCAGGGCGGCGCGGATGAGAAAGCCGGCGCGGCCTGCGTGCTGCAGGAAGAACGGGTTGATGTCCGGCGTATTCACGAAAAAGTTGGGACGGTAACAATCCCGCCAGGGCGGCTGGTTCAGCTCAGTGAAGTACTTCTGCAATTCGGCCTTGGTATTTCGCCAGGTGAAATAGGTGTAGCTCTGGCTGAAGCCGAGTTTTCCCAGCCGCGCCATCATGGCCGGCCGGGTAAAGGCTTCGGAGAGGAAGATCACCTGCGGATGCCGCTGCCGCACTTCGGCGATCAGCCATTCCCAGAATGGCAGTGGCTTGGTGTGCGGGTTATCGACGCGAAACAGGCTGACGCCCTGCTCCACCCAACCGAGCACGACGTCCCGCAACGCCAGCCACAGGCCGGGGATGGCCGGCTCGGCGTAGAAGTCGACATTGACGATGTCCTCGTACTTCTTCGGCGGATTCTCCGCGTGGCGAATGGTGCCGTCCGGTCGCCAGCTGAACCAGCCCGGATGCTGCCGGAGCCACGGGTGGTCGGGGGAGCACTGGATGGCGAAGTCCAGGGCCACCTCCAGGCCGTGCGCATGAGCCGTATCAACCAGCATGCGAAAATCCACGAGGCTGCCCAGTTTGGGATGGACGGCATCATGGCCGCCCTCTTCGCTACCGATGGCGTAGGGGCTGCCGGGATCGTCCGGCCCGGCATGCAGGCTGTTGTTGGGGCCTTTGCGATGGGTCCGGCCAATGGGATGGATGGGTGGGAAATAGAGCACGTCGAAACCCATCCCGGCGATGTCCGGCAGGCGCCGACAGACATCAGCGAAGGTACCGTGACGCGTTGGGTCATTGCTTTCAGAGCGGGGAAAGAGCTCATACCAGCTGCCGAACAGGGCGAGGCGCCGTTCCACTTCCACGGGGTACGTGGGGCTGCGCAGGAGATGAGGACGGTGCTCGGCGCGTCGCATCAGCGCGCCTATCTCAGTTTCGATGAACAGTGCCACCTGGTCCTGGATTCCCCGGCAGCCATCGAGTCGTGACAGGAGTTGGCCGAGTTCCCTTGTCATGTGCGCTGGAGCCTCGCCGGCAATCCGTCGGACCAGCGCTGCACCTTCGGCCAGTTCCAGCGACACCGGGACGCCAGCCCCATACTTCTTCGTCAATTCGTAACGAAAGCTCGCATAAACGTCCTGCCACGCTTCGATGGCGAACTCCAGGCGTCCTTCCGCCTCGGGCATCAACAGGGCGGCCCAATGATCGTTGCCGAGAGGCTCCATCGACACGCGTCGCCAGTCGGAGTGTCCCGCCATTTTCCAGAGCAGGTCCGCCGCCAACTGGTCATGGCCGTCGGCGAAGATGACCGCCCGGACTTCCAGGGTCTGGCCGCAAATGCATTTGGCTGGAAAGCGCCCGCCGTCGACCACCGGTTCCACTCCCTCGATGGCCAAGCGGGGTTCCCGTGCCGCGCGAATCGCCGTGGATTCTCCTTCTTGCGTCGGAAGCATGCTCCTGGCTCCTTGAACGCCTCGCAGACGATGCAATCGGTTGAGTCGGCCCGGCCAGCACGATCCTGCATCGACACGCTGGGCTCCTGGATTCCGAGAGTGCGACGTCAGGAAAAGTTCAGGTGGATTTCCTACTCCTTCTCCTGATCGTTCTTGCCGTTCCCCGCAGGGTCGACCAGCAACGGGAGCACATGCAGCACCATCAGTGCTAACAGGGTTGCGAGCACCGCCGTGGCCTCCCGACCCAAGCCGACGGCAACACCAATGGCGGCGGCAGACCAGATACCGGCCGCGGTGGTCAGCCCCTTTACGTCGGCGGGACTGCGCCCCTTGAGGATGGTGCCGGCGCAGAGGAAGCCGATGCCCGCCGTAATGCCCTGGATTACCCGGCTAATAGCGTCGTGGCCTGCCCCGTCCTGTTCCAGGGCCATGACGAACAGCGTCGCGCCGAGACAGACCAGCATGTGGGTGCGCATGCCGGCCGATTTACCCTTGACCTCCCGTTCGTAGCCAAGCAATCCCCCAAGGAGAATCGCCATCAGAAAACGCAGCAGCGCTCGAACCACCCCCTCGACGTCGCCGAGATCGGCAAAATCCGCAAGCAGGGTGTCGAGGATGCGTTCACCCAGTTCCATCGCGCGCTCCGAATGGGCTGCATGACATTCTGAAAACAACCACTGGAATCAGTTCGCGCTATCGGAGTAACGGCGACACCGTTCATCAGCCAGGGCGAACCGCTGGCCCGCGGACGCCTCTTTCGAAGTAAGGCCATGCGGCGCAACAGTTGCAGGCGACCTCAGGAGGAACCACTCAATGCCACGCGGAAGCAAAGCCAAGTACACCGAGAAACAGAAGCGCAAGGCCGAGCACATTGAAGAGAGCTACGAGGCCAAGGGCGTGCCAAAGGAAGAAGCCGAAGCGCGCGCCTGGGCGACGGTCAACAAGCAGTCCGGCGGCGGCGAACGCGCCGGCGGGTCCGGTCAGCTCACCAGCGCCGGGGAAAAGCAGGCAGCCCGTAAATCCTCCGCCCGTCGCGCAGTGGCGACCCGCAGAGGCCTACCTCGCCCCGACCAGAAAATGAACGCCATGAGCAAGAGCGAACTAATGGAGCACGCACGCAAGCGCAACATTCCTGGCCGATCCAGGATGCGCAAGGATGAACTGATCGAGGCGCTGCGCGAACCCGCCTGAGCCCTTCTTCCCCTGGCCGTCGCAGCAGTATGGCGACGGTTCTTCTGGTTTGTGGACGCGGCGGGGATTTTCCCGGTAGCCAATTCATCCGCCTTGGGGCATACGCAGCAGCCAGCGCTTTTTCGGTGCACCAGGCGATGTTCCATGGGGCTCCGAGGGGGGATAAAAAGAGCGCTATCCACCCTGCGGCTACGTCCAGTTCCCAGGGCGTCCAGCGAGCTTGCGATAGCCATCAGCCCGGACCGCATGGGTAGCGCCACCCAGCCTATGCCGCAGAGCTCCCCACGAGCTACAAGATCCGGGGCTGGAGAGGGCTGGGCAAGGTATCGGTCATCACGGTGAAATCGGATCGCTTGCCGGGAAGGTCTCTTCCAGGGCGTGATCGACCTGGGTTTCGCGTGGCTGATCTCGCGCGTTGGCCTCGCCACAACGGCAATCCGGATCGCGGCATTGCTCGTCGTCCGTAGGATGGCCTTCGGCGCACGCCGGGCAGCAAAAGGCGCGCCCTTCACGTATCACGGCGTCGGAGCCCACCTCACAAGTGCATTCAGGGCAGGCGCAGCGCGTACCATTCATGGTCTTACCCTCCAGAGGAAGAAGCCCAGGGCTGTGTTGGGCTGGGGCACATGGCTGATCAGTGGCCGCTGGCGGTTTTCCGGGTAGCGGTGCTTATGCGGTAGCTGCATGATTCAGACCCTTCCTGCCGCTTGGCTGGTAGCCTTGCCTCGCTGTTTACGCGACCGGCGTTTTTTGCTCAGGGACACCACGACCTTTACGCCGAAGCGATTGGCGGGGACCCAACTGATCCTGGAATCGTTCATGGCAGTACCTCCCCGCGCCTGCGGCGCGAGCAATCACTCGTTTCCGTCGTCATCCACCGGAGACACCCGGTCGGTCCAGGGCTTGCCGTCGAGGGGTGCGGAACGCCCAAGCTCCCCTTCATCGAGACCCGATGCCGCCGCCGATCTCGGATTCACCCACCGTGCGCAGTTCGGTATCTGCTGGGCCACCGCCAGGTTCGTTCGGCGAGCGGGCGCCAGTCTGGTCATACGGGGCGTAGGGTGACTGGTCGCCGTGTTCCACCACAGACTCCGACGCATATTCCTGCTCGGCCTCGCCGGTCGGGCGCAAGTCTTCGATGCTGCCCTCACGGGTATCTCGCTCCTGATTGAAGTCCAGCTCGCGAGGTGAGTTCATGCGGTACTCGGTATCTTCCCTGGGGGTGGGTTTGTCGCGGCTCATGATGGCTCTCCGATTGGGTTACCTGTTTCAGTCGACTGGCCGGCCGCAGCAATGATTCAGACTTTTTGCCAGACGGATGAGCAGCTGGCGGGCATGAAAAGGCCCGAAGCATGTCCGGGCCTTCTGGCGCATCCAGCACCCGGATGCCTCGCCCCACTGATCAGCCCCTGGCACGCTCTGCGTTGCGCAGCGCCTTGATCTGATCATGGTTGCGCATCACCCCTTCATACTGCCGCTGCACGATGGCGCGAATGTCCGTTGGCAGGTTCGTTCGCAGCGCTTCGGCATAGTGCTTCTTGGCCACGTCCTCGCCGCGTTCGGCTTCGTTGAGGATGACTTCCTCATCCTTACCGGTCACCAGGGATTTCAGGTCGACCCAGCGCCGATGCAGGTCGCCACTGACGCTGGTGCTCTCTTCGGGCTTGCCTCCGAGTTCCAGCACCGCTCGCTGCAGTTCGGCTGCCGCCGTACCGCATTGCCGTGAGTGCTCCATGAATACTTGCTTAAGGTCAGGCCGTTTGACGTCCTCGGCACAGACCTTGAAGCCTGCTTCGCCGTCCTTGCTGGTTTCGATGAGGTTGTTGAGGGTGTGAACGATCTCTTTGCGATCTTCTGTGAGTTCCATGTGTCAGCTCCTGGCCTTCGACGGCCAATGTGTGGGTGGGTGACCCGAGCCGGGCCTACGCAGGTTCCGACGTATTACCCGCAGTGATCGTTCAGGTATTTTTCCCCGGCGGTCATTGCCGCCGCGATGGATGACATGGAGTCCACATGATCGGCGCACGGTCACATGTGAGTAGCCATCCTGCGAAGGTCATTGCCATGGACAAGAGCAACAGCGACAAGACCCCGGCCCTCACCGCCAGCGAAGAGCGCGAAGTACACAAGAGCAAGCCACCGCGCGCCGCCGTGGTGCACGAGATCATCCGTTTGCAGGGTGACCAGGAGCTGCAACGCACGGTCGCCGCGCTGTGGTGGTCGGCACTTGCAGCAGGGCTGTCCATGGGCCTTTCGATGATGGGCATGGGATTGCTGCGGGCGCGCCTGGAGGGCATCGAGAGTGCCGTGGCAATTTCCAGCATCGGTTATTCGGCAGGCTTTCTCGCGGTGATCCTCGCCCGCCAGCAACTCTTCACCGAGAACACCCTCACGGCCGTGCTGCCGTTCATGAACAAGCCTACGCTGGGCAACCTCAGCCGCCTGGGCAAGCTCTGGAGCGTGGTACTGGCTGGCAATCTCGCGGGGACGTTTCTGGTGGCCTACGGGATGCTCCAGTTACCGATCTTCGACACGCAAACCGACGAGGCTTTCCTCGAAATCGGTCACAAGCTGATGGAAAACGACAGCACCCAGATGTTCGCCCGTGGCGTTATCTCCGGCTGGATGATCGCCACCATGGTCTGGATGATCCCGGCCCAGGAAAGCGCCAAGTTCTGGATCATCGTGATGGTCACCACACTGATGGGCCTGGGCGACTTTACCCATATCGTGGTCGGCTCGGTGGAGGCCGCTTACCTGGTGTTCGCCGGCGAACTGGCGTGGATGGAGTTCTGGCTGGTGTTCGCCGCTCCAACCCTGGCCGGCAACATCGTCGGTGGCAGTTTCATCTTCGCGCTGATCAGCCATGCCCAGATCCGCAGCGACGTCGAACTCCAGCAAGCAGAACGAGAGCGCCGCCGCGAGCTGGTCGCAAAGCCGGAAGACGACTAACTAGGTGCGCTGGACCGTCAGCAGCACGGCCGCGATGCGCTCGGCATGCTGGTAGGCGGACTCGTCCAACTCCTCGCCGAACACGTCCGGGTCCAGCTCCCGGTAGTGCCATTGGCAATCGCAAGCGTCGAGGCATTCCGCAATGCGTTCATAGAATCCGTCCCGCCCGTTCACCATGGCCACGCCTGTATAGAGCAGCAAGGCGCCGCCAGGTGCCAGGCGCGCCACACCGCTGTCGAGGATGGCAAGGGACAGCCCGCTGCCCATCTCCCCTCCCCCGTGGCGGTAGCTGCGTTGAGCCGGGTCCAGCATGTAGGGCGGATTGGCAACAATCAGGTCGAAGGTGCCTTCAGCCTCGCGCAACAGGTCGCTGGCAACCGCGCGTACTCCCGGCGTTGCCGCCAGGCGAGCGTTGACCCGGGTGAATTCCAGTGCCCGCAGATTGATATCCAGCGCCTGGACATCCGCTCGCGGATAGCGTTGGGCGATGCGGATGGCCGCCGCGCCAGTACCGCAGCCCACGTCCACGGCCTTGCGCACCTCATGGCCGCGGGTGTCGAGCAAAGCGTCGATGGCTTGTACAAACCGGTAGGTATCCGGGCCGAAAAACACCGCATCGGCAGCATCGGTGGGGAACGCGGAGTGCACGTAGAGCTCATCGCCCAGGTCGGACCAGCGAACCACGGAGCGGAAACCGTCGACCCCAGCGGACAGCACATCAGCTGCCTCCATCTGGCGGAACAGGGATTCACCAACCACATTACGGACGAAGGGACGGCTCCAGCCAAATACTCCGGCCAGGTCCGTCGCCATGGCGTTTCCAGGACGGCGGTTGATGCGCTGGTGGGTGGCAGGTGTGACGGTGGTGAAGCGATAGCCGCTTTGCTTCAGCGACTCGCCCAGTTGCAGCAGGGCCTGGTTGCGTCTGGACAGCTCAGTGCAGGTTTCGTCGAATTGCATGGTCCTGGCCTCTTCAAATTCATCTCGTCTGTGCCGTGAACAGGCGGGTCGCGAGCAGCCCCGCGGGCCGGTAATGGTAGGCCGGTGACATCAGGCTGATGAGTCGCTGCATGCCGCCATCTGGGTCTATCGCGTCCAGTTGCGCCTTCAGGGCACGCTCGTCGCGATCGAATTCGTCGGTCCCACCGAACGCCGGCGACGCTCTGTGCCGTTTGCGGCGCCAGGGTCGGCAGGCGGCTTCTGGTGTCGCCAGCCAGCGACCAGCGATCCAGTCGTGGATCAACTGTTTTTCATAGGGGCTGAACACGCCGAACATGGCTGCCGACTGGCCGTTGACCACCTGCCAGAATCGGCTGGCGGCGGGAGCCTCATTACGGCGAATCCAGCCGCGCTGCTCGAGTGCGGTAAGCAGGCGCTTCATCTGTCCTGGCCTACTGAGCCAGAGGTTCAGTGGGCAACCCTGCAACGCCGAACTATCCGAATGCATGTTCTGCGCCTTGAGTCGCTTGCGCTCGAGCATGCAAAGGAGCTCGTGTTCCAGGTCGAAGCGCTCGATCACGTCGAGCGTGCCGAGCCCCGTGTCATTGAGCCGGTATCCCCCGGCCACTCGGGCGAGGAACTCGTCGCGCCGGTCAGCCAGGGGCAGGTTCTCCTGAAGTGCCTTGACCGCCTGCATGGCATGGCCGCAACTGACGTTGTCGATGGTGACGTGCAGACGGAAATAGTGCGGGTCGATACCCAGCTCCGCCAGCTCCCGCGCACAGATCAGCAGGTGCAGCGGCAACTGCTCGTAGCCCAGGTTGTAGCCGATGACCTCCGGCAGGCGCTCCCGCGCCAGGTACCCGAGCGCCAGTTGCGTGGCTCCCTGGATATAGCACTCGTCGTCCAGTGATTCGATATCGTCGCAGCCTTGGCGGGCCAGCAGGTTCCGGTAGATCAGCACATGGTTCTGTTCCGGCACACCCTCCCCCAGTTCTTCCAGGTAGGTACGCACCAGGCCCTGAAAACGGTGTTCCCTCCAATGCGCGAGCAGGCCGTAGAGCCAGGCGCCGTCAACCAGCTTGGTGGGTGCTACGCCGCGCAGGAAATACAGGGCGTGGGCGCGACAGAGAAAGTAGCGACGAGGCTGGCCCTTGGCCCGTTGCGCCTGGTACTCGGCGTAGGCGTTCGCCGTCTGGCGAACGCGACTTTCCATCCACGGGAGGATTCTCGCAGGCTCCAACGGCATGTCGCACGGAAGGCAGGTGGCCCGCGCCAGCTGA
The DNA here is from genome assembly GCF_029873115.1 of Pseudomonas sp. BN606. Taxonomy (NCBI): domain Bacteria; kingdom Pseudomonadati; phylum Pseudomonadota; class Gammaproteobacteria; order Pseudomonadales; family Pseudomonadaceae; genus Pseudomonas; species Pseudomonas sp. BN606. Next base: position 133,932 of record NZ_SSOF01000063.1, on the reverse strand, counting down.
ACGCCCAGGAAGCATCGTGCACGCTGGACGATCAACGCCGACGGCGGGTCGGCCAGCATCTTCCAGTAGAGGGTCTTCGCAGAATCGACTTCCAGGGGCTGCGAAAGGACGGCAGCACTACCGTCGCAGAGAAGAGACTTGTCCATTGCCGGATCCTTTATGACCTCACTTTCCGAACCGTGGGCAGTGGAAAGATTCAGCGTGATGGACAGGCGGCTGTCATGGCCTGAACCGCCGCGTTACGGCCGGGTCAGTTTGAGGAATTGGTCCATGGATTCACGTCAATGTTGAAACCGCTACCGCCGCCAGGCTTTGGCATAGAAGAGGAATGTCTGTTGGTGGACCTGCGCACGCGAAATGTGCCAACGCAGGCCCCTCCCGGTCTCCTCGCAGCTTGCAGCAGCGCACTGGGTACTTGCCTGGCGGAGGAGATGTTCGAGTGCCAACTGGAACTGGTCACACCGATACTCCACGACTTCACCGAGGCAAGGGCTTGCCTGCTGGACCAGCGCGCGCGCCTCGCTCAAGCGGTGGCCGGATTCGGCATGGGGCTGGTTTCAGCCGGTAGCCATCCCTTCGCCGACGGTCTGACGACACGCAGCAATCCTTCGCCGCGTTATGAATGCCTATTCGATGATTACCGGATGATCGCCCGCAGCAGCCTGCTTTGCGGTCTTCACGTGCATGTGGGTATCCCCGCCGGCCATGACCGCGTCCGCCTGGTGCGCCAGCTGTTGCATTGGCTGCCGTTGCTGCTCGCCCTCAGTGCGTCTTCGCCGTTCTGGTTGGGCCATGCCACCGGTTGCATGAGTTATCGCCGGGTAATCTGCGGGCAGTGGCCGAGGATGGAATTGCCTGACGATTTCGCGAGCGAGGCAGAGTACCGGGAGCATGTCAGGTGGTTACTCAGCAGCGCTTCCATTCGCAACGACAACGACATCTGGTGGTTCATCCGCCCTTCCGCCCGCTTCCCCACCCTGGAGCTGCGTATCGCCGATGCCTGTCCACGACTGGCGGATTCGCTGTGCATCGCCGGGCTGTTCCGCAGCATGGTCACTCACGCCCTCGCGCACCTCGAGCTCCCCAGCGTTACAGCCATCCAGCGGCAGGTGGTCACGGAGAATTACTGGCGGGCGCGCCTGCAAGGCATCCACGGCCGTTACCTGGACGAAACCGGCTGTCACGCAATGGACACCTCGACCTGGCTCACCCTGGCCGAAGAGCGTTTTGGCGCGACGGCAAGGGCCCTGGGTGAAGAAGGCGCGTTCGCGCAGGCACACCAAATCCTGCAATCAGGCAGCAGCGCCGACCGCCAGCTCGACGCGTACCAGCACGCCCTTGCGCAAGGCTCATCGAAGCCTCGAGCATTGATCACAGTGGTCGATGGTTTGCTGGCAGAGTTCACCGAAGGGTGGCCGACAGAGCGAAAAATAACCTGAACCCGAGAACGCGCGGAGACATCCCAATTGTACGGATGACCTCAATTTTCAAGGGTGAAATACCATGATTTCCCTACCTGATCTGGACACTGGCGAACCCTCCCCCCGAAGCTTTTCCGAAGTCGAGCGCGAATCCGGAGCCTTTTGTGCCCTGGCTCTCGCCACTGGCGAAGTCGGCATGCAGGCCGCCGAAATTGCCCTGCAGAAAAGCCCCTCCGCCGATGTTCGCGCCTTTGCCATGATCACCATGGTAGAGCACTGCCGGGTCAATGGGGCGTTGCAGTCCTTGGCTGGACGCAAATGCCCGCAGCTCCTAAGCGATTCTGGGGCGGGCGCGGAGCTGGATGAGTTGCAAAGCATCGAGCCCGAACACTTCGATGCCGCCTTCGCTACCGGACAGGTCGCCGCCAACGAAGCGGTTGTGGCGTTGCTTGAACGCTCGGCCGCCGACATCGACGACCTGGAGTTGCAGGACTTCGTACGCACCACGCTGCCGGTATTCGTGCACCGTCTGGAGCAGGCCCACGCCCTGGCCGCTGCCCACCCGCTACGCTAGCCGCGATCTGGTCGGCGCGGCCCATCCAGCGTGACCTTCTTCCTGTGGATGCTTGTGCTGGGCAGCATCCTGCTCATACTCGGGCTCGCCTCTGCCTATGTCCGGCTCCTGCCCCTGTCCACCTCCGCCATCTACCTGCTGTTCGGCCTGCTCATAGGGCCCGTTGGCTTCGGCCTGTGGGAACAGGACGTGCTGACGGTCGGTCCGTGGCTTGAACACCTGGTGGAAGCGACGGTGCTCATCTCGCTGTTCCTCTCCGGGCTGAGGTTACGCCTGCCCTTCCGGGCTCCAGAGTGGCGTCCGGCCTGGTTGCTGGCGGGCCCGGTGCTGATCGCCACCATCATTGGCCTGGCAGTGTTCCTGTACTTCGCACTAGGCCTCAGCCCCGGCCTGGCGCTGCTGCTGGCCGCGATTCTCTCGCCCACCGACCCAGTGCTGGCCAATCTGATCCAGGTGAACGATGCCGCTGATACGGATCCGATGCGCTTCGCCCTGACCGGGGAGGCAGGGCTGAACGATGGAATCGCCTTTCCCTTCGTGATGGCGGGGTTGCTGCTCCTGGGGTTCGGCGACTTGTCCAGCGTTCCGCTGGAGGACGCAGCGACCTGGTTGCTGCGCTACGTAGTCTGGGCCATTCCGGCGGGCCTTCTGTTCGGCTTCTGGTTTGGCCGCATCGTCGGCCAGCTCGGAATCCACCTGCGCGCACGGCACACGGACATGGCGGTATCGCCCAATACCTTCCTTGCCCTGGCGGTCATCGCCCTCTCCTACGCGGCAACGGAAAGCATCGGCGCCTGGGGATTCCTCGGCACCTTCGCCGCAGGGCTGGGGATGCGTCATGCGGAGGTAGGCGCCAGTGGTGAGGTGCCCGCCGAGGTCAGTACGCCTGGAGCCGAAGACCGTGAGCCTAGCCACGGCCAGGCGATCATCGAGTTCGGAAACGACAAGGAGCTCCACCCGCAAATCGCCGCCAGCGCGCTGATGGTGGACATCCTGGCCTTCGGTAACCTCCTGGAACGGGTCCTGGAGGTCCTGCTGGTCACCCTGCTCGGCGCGCTGCTCTACGCTCACTGGCGCTGGGAGGCGGTGATAGTCGCCTTCGGTCTGTTCCTGGTGGTGCGCCCCGCCGCCGTCCTGCTGCTCATCCACGCGCCACAGATTCCGACGCCCCAACGCCTGCTCATCGGCTGGTTTGGCATACGCGGGATCGGCAGCCTCTTCTACCTCTGCTTTGTCCTCAATCAAGGTGCCGTCGAACTGGATCGGCACCTGCTGAGCGACCTGGTGCTCAGCGTGGTGGCCATGAGCATCCTCATTCATGGGGTCACCGTGCAGCCGCTGCTCAAGTATTTCCATGAGTGACCATTGCCGTTCGCGAATCAGCCTGAACCTTATCGCGGCAGTCGCCTCTCCTGAAGCAGGAGGCCCTGCCGTGAGTGACTCTCTCGACGACTACAAGCGCAAGCGTGATTTCGATACCAGCCCGGAGCCGGCGGGCCGGCCCGCTCGTGTCCATGGTGGGCGCAAGGCGTCCGCGCGGGCGTTGCAGTTCTGCATCCAGAAACACGATGCCACGCGACTGCACTACGACTTCCGCCTGGAACTGGATGGCACGCTCAAGAGCTGGGCTGTGCCCAAGGGGCCCAGCCTGGACCCACAGGTCAAGCGCCTGGCCATCCAGGTCGAAGACCATCCGCTGGATTACGCCGACTTCGAGGGCCACATTCCCGAGGGGCACTACGGTGCCGGCGACGTCATCGTCTGGGACCGGGGTATCTGGATTCCCCAGCTCGACCCCGTTGCCGGCTATGCGATGGGGAAGCTGAAGTTCGAGCTTCGCGGCGAAAAGCTCAGCGGTATCTGGAGCCTGGTGCGAACCAACATGCCGGGCAAACAGGAGCAATGGTTCCTAATCAAGCATCGCGACGACGCGGCACGCACCGAAGGCGAACTGGACATCACCGAAGCCCTTCCAGGCAGCGTCCTCAGCGAGCGGACCCTGCTGCCCAAGGCGAAGGGCAAGCAAACTCCCGAGCAGCAGCGAACCCCGGTAAGCCGCCGCTCCAGGGGGAAACGCCTGGAGGGGAGCCTTCCCGCGCCATTGCCAGCGTTCATCAAGCCGCAGTTGGCAACGCTGGTGGACGACACACCCGACGGGGATTGGCGCTACGAAGTGAAGTTCGACGGCTACCGCATCCTCGCCCGCATCGAGCATGGCGAGGTGTGGCTTTTCACTCGCAACGGCAAGGACTGGAGCACCAGGTTGCCTGGCCAGCGCAATGCACTGGCGGGACTGGGGCTGGAAAGCGCCTGGCTGGATGGCGAAGTGATAGTCGCCGGCGACGATGGCACGCCGGACTTCCAGGCCCTGCAGAACGCGTTCGAGACGGGACGTAGCGAGGACATCCTCTACTACCTCTTCGACCTGCTCTATCTCGACGGCAACGACTTGCGCGGCGTACCGCTCGAACAAAGGCGCGCAACGCTGGAAAAGTTGCTGAAGGACACAGACGATTCGCTGTTGCGCTACTCAGCCGATCTGATTGGAGACCCTGATTCCCTGTTGGGAAGCGCTTGCCGGATGAAGCTGGAGGGGCTGATCGGCAAGCGCGCGGGTAGCCTCTACCAATCCCGACGCAGTACGGACTGGATCAAGCTCAAATGCAAACAGCGCCAGGAGTTCGTGATCGTTGGTTACACCGAACCCAAGGGCAGCCGCAGCCACTTCGGTGCCCTGCTTCTGGCGCTGCACGACGAAGACAGCGGTGAACTGCGCTACGCCGGCAAGGTAGGAACCGGCTTCGACCAGGCGACCCTTACCCGGGTGCAGGCCCGAATGAAACCGCTGGATGTGGCAAAGCCGACCCTGGCGAATCCACCCACCGGAACCGAGGCCACGGGCGTGCACTGGCTCAAGCCGGAATTGCTGGCTGAAGTGGCCTTCGCCGAGATGACCCGCGAGGGCCTTGTGCGCCATGCCGTGTTCAATGGGCTGCGCAGCGACAAGCCAGCCAGCGCCATAACCTTCGAGACACCCAGGCATGCCGCTGGCGCGAAGCAAGGGGCTGATGCCAGGCCTGCGCACGAGTACGCGGGCGCAACGGCGCGGAAGGTTCGCATTACTCATCCCGACCGAATCATCGATGCAAGCCTTGGTGCCACCAAACGCGATCTGGTCGAGTACTACGCGGATATCGCCCCCTGGCTGCTTCCTCAACTGCGGGACCGACCGCTTGCACTGTTGCGGGCTCCCGATGGGATCGCCGGCGAACTCTTCTTCCAGAAGAGCGGAGAGCAGCTGGGCATAGACGCCATGGAATTACTGGAGAAATCCCGCGCCGGTCAGCCGGCGATGGTCATCAATAGTATCGAGGCGCTGATCGGCGCAGTTCAGATGGGCACCCTCGAACTGCATACCTGGAACGCGACAGGCGCAGACCTAGACCACCCGGACCGTTTCGTCCTTGACCTCGACCCGGACCCCGCGCTGCCGTGGAAAACCATGGTCGAGGCGACCCAGCTGGTGCTTACCGTGCTGGACGAACTGGGGCTGACTGCATTTCTCAAGACCAGTGGCGGCAAGGGGATGCACCTGGTGGTGCCACTGAAGCCGAAAGACGACTGGGACCAGGTGAAGGACTTCAGTCACGCCATCGCCACCCACATGGCCCAACACCTGCCGCAGCGTTTCTCGGCCAAATCCGGTCCGAAGAACCGCGTGGGGAAAATCTTCATCGACTATCTGCGCAATGGCCTGGGCGCCACGACCGTGACCGCCTATTCCGTTCGGGCACGGGAGGGGCTACCGGTTTCCGTACCGGTGTTGTTTGAAGAGATCGCGGCGCTCAAGGGTGCCCATGACTGGACCATCCGCAACCTGCGCAAGCGACTCGATGAAGCGGGTGAGTCGCCGTGGGCAGGTTTCGAGAATCAACGGCAGACCATTACCCGCAGCATGCGCAAGCGTCTGGGACTGGCGTGACTCAGGAATGCACGCACCAGCTCACGGATTCCGCAGGCATTTCAAGACCGTCCACGGCGTGGATCAGTCCCGCATCCAGCGCGTCCTGGGCATCGAGAATCTTCGGCGACGCCGTCAGGCATTCCAGGACGTTCAGTGGCGAAGCGGCGCCACGCGTACGCTCATCGACGATGCTGACGTACAGCTGCAGGTCATAGTCGAGGCTCATCGCATACTCGGACATTCGCGCGTGGTCTACCGCACCGTTCAGGGTCCAGTGGAAGGGATGAAAGAGAAACTTGCTGTAATGACAGGCAGTCCGGTGCTCACCGGCGAGGAAGATGATGTTCCCCATGGATTCCACAGTGCCCAGGTTATGGGTCTTGACCGGCACCGGCAGTGCGATCAGGAAGTTATATATGGAAAACCCATAGCTGCACTCGCCGCCCATGGTTGCGATCTTGATCACCAGTTCGTCGGCGCCCTGCTGGATGGCCTGGGTACATTTGTCGATCAACTGGCCACAGGTGTGCGAGTTGATCGGTGCCGTGAAATGCACAACATGTGTTCTCACGTCGCTCTCCTTGGCGGAGCGCTCCCGCGACTTTCCCAGCCTCACCGCGCGATGGCGCGACGTCGGTCATTCCGCGGCGCAGTAACCCTGCATCACGTCCACCATGCTCTGGTACTCCTGATCTGGCAGGCTTTCCAGCGCCTCCATCACTTTCGGGGGAACCCCCTGTTGCCGTGCGTACTCGATCATCTGTGTCCTGCCCGCGGGAAAGTGCATTCCCTTGAGGAATGAGGCCAAGTTGGTCGGGGGCTTCCTGGACATATGCACCTCCACAAGTAGCGAGCGAAGCGAAAATCGCGTCGTGCGCTCGCCCGCTTACATGGCCCGACCAAACTGACTACCCGTCCTGGCAAATCGGGAAAGATGTCCGCAAGACTGACACTCTCACTGAGTGAGAAGCGCCACTGGTGGTTTCATGTTTTTTCCAGTAATGGACGAACGGTGACCAGTGTTTTACCTCCTGGCTGGAATCAGCGGCGAGCCGACCACACGTGCCGGGCTACTCTTCTTCCTTCCGCTGACGTCGCCCCGCAGCGGACCGACCGCCCGGGGCGATGCCGTCAGTCCGCGCCTGTGTCTGCGAAAGCCGACTGCCAATCCATCGCCTTCAGCCGTTCACCCTCCACATGCACCAGGCCGCGCTCCAATGCCTGCGGGGCTGCCAACTTGCCAGCCATTATCGCCAGCAGTGCGCCCTCCCCTACTATCACTGCATTCTCTCCAGCAGCTGGTGCGGACGTGTGCGGGGTGAACTGCCAGCGGCCATCGCGCAGTTCGAAGCGTGTCCATAGTCCCGGCTCCACCAGCAACAGGCTGAAGTCTTCGCCACGGGGAGGAAGCGTGCTGGCAACGCGCTCCAGTGCCTTGAGGGCGCGACGCATGCCGAAGCCACCGGGCAGCGGCAGCGGTTTGGCAATCAGCTTGTCCTGGTAGGCCTGGTTGACGGCAAGGGCCACATCCAGTGAAGCCGGGTGCGCCAGGCTCAGGTCCATTGCCATGCCGTCGTAGCCGCAGGCCAGGCTGGCCGGAGCGACGCTGCAAAGCAGCGTCGCCAGACCGAGTGTCGTGAGTCTCATGGCGTGACGATGTTGAACCAGAAGTCGAACTTGTCGAGCAGTCCCATGAACTCGCCAAAGGCCTGCTGGCGACCATCGAACTTCAACTCGCCGGACGCCACCTTCTGCTCCAGAGTCGCTTTGCCCAGCTGGATGTCTTCCAGGGTGCCCTTGCGCATGGTCAGGCCGACGTCAGACTTGTCGCTGGCCTTCGGCTCGTAGGTGAGCACTCCGTTCTCCACGGTCAGGGCGTAGCTCTTGCCGAGGTCGGTGAAGTTGAAGTTGAGCACCAGCTTCTTGCCTGCGGCGCGCTCGCCGTTGAGGCGTACGGCGAGGTAGTCGAAGAGCATCTCCGGGGTCATGGCCTGGATCACGTCCGGGCTGGCGGTGACGGTGTTGCCCAGGGTCGGCACGCCATTACGCAGTTCAAAGGCCCCCTGTAGATAGACCGAGCGCCACGGGCCGGATTCGGCCTGATAGCCCATCTGCTCGAACGCATCGGCCATCAGGTTCTTCGCTTCGGTGTTGTCCGGTTCGGCGAACACGACCTGCTTGGCCGCTTCGGCCACCCAGCGATACTCACCCTTGGCGAAGTCGGCTTTGGCCTTCTTCAGCACCTCGGCCGAGCCGCCCATGTACTCCACGTACTTCTTCGCCGCCGGCTGAGGCGGAAGTTTGTCGAGATTAACGGGGTTGCCGTCGTACCAGCCCATGTAGCGCTGATAGACCGCCTTGGAGTTGTGCTTGAGGGTGCCGTAGTAGCCACGACCCGGCCAGAAGGATTCCAGTTCCGGCGGCAGCTTGATCGCCTCGGCAATCTCCTCGCTGGTCAGCCCCTGGTTCATCATGCGCACGGTCTGGTCATGGATGTACTTGTAGATGGCGCGTTGCTTCTTCAGGTACTCATCGATCTGCGCGTTGCCCCAGACCGGCCAGTGGTGGCTCTGGAACTTCACTTGGGCCTTGTCGCCATAGAGATCGATGGCTTCGCCGATGTACTTGGACCACTGCAGCGCATCGCGGACCTGGGCGCCGCGCAGGGTCACGATGTTGTGCATGGTGTTGGTCGTGTTCTCGGCCATCCACAGCGCCTTGAACTGCGGGAACCAGGTGTGCATTTCCACCGGAGCCTCAGTGCCCGGCGTCATCTGGAACACCATCTTGACCCCGTCGATGGTCACCTCCTGGCCGGTTTTCGAAACGAACTCGGTGGGCTGGATCAGCGTCGTGGTGCCAGCGGATACGGTTGGTGCGAGTCCGGCGCTGACGCCGCCCTGAGCATTACGTGGCAGCAGCGCGCCGAACATGTACACCGCACGGCGGGCCATGGCGTTGCCGGCAATGACGTTCTCGCTGACTGCGTACTCGGGAAACTCTTCAGGCGCGACGATTCGTACCTTGCCGGCCTTCACGTCGGCCTCGTCGACGACGCCGCGTACGCCGCCGAAATGGTCGATGTGCGAATGGCTGTAAACCACGCCGATCACCGGTTTCTTACCCAGGTGCTGAGTGACCAGGTCGTAGGCGGCCTTCGCGGTTTCCTTGCTCAGCAGTGGATCGAAGACGATCCAGCCAGTGTCACCCTGGATGAAAGTGATGTTGGAAACGTCGTAGCCACGCACCTGGTAAATGCGGTCGGTCACTTTGAACAGCCCGTATTGCAGATTGAGCTGGGCGTTGCGCCAGAGGCTGGGGTTGACGGTGTCGGGGGCCGGATTGTCCAGCGCGATGAATTGCTTGTAGCTCTCCAGGTCCCAGACCACCTTGCCGCTGGCGTCCTTGATGGTCAGGGTATCAGGCTTGGCGATGAAACCACGCTCGGCATCAGCGAAGTCCTGGCGGTTGGCGAAAGGCAGTTTCTCCAGCACGGCCTGATTCGCGGTCCGGGTCGTTTCCGTAGCCGGCTTGGCGGGCGCCGGAGCGGCCTGGGCGATTGCGCTGGCCAGCAGCGTGAAGCAGAGGCCAGCGGCCGTGAGACGTTTCAAGGGACGGTGCATGTGATGCTTCCTCTTTGTTGTTATTAGGGACGCGCGATCCATTCCGCCGCGCGCTCGGCGATCATGATGGTGGGGGCGTTGGTGTTGCCGCCGACCAGGGTCGGCATGACCGAAGCGTCCACGACCCGCAGGCCCTGGACGCCGCGCACGCGCAGCTGGCTGTCCACCACCGCGGACTCGTCGTTGCCCATGCGGCAGGTGCCCACGGGGTGATAGATCGAATCGGTACGGCGTCGCAGCAACTCGATCAGCTGCTCGTCGCTGTGCAGGCCTTCGCTGAACTTGTCCTTGAGGCCGAACCGCGACATGGGCGCCTGCGCGACGATCTCGCGCGCCATGCGGTAGCCCTTGAGCAGGGTCTGCACGTCATCGTCGTGGCCGAGGAAGTTGGGATCGATGCGCGGCGGTACGCTCGGGTCGGCCGACTGCAGTCCGACGCGACCGACACTCTTCGGGCGCAGGACGCAGACGTGGCAGCTGAAGCCGTGGCCCCAGTGCAACTTGCGGTTGTGGTCATCGAGCAGGCTCACCACCGAATGCAGCTGGATGTCCGGGCGGATCAGATCCTCGCGCGTCTTGAGGAAGCCACCGCCCTCGGCGAAGTTGCTTGCCAACGGACCGCGTCTGCGCGCGAGGTACTGAGCCAGGGCAGCGCCCATCTTCAGGCTTCCACCCAGGGAATAGCCCATCAGCGAGTTATCGGTGCTTTGGTAGCCGAGGACGACGTCGGGGTGGTCCTGCAGGTTCTGGCCGACGCCGGGCATTTCATGCTGAATCGGGATGCCCTGCGGCTTGAGTTCGGCTTCGGGGCCGATACCGGAGAGCATGAGCAATTGCGGGCTGCCGAACGCACCGGCGGTGAGCAGCACCTCCCGGCGCGCCTTGATGATCGGCGAGCGCCCCTTGATCCGCACCTGCACGCCGGTGGCGCGCTTGCCTTCCAGCAGGATGCGTTCGGCATGGGCGCCGGTCAGGACGGTGAGGTTGCCACGGGATTCCCGGATGGGCGTGAGGAAGGCAGTCGCCGTGCTCCAGCGACGGCCTTCACGAATGGTCACGTCGTACTGGCCGATGCCTTCCTGCTCGGCACCATTGAAATCGGCGTTGTAACGGTGGCCGGCCTTCTGCCCGGCTTCGATGAAGGCGTGAGTGGCGGCGTGGGCTTCGACCTGTCCCACATAGAGCTCGCCCTCTCCGCCATGGAACTGACTGGCTCCACGATGATGCATCTGGCTCTTGCGGAAGTACGGCAGCACTTCGTCGAACGACCAGCCGGAATTTCCCAGTGCGGCCCATTCGTCGTAGTCACTCTGGTGGCCACGGATGTAGATCATGCCGTTGATCGAGCTGCTGCCACCGAGCGCCTTGCCCCGTGGCTGGTAGCCGCGACGATTGCCCAGGCCCGGTTGCGGCACGGTTTCGAACGCCCAATTGACGTGACGGGTGGGCAGGATGGCGGCGACGCCGGCTGGCGCATGAATCAAGGGGGACCAGTCGCGTGGCCCCGCTTCGAGCAGACACACGGAAACACTGGGGTCTGTACTCAGACGATTGGCCAGCACACAGCCGGCCGAGCCGGCACCGACGATGATGTAGTCGAATTCCATGGGTCGCTCCGAAGTGGGGAGTAGCCATGGGATTTTTTGACGGTTCGACAAAGCAAAGATTGATCTTTCATGACAGATAATTGATCTTTGGCGACATGGAACCTTTCATCAGAACCACCTCTTTCGGCGGATTCCGCGAGCTGGCCAGTCAGCTTGGACAGGACCCAGCCCTCCTCCTTTCGCGCTTCCGCATCCGCCCGGAACTGCTCGATGACGAGGATGCGCGAGTCCCCTTCCGCTCCCTCATCGACCTGCTGGAATATGCAGCCGAGGAACTGGACTGCCCCGATTTCGGTCTGCGCATGGCCGAGTACCAGAACCTGGCAGTGCTCGGCCCGATTGCATTGATTGCTCGCAACGCAGTCACGGTTGGCCATGCCCTGGCCGAGATCGTTCGCTTCATCGGTTACCACAGCTCTGGCGTCCATCTCGATCTGGACCGCAGTGAACCGGACGCGCCGAAACTGGTCATCGAACTGCGCATGCGTGGACCCCAGCGGCAGATGGTGGAACTGGCCATGGGCGTGGCATACAGCACCATGAAGCTGCTTTGCGGACCGACCTTCAGCGCCCGCGCGGTACAGCTCTCGGGCAGCAGCTCGCTGTCGCTGTCGCGCTACCGCCGCTACTTCGGGTGCGAGGCATACGTCGGCCAGCCCTGCAATGCGCTGGTGTTCAGCGAGCGTCAACTCACCCAGCGCATCGAAAAGCACGATCCTGCCCTGCACCGCGCCCTCGTGCAGTACCTCAGCCAGGTTCATCTGCTGGGCTCCTCGGATCTGCTGGAACAGGTCCGCCGGCTGATACTTCGCCTCCTGCCAACGCAGCAGTGCCGCTTGCCCCTGGTGGCCGAGCAACTTGGCCTGCACGAACGCACCCTGCAACGGCAGCTTGCCGAACTGGATTGCCGCTTCGAGGAACTGGTGGAGGATATTCGCCGGGAACGCGCGGACTTCTACCTGACCGAGCGCGATATTCCCCTGTCACAGGTTGCCGGCATGCTCGGTTACAGCGAACAAAGCGTCTTCAATCGCGCCTGCCGTCGCTGGTTCATCATGACGCCCAGCGCTCGTCGGCGCGAACTACTCGCACAAAGGCGCACAACCGGCTAGTTGTTGGCACTTGCTGTGATTGAACTCGCACCCGCAAGTTGTTTCAGAAAAGATACATACCGCACTATAGCCTTCACTCAAGTTCGCTCTAGCCATATGCGATAGCGAATTTTATCGGCGCAACCAAATGGCGCCCTAATTATGGCGCCAAATAATAAATGATGTACTTTAGAGAGCCTTTAAAATCACTCTCGAATGTATGCGAGCACTAGAAACGTCGGCCATCTTCCCTGCCCTCCAGCACTATCCCCCATAGCGATTTGTTTTAAGAACAACGACACACGGCCTGAACTTTGCGGCGCCTGCTTCACTCACATATCCATAACTGGACCCCACCCACAGAACCACTAGAGGGAATAGCCTTACGCCTTACCAAGAGATCGAAGCAAAGACCAACAAGTAATATGGCTCAGTAAATGAAATGAAGCATTGCGTCGCGTCGACTGTGCAATATCACGCAGTCATGTCGCAGCAGCGCATTTCGGCCCCCTATTACTTCCCCCAAGCAACAGGAACATATTGTGCGCACGGACTTGTCGACAACTGCGCAGGCTTTCCGTTTTTGTTTGAACCTTGTTCGGCGCGAGACACTTGAATGGCACGATAAGTAAAACAAGGAGAATAGGAAATGCGACTGAGCATTTTTGGACTCGGTTATGTCGGGGCGGTTTGTGCAGGCTGCCTGGCGGCGCGGGGTCATCAAGTTATAGGTGTAGATGTTTCTTCCACCAAGGTGGAACTGATCAACCAGGGCAAATCACCGATCGTCGAGCCGGGGCTGCAGGCGCTCCTGCAACAGGGCACCCATAGCGGCAACCTGCGCGGCACCGTCGACGTACTCGAAGCAATTTCCTCAAGCGACGTATCCCTCATCTGTGTTGGCACGCCCAGCAAGAAGAATGGCGACCTCTCCCTCAACTACATCGAAGCCGTCTGCCGTGAAATCGGTTTCGCACTGCGCGACAAGGCCGATTACCACACCATAGTCGTGCGCAGCACCGTGCTGCCTGGCACAGTCAGGAACGTGGTGATTCCAATCATCGAGGACTGCTCCGGCAAACAGGCCGGCGTCGATTTCGGTGTCGCGGTCAACCCCGAATTCCTCCGTGAAAGCACGGCGATCCAGGATTACAACCTGCCGCCAATGACGGTCATCGGCGAACTGGACCGTCACTCCGGCGACATACTGGAGTCTCTCTATAAAGAGCTCGACGCCCCCATCGTGCGCAAGAGCATCGATGTCGCGGAACTGATCAAGTACACCTGCAACGTCTGGCACGCGACGAAAGTCGCCTTCGCCAACGAGATCGGCAACATCGCCAAGGCGGTGGGTGTCGATGGCCGCGAAGTCATGGACGTGATCTGTCTGGACCAACGGCTCAACCTGTCCAGGTACTACATGCGTCCGGGCTTCGCCTTCGGTGGGTCCTGCTTGCCCAAGGACGTACGCGCCCTTGCCTACCGTGCCGCGCAACTCGACGTCGAATCGCCGTTGATCAGCGCGCTGATGCATAGCAATGACGTTCAGGTGCGGCATGCCTTCGACCTGATCGCCGCCCACGACAAGCGCAAAGTCGCCCTGCTGGGCCTGAGTTTCAAGGCCGGTACCGATGACCTGCGCGAAAGCCCGCTGGTGGAGTTGGCCGAGATGCTGATCGGCAAGGGCTTCGACCTGCGCATCTACGACTCCAACGTCGAGTACGCCAGGGTCCACGGAGCGAACAAGGACTACATCGAGTCGAAGATTCCCCATGTGTCCTCCCTGCTCGACAGCGATCTGGACAGGGTCATCGCCCACGCGCAGGTCATCGTGCTCGGCAACGGAGACGAACGTTTCCGCTCGCTTGCCCGGCAGGTGCCCGAGGGCAAGCGCGTGGTCGATCTGGTTGGCTTCATGGAGCACACCAGTAACGACTGTAGCGAAGGCATCTGTTGGTGAAGTCACGACGCTGGCGATGCGCGCAGCTGGCCATGCGTGTGCACCGCCGCCGTCGAAGCATTGGGATCTGCAGGTTGCCCGAGGTGGACCGCAACGCCCGGCGCCAGGCCTGCAGGTTTTTTTCCTCCAGCTGAACATTGCGGCACGGCCAGGAACCAACAGGCGACACGACAGTTCGCCTTGTCTGAACCAGCTCATGGATATGGACAATGGAGAGGCTCACGCAGGGTTTGATCAATACCGCAGGCTGGCTGTTCTATCTCAGCCTGCTCATGGGTCTGGCCCTGGCCGTTCCCCAGACCCTGTTCGACCCCCTGTCCAGGGACTTCGTCCTGCTGCTCGGGGCTGTCGGTATCTGGCGTTACTCCATGGGCTTCGTGCATTTCGTGCGAGGCACTCTCTTCCTCTATGTCTTCTTTCCCCGCTATCGGCGCCGGGCGCTCCGGCTCATGGCCAAATCCACCCCGCCTCACGTGTGCGTCCTGGTCACCAGTTTCCGCATCGACGCCCTGACCACCGCCCAGGTCTACCGCTCGGTAATCGAAGAAGCCATCGCCTACGGCCACCCGGTGACCCTGGTCTGTTCCATCGTCGAGTTGTCGGATGAACTGCTCATAAGGAGCCTGTGGGCCCGCTACGCCGCGCCGAGCTGCATCAACCTGCACTTCGTGCGCATCGCCGGCACCGGCAAGCGCGATGGCTTGGCCAATGGCTTTCGTGCCATCTCGCGACACCTGCCGGATGACGAGGCGGTAGTGATGGTTGTAGACGGCGACAGCGTCCTCGAACCCGGTGTATTCGCCAGGACCGTGCCGTACTTCCGGTTGTTCCCCAAAGTCGGCGGGCTCACCACGAACGAGTTCTGTGAAGTCCGCGGCGGCTATCTCATGAGCGAATGGCACAAGCTGCGCTTCGCCCAGCGCCACCTCAATATGTGCTCGATGGCACTCTCACGGCGCGTGCTGACCATGACCGGGCGGATGTCCGCATTTCGCGCCACGGTGGTGACCAACCCGGAGTTCATCGCCGATGTGGAGAACGATCACCTCGAGCATTGGCGCCTTGGGCGTTTCCGCTTCCTCACCGGCGACGACAAGTCCAGCTGGTTCAGCCTCATGCGCCTGGGCTATGAGACCTTCTACGTGCCGGATGCGGCGATCAACACGGTCGAGCACCCGCCGGAAAAAAGCTTCTTCAACTCGACCCGCAAACTGATGTTCCGCTGGTACGGCAACAATCTGCGGCAGAACTCACGGGCGATGATGCTCGGTCCGAGAAAACTCGGCTGGTTCGCAAGTGTCGTGCTGCTCGACCAGCGCATTTCCATGTGGACCTGCCTGCTCGGCCTGACGGTGGCAATCATCGCCAGCCTCAAGTACAGCATCGTCTACCTGTTGATCTACCTGCTGTGGATCGGCATGACACGGCTCATCCTGACCCTGCTGCTTTCGGTCACCGGACACCACATCGGCCCCGCCTATCCCCTGCTTCTTTATTACAACCAGGTGGTCGGTGCGGTCGTGAAGATCTACGTGTTCTTCCACCTCGACCGCCAATCCTGGACGCGCCAGCAAACCACGCTGAATCGCGAGCTGGGCCGCTTCCAGAACTGGTTCAACACCTGGTCATCGCGTTCCATGACCTTTTCGGCCGCAAGCCTGTTCGTCGCCACCCTGCTGCTGGTGGTATGAGCCATCCAATGGAATAGGAAGACCTCAATGAACACCGCCCTCAACGTCGTACATGAATCGGAAATCCAGCGACAGCATGCCCGTGTGCGGATACCCGCCAGGATTCGCTTCGCTGCCAGGAATCACCCAGCAGTCGAGCACGTCCTGCTGGAGCTTTCAGCCGGCGGATTCAGCTTCCTGGCGACCAAACCGACCCTGGCGATCGGTGATCACTTGAAGGGCATGCTGGTGTTCAACATCGACAACCTGGGGTTGACCATGCCAGTTGAGTTCCAGGTTCGCTCGATTGCCGACGAAAGCGGCCGGGTCGGCTGCCAGTTCCACAACCTCGATCCGCGCGACATCGCCACCTTGCGCCACCTGATTACGGCACACCTGTCCGGGGAGCTGGTCAGCGTCGGCGAGCTGCTGACCACTCTGCAGCGCAATAACTTCAGCCCGGCCCGCAGGGACAAGGGACGCAAGGGCCTGGGCGTACTCGGTCGGATGAAGGCGCTGATCCTCAGTCTGGCAGTACTGGCCATCGGCATCGCGGCGTTCGGTTTCATCGGCAAGTCCCTCTACGAGCTCTACTTCATCACCCATGCGCTGTCCGCGAAGGTCAGCGTCCCCAGCGTCCAGGTGACCATGCCGCGCGAAGGCGTGGTGCAGAGCCTGATCGGCGAGAGCCAGATGGTGACCAAGGGTGCCCCCATCGCCACCTTCAACACCTCGATGCTCGAGCTCCTCAAGGGCCAGTTGAACAACAACATCCAGCCGGCGCGCATCGAAGAGCTGTTGCGCCAGCAAATGAAGGGAACACTGACCAGCCCTTGCAACTGCACTCTCGTGCGCCAACTGGTGGCCGACGGACAGTACGCGAGCAAGGGTGATGTGGTCTTCGAGTTGGCCCAACGCGGCAGCCTCGCCAGCGTCGAAGCGCTCTTCCCCTATTCCAAGCTGAATGCGGTGGCACCGGGTAGCCGCATCAACTTCACGGTGGCCGGTGAAAGTCAGCCACGCACCGGCCGCGTGACCAGCAGCAACCTGAACCCCACCCGCAGCAATGACCTGACGGCCGATATCCGCGTACGAATCGAGCCCGACGAGCCGCTGGACAACAGCCTCGTCGGCAGGCCGGTGGAGGTCAGCGCCAGCCGTGGCCCATCATTTGCCTGGCTGATGGACGAAGTTCGCTCCTCCAGGCTTGTCGGAGATATCAGTCGTGAATAGCGCGCAGACAACCTTGCTGCTACTCGGGGCGCTTGCCCTGGGAGGCTGCAGCGGGCTTCCAGACCAGCGCCTGGCTCAGGAGGCCCTGGCGCGGGGTGATACTGGAACCGCCCTGCAGAACTATCGCCAGCTCGCCGACCTCGGCTACACCGACGCCCAAGTGGGACTCGCCGATATCCAGCTTCAATCCGGCGACCCGGAACAGCTACGCGCCGCCGAGGCTACCTACCGTCAGGCGGCCGCCAACTCGCCTCGTGCCGCCGCCCGTCTGGGACGCCTGCTGGCGAGCAAACCCGGCGCCACCCTGGCCGAACAGCGCGAAGCCGAAACCCTGCTCAAGGACGCCATGGCCGCAGGCGAGCGCAATACCGTGCTGCCGTTGACGGTGCTCTACGTCCAGCATCCGCAGACCTTCCCCGAGGTGAATGTGCAGCAGCAGGTCAGTCAGTGGCGCGCCGACGGCCAGCCACAGGCAGAGCTGGCGCAACTACTGCTGTACCGCGCCCAGGGAACCTACGACCAGCATCTCGACGAAATCGAACGCATCTGCGAGGCCCAGCTTGCGGTCGAGGATGCCTGCTACGTCGAGCTGGCCACGGTGTACCAGAAACGCGGGCAGCCGGAAAAACAGCATGCGCTGATCACCAAACTGCAGGAGGCCTACCGCGGTGGCCGTGTGCCACCGCAGCGGCTCGACGCGGTTGCGCGCGTAATGACCGACCCCACGCTCGGGCCACCTGACATGGAATCTGCAAAGGCTCTGCTCGAACCCATCGCCCCCGGTTACCCGGAGGCCTGGGTGAGCCTCGCCCGACTGATGTACGAGTCCCCGGAGGCGGGAGACGTCGAGCAGATGCTGGACTACCTGGAGCGCGGCCGCGCGGCCGGATCGCCGCGCGCCGAACTGTTGCTCGGCAAGCTCTATTACGAGGGCAAGCTGGTGCCACAAGACCCGGCCAAGGCTGAGCAGCACCTGCTCAAGGCCGCAGCCACTGAGCCCAGCGCTGATTACTACCTGGGCCAGATCTACCGACGCGGCTTCCTGGGCCAGGTCGAACCGGACAAAGCGCTAGAGCACCTGCTGAGGGCCGCCCGCAGCGGCCATGCCGGCGCCGATTACGCACTGGCGCAGATGTTCAGCCAGGGCCGTGGTGTCCAGCCCGACCTGGTCAACGCCTATGTTTTCAGCAAGCTCGCGGTGCAGGCCGGAAGGGCCGAGGCGCCAGAACTGGTCGTGCAACTGGAGCAGCAGCTTTCGCCAATCCAGAGAACTGATGCACAGAAGAAACTCGAAGAAGAACAGCAGTTTCGAGGGGGTGGCACTATGCTACGTGCTGCTGCAGATGGGGAGATTTACTGACAGCCTGACAGCCGTCGGACTCTCCACCGACCTTCGTCCCCAATTGGAATAGACCATGAAACTAGAACAATGGATTCGCGTTGGCCTGGCACTTCCGCTGATACACGGCGCTTCTGCGTGGGCGGAAGCTCCCGACAAACCGTTTGGAGTCGATGTGAAGGTCACTGCCCAGTCGGAAGACGACCGGGACCTTGGCACCCGCAATGGCGGTGATGTGAGTGGCATAGGTATCGACGTGCGGCCCTGGCTCTTCTTCCAGCGCGGCGACTGGAGCGCCTACGCCATGGCGCAAGCCGTCGCGGCCACCGACACGATCGAAACGGACACCCTTCAAACTGCTGATCTCGAAGAGGACAGCGGCGGCGGCAACAATGACCGCCAGGCCGACGACAGCTACCTGGCCATGCGCGAGTTCTGGATCGGTTACTCCGGCCTTACCGCCTACCCTGGCGAGGAAATGCGCTTTGGCCGTCAGCGCCTGCGTAATGACGACAGCCTGTGGCGCGACACCAACATCGAAGCGCTGAACTGGACCTTCGACACCACGCTGCTGCGCGCTCACCTCGGCCTGGCCGAGCGCTTCTCCGAATACCGCACCGATATCGACGAGCTGGCGCCGGAGGATGAGGACCGGCTGCACGTTTACGGCGACATCGCCTCGCAATGGACACCCGGTCATTGGGTAGGCCTTAACGTCCACTACAGCCATGACGACGGCGACCTGCGCAGCCCCGGCGAAGAGGTCGACGAGCTGGACAAGGACACCACGGGTGACCTGACCTGGATTGGCCTGCAAGCCAACAGCGATGCCTTCAACTGGCGCAACGAGCAGACGTTCAACTATTGGGCCAGCGTGATCTGGCTGGATGGCGACCGCGACCAATTGCTGACCACCAGTGGCCCCGGCGGCCAGCCCATCGCCACTGGCAAGCAAAGTGCCGACGTCAGCGCCTGGGGCACCGACCTTGGCGTGCGCTTCCGCCTCGATCCCAACTGGCAGGCCGGCGTTGCCTATGCACGCGGCAGTGGCGGCGGTGATGATGGCGACGAGAACTTCCAGCAGACCGGTCTGGAAAGCAACCGCAACAGCTTCACCGGCACGCGTTCGCGGGTGCACCGCTTCGGCGAGGCGTTCCGTGGCGAGCTGAGCAACCTGCAGGTCGCGACCCTGTTCGGTTCCTGGCAGCTGCGCGACGAGTACGACGCGAGCCTGGTGTACCACCGCTTCTGGCGCGCCGATGGCGACCAGCCGGTGGGTGACAGTGGCATCAATGCCGCGCTGACCTCCGACGACAAGGACATCGGCCAGGAGGTCGACCTGGTGCTCACCAAGTACTTCAAGGAAGGCCTGTTGCCTGAATCCATGAGCCAGGCAATCGACGAACCTTCGGCACTGGTGCGTTTCCGTGGCGGCTTGTTCTTCGCTGGCGATGCCTACGATGGCAGCGGAGTCGACTCGAGCATGCACCGGGCCTTCGTGGATGTGATCTGGCGCTTCTGACGGGAGGGCAATGAATGAACAGCCGGTGGCGCGTTTACTGCTCCCTGGCCTTACCCCTGCTGGTCGGCTCGCTGCTGACCAGCCTCGTGTTGGCCGCGTCACCGAGCTCCCCGTCCAGTAAAAATTCCGGCAAGGCCGCCCCGGCGGCCAAGACGTACACCGTCACCAGTTCCCCCGTGGAGCGGCTGAACCTGAGCGCACCTGCGCTGCCCGACCTATCCGGCTATACCGCCAACGCCGTCCAGGACAAGATCCAGCGAGACAAGCCCGGCCGCATCGGCGTACGCCGTATGCTGCGGCAACCCGTCCTCAAGCAGTTCGTCGGTGGCAAAAACCGCCTGGCCGAATGGGTCAGGCGCCAGGGCGGCATGCCCCAGGCGATCTTCATCGAAGGCGGCTACGCCGATCTGGCGACCCTGGCCAAGAAGCTCCCCAAGCAATATTTCCGCGCCATCGGAGACGACACCTACCTGGCTCGCCTGCCCATAGTCGTGGCCCGCGGCGCCACCCTGCACATCGATGGGAAGACGTTGCGCCTGTCCCAGGACCGCGGCGCGTTCCTGGTCAACGACGGCAAGCTCTTCGTGACTGATAGCACCCTCATCGGCTGGAATGAAAAAGCCAACGGCCCATCGGCATTTCGCAAGGACAAGGAATTCCGCCCCTTCCTTCTGTCCTGGGGCGGAACAGAGACCTACATCGTCAAGAGCCGCTTCAGCAGCCTTGGCTATAGCGGCGAGAAGTCCTATGGGCTGAGCATTTCCCAGTACACGCCTTCCATGCGCAAGCGCATGGGCCGCACCGCGCCGAGCGCCTGGCTGCTGGACTCGGAGTTCAGCGACATGTGGTTCGGCTTCTATTGCTTCGAGGCCGACGACGTCGTGATCAAGGGCAACACCTACCGCGACAACCTGGTCTACGGCATCGACCCCCACGACCGTTCACATCGCCTGATCATCGCCCACAACACCATCTCCGGCACCCGCAAGAAGCACGGTCTGATCGTCTCCCGCGAGGTGAACGACAGCTGGATCTTCAACAACCAGATCTTCGACAACAAGATTTCCGGCATCGTCCTCGACCGCAACAGCACCAACAACGTGCTGGCCTACAACGAGGTGTTCCAGAACCACGCCGACGGCATCACCCTCTACGAAAGTTCGAACAATCTCCTGTGGGGCAACAAGGTGGTCGGCAACGATCGCCACGGCGTTCGCCTCCGCAACAGCGCGAACATCCGCCTGTACGAGAACCTCGTCCTCGGCAATGGCCTGAGCGGCGTGTACGGGCATATCAAGGACCTCACCGGCCAGCACCGCGACCTCAAGCTCGACCCCTACGAAACCAAGGTGTCGCTGGTCGTGGTCGGCGGCCAGCTTGCCGGCAACGGCAGTGGCCCGCTGGCGGTCGATACACCGCTGTCCCTCGAACTGTATCGGGTGGACATGTCGATGCCGGACAAGGCCTCGGGCATTACCTTCAGCGGCATCCTCGGCGAACGCCAGGAAGAAATCCTCGATCTGCTGGTACGCCAGCGCAAAGCCGTCCGGATAGACCTGGTGGACAGTGGGACCAAACTTCAACCCTGAGGTTGAGCACCATGAACGCAAGCCAATCGATGCACCTGCCGCTGGCTCTCCTGCTCCTTGCCGCGACCGGCACGGTACAAGCCCAGGGCCCCGTCTACCATGCCGCGCCCTGCTGCAGTCTCTGTCCGGCGGCGCACGATGCCAGTCGCTACACCACCAACTATCAGAAGAACTTCGTCACCCTGGTAGAAGCCCAGGGCGACTGGCTGTTCCGCACGCGCGAGGACTTGCGCACGGAGTTCCAGACCACATCCGCTGGCTACCGGCGCCTGAAGCAGCTGCACGACGCCTTTGCGCGCAAGGGCATCGAACTGGTGGTGGTCTATCAACCGACCCGTGGTCTGGTCAATCGCAACAAGCTCAATCCGGCGGAGCTGGCCAGCTTCCAGTACCAGCGCGCGCTGACAAACTACCGGGCCATGCTCGGTCGCTTCCGCGACATGGGCTACCACGTGCCCGACCTCTCGGTGCTGGCCGATGAGCAGCAGACCCCCGCCTTCTTCTTCCGCGGCGACCAGCACTGGACACCCTATGGTGCGCAACGTACCGCCAGACTGGTGGCCGAGACGATCAAGCAGATGCCTGCCTACAAGGGCATACCCAAGCGCGAGTTCGAGAGCAAGGTGGTTGGCCGGATGGGCAAGAAAGGCACCCTCCACAACGTCGCCAGCCAGCTCTGTGGCGGCAGCTATGCCATCGAATACATGGACCAGTTCGCCACCGAGCCGAAGGACTCGAGCGACGGCGACGCAATGTTCAGCGATGCCGGGCATCCCCAGATATTCCTGATCGGCACCAGCCAGAGCGCACAGAACTACAACTTCAGCGGCTTCCTCTCCGAATACCTGCAGGCCGATATCTACAACGCCGCAGTTCCTGGCGGTGGCCTGGAAGGAGCCATGCTGCAGATGCTGGGCAGCAAGGACTTCCTCGAGAATCCACCGAAGATCGTCATCTGGGAATTCTCGCCGCTCTATCGCCTAGACCAGGAAAGCACCTACCGGCAGCTGTTCGCCATGCTCGACAACGGCTGCGTTGGCAAACCGGCGGTCATGTCAGCGAAGACCAAACTGCGGCCGGGCACCAACGAGGTACTGGTCAATGGCGATGGCGGTCTGAAGGACGTGCGCAATGGGCAGTACCAGATCGACGTGCGTTACGCCGATCCCACGGTGAAAACCCTCCAGGCTACCCTCTGGCACCTCAACGGCCGGCGCGAAACCCTCAAGCTCGACAAGCCCAAGACGGTCGACACCGATGGACGCTTCGCCTTCGAGCTGCGCACCGACTCGGACTGGGCCGACATGATCCTGCTCTCCCTGGAGCTGCAAGGCCCCCCTGCCGGCAGCCCACCGCAGGAAGTGGAAGTGAAGGTCTGTCAGCGAAACCGCAACGCCGGCCCGGTCCAGCACACCGCCCAGGCGGAACGTTGAGGACGTCATGATGCGCGCAACGGGCCTGTTCCTTCTCCTCCCTCTCCTGCTGGCCTCGGGTGCGACTCTGGGAGCAGGACTGGTGCCGCCTCCCGGCTACTACGCGGCCATCGAGAAGGAGCGCAAGGGCGAACCCGGAAAGTGCGACCAGGAAACGCCCTCTCCCTATACCGGAGCCCTGGTGTTCCGTAGCAAGTACGAAGGCTCGAACAAGGCCCGGGCGACGCTGAACCCCGAAGCCGAGAAGGATTTTCGCGAGAAGACCCGTGCCATCAACGATCTGGAACGCGGGGTCAACAAGCAGGTGATGCGATTCATGCGCGACGGCAAGCCTGAAAGCCTGCAATGCACCCTGCAGTGGCTCGGCGACTGGTCCAAGGCCGGCGCCCTTCTTTCCACCGAGTTCAATCACACGGGCAAATCCATGCGCAAATGGGCCCTGGGCAGCATGGCCTCGGCCTGGCTGCGCCTGAAGTTCTCCAGCTCGCGGCCGCTGGCGCCCTATGCCCTGCAGAGCCAGCAAATCGAAGCCTGGTTCGCCAGGCTGGCCGAGCAGACCGTCAAGGACTGGAGCGACCTGCCACTCAAGGAGATCAACAACCACTCCTACTGGGCCGCCTGGTCGGTCATGGCGAGCGCCGTGGCGACTGACCGCCGTGACCTGTTCGACTGGTCGGTGGCGCAGTTCCGGGTCGCCGCGGGCCAGGTCGACCCCGACGGCTTCCTGCCCAACGAACTCAGGCGGCAGAAGCGCGCCCTCGCCTACCACAACTACAGCCTGCCACCGCTGACAATGGTCGCGGCGTTCGCCAAGGCCAATGGCGTCGATCTGCGCGAGGACCACAACGGCGCGTTGCGCCGGCTCGCCGAGCGGGTCATGCAGGGTGTGGAAAACCCCGAGGTCTTCGCAGACAAGACCGGCAAAGGCCAATCGGTAGGCGAGCTGAAGGAGAACGGCAAATTCACCTGGTTGGAACCCTACTGCACGCTCTACCGCTGCAGTGACGAAACCCTCAAGTGGAAGCATTCCATGCAGCCGCTCATGAACTTCCGCCTTGGCGGAGACCTGACGCGGCTGTTCGATCCGCAGGCGGCGGAGAAAGCGAAAAACGGTTGACCGTCACGGGGCTGCGCACGGCGGGCGCGGCGAAGGACGTGGCACAGACAGCAGTAACCCGATCGCAACACAGGAGCGACGGGCGCAACACCTTGAACCAGGGGAGAAACGGGTGGGCCGCTTGGCCCTGACAGTTCTTCAATGGAGGAAACGCGGATGGTGTTTTCATCCAACGTATTCCTGTTCCTGTTCCTGCCGACCTTTCTCGGCTTGTACTACCTGAGCGGGCCGCGTTTTCACAACCTGCTGCTGCTGATCGCCAGCTACCTCTTCTACGCCTGGTGGCGGGTCGACTTCCTGGCGCTGTTCGCGGTGGTCACGGTATTCAACTACTGGATCGGACTGCGTATCGGTTCCGCCGGGGCGCGCACCAGACCCGCCCGGCACTGGCTGACCCTGGGCGTGATGGTGGACCTGTGCGTCCTCGGCTACTTCAAGTACGCCAACTTCGGCGTCGACAGCCTCAACGTGATCATCACCAGCCTCGGCATGGCACCCTTCGTGCTCACCCACATCCTCTTGCCGATCGGTATCTCCTTCTACATCTTCGAGTCCATCAGCTACATCATCGACGTCTACCGGGGAGACACGCCGGCGACCCACAAGCTGATCGACTTCGCGGCCTTCGTGGCGATTTTCCCGCACCTGATTGCCGGCCCGGTGCTGCGCTTCCGCGACCTGGCCGGTCAGTTCCATCACCGCACCCACAGCGTCGACAAGTTCGCCGAGGGCTGCACACGCTTCATGCAGGGTTTCATCAAGAAGGTGTTCATCGCCGATACCTTGGCGCCGCTGGTCAGCCACTGCTTTGCACTGGAGAACCCCAGCGCAGCCGACGCCTGGCTCGGCGCACTGGCCTATACCGCGCAACTGTACTTCGACTTCTCCGGCTACAGCGACATGGCCATCGGCCTTGGCCTGATGATGGGCTTCCGCTTCCTGGAAAACTTCAAGCAGCCGTATATCAGCCAGTCGATCACCGAATTCTGGCGGCGCTGGCACATCAGTTTGTCGACCTGGCTGCGGGACTACCTGTACGTCAGTCTCGGCGGCAATCGCGGCACCACCTTCCAGACTTATCGCAATCTGGTCCTGACCATGCTGCTGGGTGGTCTCTGGCACGGCGCGAATTTCACCTTCGTGCTCTGGGGCGCGTGGCACGGCACCTGGCTGGCCATCGAACGAGCCCTGGGCGTCGACGCCGCGCCACGGCGCTTCAACCCGCTGAAATGGTCCTTCACTTTCCTCCTGGTGATCCTCGGCTGGGTTCTGTTCCGTGCAGAGAACCTGCACGTCGCCGGACGCATGTACCAGGCAATGTTCGGCTTCAGCGCATGGCAGTTGTCGGAGCTCGGACGGGTCGGTTTCACCGATCTGCAGCTGGTCACCCTGCTTATCGCCTACGCCAGCCTGGCGCTGTTCGGCCTGCATGACTTCTACACCCGCCCCCTGGCTCATGGCGCGCCGAAGGTAGCGGCCCAAACCGCCGCCGACCAGGTGCCTCTCGTACCGCCACGCGCCCTGGGTGAGCGCGCGCTCGCCTGGGTTGGCGCGGTACAGCGCCCGCTCCTGCTCCTGCTGTTCTGCGCCTCGGTACTCAAGCTCTCGGCGCAGAGCTACTCCCCCTTCCTTTACTTCCAGTTCTGAGGCGGCGCCATGATTCGCTTCTCCCGCAATGCCTACATCGCCCTCTTCCTTGCCCCGTTGCTGGTCCTGGGCGTCTGGTCGGTGCGTGGACTGCTGGATCTGCGTCTGCCCCCCGACGCCTCCCTGCATGACGGCAAGATGGCCAAGGCGGTGGAGAACCACTACGAGGCGCAATTCCCACTGAAACGCCTGGGTACCAACCTGTGGGCAGCGCTCGATTACAGCCTGTTCGGCGAAGGTCGTCCGGGGGTGGTACTGGGTCGTCACGACTGGCTGTTCAGCGATGAAGAGTTCAATCCCGTACCCCGTGGCGAGCAGCAGATTGAGGCCAACCTGGAGCTGATCCGGGGCATCGACCAGCGCCTCAGCGAGCGCGGAGTGAAACTGCTGCTGGTGATCGTGCCGGCCAAGGCCCGCCTCTACCCGGAATACCTGGACGAAGAACAGCCCGCCCAGCAGCAGCTCGGGCTGTATCACCGCCTCCACGAGGCCGCCCAGCACGCCGATATCCTGGCCCCCGACCTGCTGGCCAGCCTGCTGCCGGCGAAGGACACGGGGCTGTTGTTCCTGCGTACCGATACCCACTGGACGCCCCACGGGGCCGAACTGGTCGCCCAGGAAGTCGCGCGAGCCGTGCAACGCAGTGCACCGCTCGATGGAGATCGCCAGCTCTTCACCACCCAACAGGCGGCGAGCAAGCCCTACCTGGGTGACCTGGCGCGGTTCCTGCCACTGGACCCGCTGTTCAGCGCCCTGCTGCCGGCTCCCGACCAGCTCCAGTCGCGCTCCACCCATGCAGTCGACGCGCACCCGAATGACGCCTCTGCGGCGCTGTTCGCCGATGTCCGGGTTCCCGTGGCCCTGGTCGGGACCAGCTACAGCGCCAACCCCGACTGGAACTTCCTCGGCGCCCTGCGTCAGGCCCTTGGCAGCGACATCCTCGACTTCGCCGAGAGCGGTCAGGGGCCGTTGCCGCCAATGCTCGAGTACCTGCAGAACGACGCGCTCAAGAACGCTCCACCGCAGTGGGTGATCTGGGAGTTTCCGGAACGCTACCTGCCGATGCCCCCCGACCTGAGCCAGTTCGAAAGGGAATGGATCTCCCAGCTGGTATCCGCCGGTTCGACCGGGTACCACCAGACCGCAACCGCCGACTCCGTATTCCCTGGGAGAAACCAACCATGAAACCGCTCCACCATCCCCGCCTGATCGCCACCGTGCTAATGACCAGTCTGTGCTGCTGGCAGGCCCAGGCTGACGACGCTGCCCTCTACGGCCCCGCCGCCCCTAAAGGCTCGACGTTCGTGCGCCTGTACAACGCCAGCAACCAGGAAGTCAGCGCCCTGGTCGGCACGGCCAACCTCGAAGATGTCGGTCCACTGGCGAGCACCGACTTCAGCTTCCTTCCCGGTGGCACCTATAGCGCCCGGGTCGGCAGCCAGAACATGTCGGTCCAGCTTGGCGCGAACCGCTACTACACCCTGGTCAATCTGCCCAACGGGCAGCCCCGGCTGGTGGAGGAAAAACCGTTCCGCAACAAGCAGAAAGCCCTGCTCAGGCTGCAGAACCTTTCCGACACGCCGCTCAGCGTGAAAACCGCCGACGGCAAGACCCCAGTGGTGGAGAACGTCGCACCGCAAAGCTCCGGCGACCGCGAGATCAACCCGGTCAAGGTCAACCTTGCCCTGTTCGCCGGCGACCAGAAGATCAGCGACCTGAAACCAGTCGCGCTCAATCGCGGCGAAGTGGTGTGCCTATACGTTACCGGTAGCAGCGGAAAGCTTGCTCCGGTGTGGGTCAAGCGGCCCTTGTCCAGCAACTGAAAACTCATAGCCCAGTAAGGCACTTGCAATTCACCAGCAGGAGATAACCATGATTCCCATTGTGCTTTCCGGTGGCAGCGGCTCGAGACTCTGGCCGCTATCCCGTCGACAGTTTCCCAAGCAGTTCCTCGCCCTTACCGGCGAGTACACACTGTTTCAGCAGACCCTCCAGCGCCTCACTTTCGACGGCATGCAGGCGCCCATCCTGGTCTGCAACAAGGACCACCGGTTCATCGTGCAGGAGCAACTCGACGCGCTGAAGCTCACGCCCCATGCGGTCCTGCTCGAACCCTTCGGGCGCAATACCGCACCGGCAGTGGCCATCGCCGCCATGCAACTGATCAGCGAAGGGCGCGACGAGCTACTGCTGGTACTGCCCTCGGACCATGTGCTGGAAGACCTCGAAGCCTTCCGCGACGCCCTGGTGCTCGCCACCAGCGCTGCCGAGCTAGGCGAGCTGGTGCTGTTCGGCGTACCGGCGACCCGGCCGGAAACCGGCTACGGCTACATCCGTTCCGAACAGGACCCGGTGTTGCCCGAGGGGATCAGCCGGGTCGCCCAGTTCGTGGAGAAACCCGATGCGGATCGCGCGCGGGAGTTCGTCGAGTCCGGTAACTACTTCTGGAACAGCGGCATGTTCCTGTTCCGCGCCAGTCGCTACCTGGAAGAGCTCAAGAAGCACGAATCCGATATCCACGACACGTGCCGGCTGGCTCTGGAACGCAGCAAGTGCCACGAAGACCATATCGATGTCGACGAGGCCACCTTCGCCTGCTGCCCGGACAACTCCATCGACTACGCGGTGATGGAGAAAACCGGACGCGCCTGCGTGGTACCGCTGGACGCAGGGTGGAGCGATGTCGGCTGCTGGGCATCGATCTGGGACGTGCATGACAAGGACGCCGACGGCAACGTCATCAAGGGTGACGTGGTCGTGCAGGACAGCCACAACTGCCTGGTGCACGGCAACGGCAAGCTGGTCTCGATCATCGGCATGGAGGACGTGGTGGTGGTGGAAACCAAGGACGCCATCATGGTCGCCAGCAAGAAGCACGTGCAGAAGGTCAAGCAGCTGGTGGAGAAGCTCAAGGCCGAGGGCCGCAGCGAGGTCGAGAACCACTGCCAGGTCTATCGCCCTTGGGGATACTACGACTCCGTGGACACCGGCGGACGCTTTCAGGTGAAGCACATCACGGTGAAACCCGGCGGTCGGCTATCGCTGCAGATGCACCACCACCGTGCTGAGCATTGGATAGTGGTATCTGGCACTGCCGAAGTGACCTGTGACGACAAGGTGTTCCTGCTCACCGAGAACCAGTCCACCGACATCCCCATCACGTCGGTCCACCGCCTCTCCAACCCGGGCAAGATTCCCCTGGTGCTGATCGAGGTGCAGACCGGCAGCTACCTCGGCGAGGATGACATCACCCGCCTGGACGACGTCTATGGTCGCGAGGAGCACGAGACGCTCGGGATCACGCCCCATCGCTGACTCATCGGTTACCTGTGGGAGCGATTTCAATCGCGGGTGAAATATGTCGAGGGGCAGAGTGGCCGAATGTGTAGGAGCGGGCTTGCTCGCGAATAAAGAAGGCTCGGACTGTTCGCGAGCAAGCTCGCTCCTACAGAAGTTTCTCTACGCCGACGGCTTGACCTTTCGATCAGCGCACAGGGAAATGACGAAATTGCGCAGTGCATCCCGCTCCACGATGCCCAACTCGCCGCGCTGGTAGCCGGCATCGATCAGCCCAATGCAATAGCCGTCGTACTCTTCGCACTGGTCGGCAGCCGAGAAGGCAAGATTGGCCACGGCGGCGTAGAAGGGTTTGATCGCGCCAGTATCCAGGCCGTCGATCATTTCCCGCAGCTCGACCGGGATCAACGCGGCGCCGGCAACGGCCCGGTCGTCTGCAATCTCACGGGTCCAGGAGTAACGATCAGTCATGCGCGGGGCCTCCAGGGGTGTCGGTGAGAGTGGGGACTGGAATGGTGATGGTAGTCCAGCTCCACAGGCCTCACCGGGTAGCGCGACGAGGCGAACCGACCGTTTACATGACCGCCGAGTCGCTCATGAAGGTTTCTAACCGCACCAGGGTATTCGGCGATACCGAAGTGCGGCTCACTGGCCTGACCGACCAGGTACAGGATCCTGGAAATCCCATCGGATCGACAACGCGCGCGGCCGAAGGACGGCTTGCTGTACGTCGAGGGTCCAGAGGCGTTGGGCACCCTCGAAGGCGGCAATCATCGGACTGTCGAACACCAGCTCGATCGCTCCGGACAGTTGCAACACGTTGCCGCTGAAGAAGTCGACGAAAAGCAGTCCGGCAACCGGGTTGAGCTGGAAGTTGCCCAGGGTGTTGAAGTGCTGGTTACCGGCATAGTCCGGAATGGTCAGGTGATTGCCCGTGACCATGATGAAGCCCGGTCGTCCGCCGCGATGGGAGACATCCACCGAGCGTTGGCCATCCTCGTGCTCGACGTAACTGGCGACGAAGAAGGTGTCGGCGTTGCGGATCATCGCTGTCAGGGTCTCGTTCAGCGCCGTGAAGTCCTGGCGCTCGCCCTGCCACCCGCCACGTGTCTCCTCGCGTGTGTAGGTACGCTGCTGGATGTACTGCGGGCAGTTGCCGAAGGACTGCTCGACGGCGACTTCCAGGCGCCCCGCTTCGACTCGTTGGAGGATGCCGTTCATGCGATTGCGCCGCCGCGTGTGCAGCTCGATGCCCAGCAGGCCGATGGTGCTGCCGGCGTCAAATCCGCTGGCAGCCGGGTCTTGCGGGTCGGGTTCAGTGACCAGCACAAGGCGCTGGGGATCGGGAGAACTGACAAAGCCTTCCGGCCCTTCGAGCAGCGTCGCCCAGGGTCGGCCCTGGGTATCCACCGCGCCGACGATGATGAATGGCAGTTGGTGAAAGAAGTCGCGGTGCTGGTCGGGCATGTAATCGCGGATCACCCGCTGACCGTAGGCTTCCATGTGTTCGGAGACGCCGACGCGTTCGTGCATCACCTTTTCACCGGCGTGCCAAGGGGAGAGACGGCGCTCGGGTAGATGGTCCATCGTGAATACCTCGCGGGAAGGCTGCCGGATTACCCGGCAGCGGGCTGCGGTGCGTTCCAAGGGCACGAAGCCAGGCACGCACGGAGGTCAGAGGAGGACGTCAGGCCCGAAGATTCCCCAGTACTTCTCGAATGCGCTGGGCGATATGGTCGACATGGGTTTCCAGGGCGAAGTGCCCGGTATCCAGCAATTCCACCACCGCAGCGGGATTGTCGCGCTTGAAGGCTTCGGCGCCCGGCGGGATGAAGAAGGGATCGTGCTTGCCCCAGATCACCAGGGTCGGCAGCCGGGTATCGCGGAAGAAGGCCTGGAACGCCGGGTAGAGCTTCAGGTTGTTGGCGTAGTCGAGGAACAGGTCGAGCTGGATGTCCTTGTTGCCCGGGCGTTCCAGGAGTAGCGCATCCAGGTAGTACGACTCGGGGGCCACCAGCTCCAGGTCCTTCACGCCATGCAGGTACTGCCAGCGGGTGCCTTCCAGGTGCAGCACGGCATCGTGCACCACCTTGCGGCGTTCGTGATTGTGCGGTTCGGCCCAGTAGGCGCGGATCGGTTCCCAGGCATCACCCAGGCCTTCCAGGTAGGCATTGCCATTTTGCGAAATCAGCCCGGTGACGCGATCCGGATGGGCCAGGGCCAGGCGCAGGCCGGTGGGTGCGCCGTAGTCGAACACATAGAGGGCGTAGCGTTGCAGGCCCAGCTTCTCGGCGAAGGCGCCGAGGGTTACAGCCAGGGCATCGAAGCTGTAGCGGTATTCGCGCTCGGGGGGTACCTCGGTGAAACCGAACCCCGGCAGGTCCGGCGCAACGATATGGAACCTGTCGGCCAGTAGCGGGATCAGGTCGCGGAACTGGTGGGACGAGCTGGGAAAGCCGTGCACCAGTAGCAAAGTGGGCGCGGCCGGATTACCGGCTTCCCGGTAGAAGACACGGACACCGTCGGCTTCGACGAACTGGTGGCGAACCGGGATATGCACGATGGGCGGAATCATGGTGGTCACTCCGTAACTTGTATAAACACTGTTAATGGTTACTTGTGGCGCTGAGTATGAACCCATCACGTAACCTGTCAATAGGATTAATAGTGGTTACAAGCATCGCCTTTCGTAACTATTCACTGATGCTTTACAGGGTTACCATTTCGCCATTCGTCTTCTGGAACGCCATCATGACCAGCGCCGCCTCCTCGCCTTCCCTCGAACCCTTCGTATTGGCCGACCACCCTGTGCTGGACATGCTCAACACCCTGGCCGCGATGGACGGTGCTCCCGTGGAGTTCTGGCGCAGCGATGAGGATGTCCAGGCCTGGCTGGACCGCACCGGCTGGGCCGTCCCCAAGGTGCGCTTTGCCAAGGGCGAGTTGCTGCAGGCGGCGTTGACCTTGCGCGAAACGGTGCGTGGGCTTGTGGAGCGGCGCAAGGCGGGCGGCCAGGGTTCGCCGGACGTACTCAATCGCTTCCTGGCGACACCCAGCTACCAGCAGCTGGACTGGCCGGCCAGTGGAGAACCGCGACTGGAGAACGTGTGGGCAACCGCTACCGCCGAACAGTATTTGGCGCCTCTGGCCGAAGCAGCCGCCAAGCTGCTGGTGGAAGGCGACTTCAATCTGGTGCGCGAATGCGAGCACCCGGACTGCGTGCTCTGGTTCTACGACCGCACCAAGTCCCATCGCCGCCGTTGGTGCAGCATGGCGCTGTGCGGTAACCGGCATAAGGTGGCCGAGTTCCGCAAACGCAAGCAGCAATGATGCAGGTCTTATCGGCCTGGCAGGGCAATGCTCTGCCGCCAACCAGCGGGTGAACGTTCAATTGAAAAAGCGAAAGACCTCCGCGCCAGGCTCTCGATTGCCAGCATCTGCCACTAAGCCACGGGGAGTTCCAGCGGACGAGCCTGTTAGGCGGTAACAAGTTGCGCGCCTCGGTGGTTCTGTTTGTCAGGGGCAGGCTGGCCACTTGAGCGACAGGTAGAGGGAGGAGCCAGGAAGCGAACTCCCTGGCTCCCGCAAAACTCAGCTTCGAACGAAGGCAAGCAGGTCGGCGTTGATCGTATCGGCGTTGATGGTAGGCATGCCGTGCGAGAACCCCGGGTAGATCTTCAGCGTGCTGTTCTTGAGCAGCTTCGCCGACAGCACGCCAGCGTTCTCATAGGGAACGATCTGGTCGTCGTCGCCATGCATCACCAGGACCGGAATCGTGATGCTTTTGAGGTCTTCGCTGAAATCGGTCTGGGAGAAGGCGACGATGCCGTCGTAGTGAGCCTTGGCACTGCCCATCATCCCCTGCCGCCACCAGTTCCGAATGATGCCCTCCGAAGGCTTCGCACCAGGGCGGTTATAACCGTAGAAAGGTCCCGCCGGAATATCCTGGAAAAACTGCGCACGGTTGGCGGCCAACTGGGCTTGCAGATCGTCGAAGACATCCTTGGCGAGACCGCCAGGATTGCTCGCGGTCTTCACCATCAACGGCGGTACCGCGCTGATGAGGACCGCCTTGGAAACAGGGTCTTCACGATGCCGCGCGATGTAGCGGACGACCTCGCCGCCGCCCGTGGAGTGGCCGGCATGGACGGCTCCCTGGACTCCGAGGTGGTTTACCACCGCAGCCGTGTCATCGGCGTAATGATCCATGTCGTGACCATCCCAGACCTGGCTGGATCGTCCATGGCCGCGGCGATCATGGGCGACTACGCGAAAACCCTGAGCCAGGAAGAAAAGCATCTGCGCATCCCAGTCGTCCGAACTGAGCGGCCAGCCGTGATGGAAGTAGATCACC
Source organism: Pseudomonas sp. BN606 (assembly GCF_029873115.1). Lineage (NCBI taxonomy): Bacteria > Pseudomonadati > Pseudomonadota > Gammaproteobacteria > Pseudomonadales > Pseudomonadaceae > Pseudomonas > Pseudomonas sp. BN606. Next base: position 100,491 of record NZ_SSOF01000063.1, on the reverse strand, counting down.
TGGGCGTCCCGCGGCCCCCAGTCTTTGTAGAAGATTTCAACTCCATCTTTCGTTGTGACGTATCCCATGTTCGCTTCTCCTGTGTGATATGGAGGTCTGCAATTGGAGATGTTCGCCAATCGATAACGTTCATGACGTGGGTACTACACCTTTCTCGATGGGCGATACCTGGAAGCGGCTGGCTTTTCAATTGAGTCGGTTGGCCGCTATTGCACTCTAGGATTAAAGGGAACTTTAAGGTCGTGCTTTCTGCCGAGGTGCAGCACGAGAAGTAGCGAACTGGCTTGCTCCGGGTAGCCTCATCGACCTACCCGGAGAATTCAGACGCTGCATACGGGTGCATTTAGCTTTCCCGAAAACGCCTACTCCTTGTCCAGGATCGATTTCAGGGGTTGGGGGGCATAGAGCGCGCTTTGGAAATGGGGCACGTACTCATACTTCATCATTTTCCCCAGCTTCAGGGATTTCATGAACGTAGAAAGGCTGCCTTCATTCAGCGTGAGGCTGACCGACTCTTCATTCGTGCTGGAGGCGTGGCTCAGTTGGCGCGAGACAGCATAGCCGTATGTCAGCTCGCCAGTTCTATCGGTGTTCGTGAAGCCACTGGTCACCAGTTCGACTTCATCCGAAGGCGCGCTCAGCTTTTCTCCTTCAAAGACAACGTCGACCTTTCCGGTTTCGCTATCAAGGATCTCGAAGGTCACGGACTTGCCATCTTCCCGGCGATTGATACCGGTCAACCACTTCGGCAGGTTGTACCCGACCACGCCCCTTACCCTCGCAAGTTCGGTATTGACCGGAAGCTTCAGGACGTACCCCCAGAAATCCTTCGACATCGACTGCCCCATCAGGGAAATAGGCCCCAGATTCGACGTTCCAGGCTTGCTAGTAACGATGGACAGGGCAATCTCGTTGTAGCTGTCGTTATCGCAGTAGTCGTACGAGTAAGCGGTAAAGGCGACCAGGCCCCTGCCCGGCCAGACCTGAAGAGGTTGGACGTTCGCCAGGACTTCAGCGGGCATCAACTCTCTCAGCGTGTCCAGGTCCGCCGTGAAGACCGCGGTAATCCTGTTGTTCTTGTAATAGAAGTTTGGTGAGTAGGATTCGAATCCCATGTCGACCTTCGTTTTCTTGAGTCCCCTGAACCAACTCAGGTCAACATCTGGGGCTTCGGACTCTATGGTGGAAAGCGGAGGATTGGAGCGGAAGCGGTCGTACAGGCCACCTGCGACCACGGGAACTTCATGACCGCCAATGGTCATCATCACGCTTTCCGCCTCCTTCGTTTCGACTGGGCTATCCGCCCATGCGAAAGCCGATACGGCATTCATGAGTACTCCCGTCATTACCGCGAAACTGCCTCTCTTCATTTGCTAATGCCTCCGCCAAGTGCGTGAATGCTGATGTCTTGTGTCAGATGAAATCCGTCTTTATGGCCGGAGCTCGGAACTAGACCGCCATGCTTCTCGAGCCAGTCCAGGGCCAATATCCATCTCTTGGGTCGTGCCCTGTGGAGCCCGCCAACAGAACCCTAACGTTTAACTTAACTTTAAGGTCAAGCACTTACACGCAAACCTGCGAATCCCCTGCCCTGCTGGCTTGAGCCTGTCGGCTAGACGCGGAGGAAACCTCATGCAAAGGAGTGGCAAAGCTGCGCGAGGCAAGTCATCGCGCTTGGGGACTGCTGGCGGGACACTGAGCGGAGAAGTCTTGATATCGGTGTTGCGAAGAAGGTTTCTGGCGCGTCAGTCCTCGCCAATTCCAAGCGGTCTTCCTGACCGAGCAACTTGTTCGCACCCGCTGCCTTGCCTAACCTCGCTGCACTTAGCGAATGGAAGTCTCAGTCATCATGGATTTCATCAAGTACCACGCCGCCAGCAACGATTACCTGGTTTATTCAGGCGAGTCGCCTTTCGGTCTTTCGCCGGAGGAAATCTCAAGGATTTGCGATCGACACAGAGGGCTTGGGGCCGACGGAATTCTTGTTCCTGTCCTCGCACAGGGCGAAATACCCAAGGTGATCATCTACAACACCGACGGCTCAGAGGCTGAGAAAAGCGGCAACGGGCTGCGGATCTTCTGCCGCTATCTCTGGGATCATGGCTACGTATCAGCAGGCGAGTTCCAGGTGCACACTGCCGGTGGCGTGGTGTCCTGCGAGGTCCTGAGCGGAGGCCGGAGCGTCGCCATTCGCATGGGGCGAGCGCAGTTTCCAGACACGGGTGATATGGACGTGAGGATCGATGGACGCGAGCTTCGGCTGCATCCGGTCTCCATGGGTAATCCGCATTGCGTGATCTTCGTTGATCAACCCGATGAACAAACTGCACGGTCGCTGGGGCCGATCATCGAACATCTCGCCCCCTTCCCCAATCGCACCAACGTGCAGTTCGTGAAAGTGATCGACCGCCACAACCTTGAAGTCCGCATCTGGGAGCGGGGCGTTGGCTATACCCTCTCCTCGGGCACCAGCAGCTGCGCGGCGGCGGCGGTCTGTCGGCGATTGGGGCTGGTAGAGTCACAGGTGGACGTTCAAATGCCGGGGGGACTGATCCAGATCGTCCTGGATGAGAACTTCGAAGTCCTGATGCGAGGGCCGGTGTGCCGCGTAGGTCGATACTGCCTGGACAGGGAATGTTTGACCTGATCCTTGCAACTTGGCAGGGCCGATGATCGAACTGTGCTGAAAAGTTCCCGATCTGTTGTTTCACACGCATCGACCTCGGTTGCCTGCCCTTCGTTCTCCCCCGCTACGGCGCGCGCCAGTCAATGCGGCGATGAAGCTCCCATCGGCGCACAGGCTGTGAAATGCGCCGAACCAAGCGAGGAACTGGGGGCTCGAACAATCAGCAGGTGCTCGGGATGAGCCTAGGTCGGGATTGGGAATCGGCTGGCACGCGCAAGGACCGAAGTGGCAGTCTGCGAGAAGGCCTCCACAACGAGCACGAGCGGAGAATGCATCGATGTACGAAAGGGTTGCCCGCAGCGGCATTCGAATGGTTCAAGGTTGGACTGGAACTGGCCCATCCAAGACATCAGGGCGTCCATCGGATCGCACCGATCAACCCATGACGTTGTCCAGTTGAGTCCGCGGCGAGCACACTAAGTGGCAAACGTCTTGCCCTATGGCTGCTTATCCTTTCGCTGTTGCTTCACCTTGTACATTTCGCGGTCTGCCAGCTTGATAGCTTCCTCTGCAGTCATGCTGTCCGGCATCACTGCCACAACCCCAACACTCGCCCCCGCATAGCGGATGTCGTCGAGGCCATGGCCCAACGCATATTGCCCGACTGTCGCTTTGGTCAGGCGGTCCTGCAGCAGCGCGGCAGCATGTTGCATGTCCATTGCCAAGTCCACATGTTCGGACGGCGTACCCAGGGCGATCACAATGAATTCATCCCCTCCAGTACGTCCGATGATGTCGCTGGCGCGAAGGCCATTCTGCAACTGGACGGCTATGCCGCGCAGAAACTGATCTCCTGCCAGGTGGCCATAGGTATCGTTGATGAGCTTGAACCCATCCAGATCGATGACCCCAACCAGCACGTATTTGCTCTCACGCTGGGCCAGGGCGAACAGGCGCGCAGCATCACTCAGGATGGCACGCCGGTTGGACAGGCCGGTCAGGGAATCGGTAAGGGCCAGCCTTGCCAACTCGGCGTTGGCGATCTGGAGTCGCTCCACCAACTGTTCACGTTCAAGGGAATAGCTCAGCAACCCTGATAGCAACATCAGCAAAGGCTCAACGTCCGGAGAGCGCGCCACCTTATCCGAGCTGGCTGCACAGAATGTACCCAGCACTCGCCCGTCCTGGGACCTGATTGGAGCGCTCACGTAGGTCCTGATGCCCAGGGCCGCGGCGGCCTCCGAATCCCCCCAGCATTCGGCGACGTTGTCCGAGTACAAGCGGTTCTCGTCCAGCGCACGCTTGCAGAGAGTATCTGTCCAGGGCACGACCAGCCCTTCAGGAATCACCATGTCACCGACGTTGCGTGCGAACTCGACACGCTGGACACCCACATCGGTATCGATAGTGGTCAGGTAGGTCGACTCCATTCCGGTTACCTGGCTGAGCAGGGTCAGCAAGGGCCGTGTGAGCTGTTCCAGGGTTCGGGCTTTGGGAACGGTTTCGGAAAGAAGAGAAAGTATCTGATCCATCTGGGTGCTTCGGTAGCGAAGGAAAGAACCGATTGTCGGCCAATCGGCGGCTCACTGAACAGGTGTGGTCTTCACCAAAACCCGCAACGGTGCGTCAAAGCCAAATGCCAACGGAACTAGCAAGTACTCAAGTCGTGCGACGGCACTGTAGCCAGCAATCGCCCCCGGGCCGAATTGCCCCGACAGTGCAATCGCATGATGGAACCGAGCAGGGCCATTGCAACGGACCTGTCCGCGAGGGTTGGGTGGATTCAAATGGAGCAATTAACTGGCAACTGCGAAATCCGGAGTCCCGAAATTGCCAGGCCGCTCGGCCGGCGACTAAACTCCGCTAGATGAAACGCCACCTCCGGTTCCTTCTCATCTTTCTGATCAGCCTTGCGCTTCCGTTGAACGGGATGGCGGGCATCGAGGCGCCGACCGACCCCTGCCCCATGCAGGCGGCCGGTATGAGCCAGATGACGAACATGGATATGGATATGGATTGCTGCCAAGACCACGGCAAGATGGCCGAGCATGGCAAGAAAGCCTGCAAGACGGGGCAGGAATGCAAGACCGGCAGCATGCTCCAGGTTTCAATCCTCAAGCCACCGGTCTCCCTGGCCGGCCCCGCACTCCCTGCCCCCTACCCTGAAGCTGCTCCCGACCGCACCCCTGCCGACCTCTGGCGACCTCCCTGCGCCTGATTCCCCTCCCTGACTGAACTCCCACCTGCGTCGCTTGCGACTGCGGGAGGGCATGCGCTTACGCGCTGAATATTCAGAGGAGTCGTCAAATGACTGCCTTGAATCCTTGCTTCGGGCTGCCTGTTGTGGCCGCCCTGGCAATGATGCTCTTCACCCTGCCGAGCCGGGGGGCTTCGCTGTCGCTGGACGACGCATTGCGGTTGGCCGAGCGCAATGCACCGTCCTTGTCCGCTCAGGCGGCCAAGCTGGATGCGGCGAAGAATGCCGCGATACCTGCCGGTGAGCTACCTGATCCGAAGCTCGCTCTGGGCGTGCAGAACGTCCCCGTCGAGGGTGAAGACCGTTGGAGCCTGGATCGCGATTTCATGACCATGCAGATGGTCGGCGTGATGCAGGAAATGCCCAATCGCGACAAGCGCAAGGCGCGAGTCGAAACGGCCCAAGCTTCGGTGGATCGGGCTGCTGCCGAGGCGGAAGCCGAACGCGTGAAAGTCCGCAGGGAAACTGCCCTGGCCTGGATCGCGACCTACACCGAGCAGCGAAAGCTCGCCCGATTCGAGGACTTCTTCCGGGAGAATCGCCTGCTGGCGGAAACCGTTCGGGCCCGCCTGGCCGGAGGTCGAGGCCAGCCGCTTGATGCAGTTGAGCCCCGACAGGAAGCAGCCCAGTTGGCAGAGCAGCAGGACGACCTGACACTCCAGGCGGCCCAGGCGCGTGCGGCACTCAAGCGCTGGGTTGGCCACGAGGCCGCCCTACCCCTTGCCGGCGACTTTCCACACTGGCCCATCGACGCCCCCAGCTATCTGCGCGCCCTCCATCGACACCCCGAACTGGCGGCCTACGAGCCGATGGCACGAGAAGCCGAAGCCCAGGTGCGGGAGGCCGAAGCGGAGAAAAAATCGGACTGGAGCTGGGAGGTGGACTACCAGCGCCGTGGGCGCGAGTTCGGCGACATGATGACGGTGCAATTCACCTTCGACCTGCCACTGTTTCCCGGCACTCGCCAAGACCCAAAGATTGCCGCGCAACGCGCCCGGATGGATCAGCTGGAGGCAGAGCGCGAAGCCCTGGTGCGTGAGCACGCCCAACAACTGGAGGCGGATCTGGCGGATTACCAGCGCCTGGAACGTGCAGTGACACGCAGTCAGTCGACGCTGGTGCCCCTGGCCATCGACAAGGTAACGCTCGCCCTGGCCGGTTACCGCGCCGGGAACACCGAGTTGGCCAGTGTCATCGCGGCACGCCGTGAGCTTGTCCAGGCCAGGCTCAAGGAGCTTGATCTGCAAGGTTTGAAAGCATTGGCCGCTGCCCGCCTGCACTTCACCTACGGGGAGGGTCGGCCATGAGTCGTGCATCCTGGAAGTTGCCGGCGATGATGAGCCTGGCCCTGCTCGCAGGCGCGGCAGGTGGCTACTGGTATGCGGTCCAAGGGCGTATGCAGGAGGCATCCACGGTCACCGAAGGCAATCGCGGCACTCCCGAAGCCGACCGCCAACCGCTCTACTGGTACGACCCCATGTTCCCGCAGCAGAAGTTCGACAGCCCCGGCAAGTCGCCCTTCATGGAGATGCAGCTGGTTCCCAAGTATGCAGACGAAGCAGGCGATAGTTCGTCCGTACGCATCGAACCGGGCATCCAGCAGAACCTCGGCGTGCGGTTGACCACGGTCACCAAGGGCAAACTTGAGCGAACCCTGCAAGTATCCGGCGTCCTCGCCTTCAATGCGCGAGAGGTGGCACTGGTACAGGCGCGGGCCGGCGGATTTGTCGAACGCACCTACGCCCGCGCGCCTGGTGACCTCATCGAAGCCGGCGCGCCCCTCGCCGACCTGCTGATACCGGAATGGGCGGCCGCCCAGGAAGAGTTTCTGGCATTGCGCCACAGCGGCGACCAGGCCCTTTCAGCTGCGGCCCGCCAGCGTCTGCGACTGATCGGGATGCCCGCGGAACTGATCGCGCAGGTCGAGCGCGGTGGTAAAGCCAGGCCGGTCATGACGCTGACCAGCCCCATCAGCGGTGTCATTCGCGAGCTCGATGTGCGCCCTGGCATGACCCTGGCAGCCGGACAGACCCTTGCCCGGATCAACGGCCTGAAACACGTCTGGTTGGAGGCCGCCATCCCGGAGTCCCAGGCTGGCGTATTGCAGATCGGGCAGGCGGTCGAAGCGCGACTGCCGGCCCTCCCCGAGGAGGTGATCCACGGGGCACTCTCCACCGTGTTGCCCGAAAGCGATGCGCAAAGCCGCACGTTGCGCGTGCGCATCGAACTGGCCAATCCCGATGGCCGCTTGCGGCCAGGCATGACTGCGCAGGTTCGGCTGAACCAGCCAAGCCAGGCCGACCTGTTGCTGCTACCCAGCGAAGCGGTCATCCGCACGGGCAAACGCGCGCTGGTGATGCTCGCGGAAGAAAGCGGCCGCTTCCGGCCGGTTGAAATCCGGCTGGGTCAGGAGAGCGCGGATCAAGTGGCGGTGCTCGACGGATTGGCAGCTGGTCAGCGAGTCGTCGCGTCCGGGCAGTTCCTGATCGATTCCGAAGCCAGCCTGCGAGGTATCGAGGCCAGGTCGCTCGGCAAGCCAGCGATGCCCGTGGACCGCCCTACCCTGCATGAGGCCGAGGGCAGCGTCGTCGAAGTCGGCGCCCAGGAACTGACCGTTTCCCACGGTCCCTTCAAGACCTTGGCAATGCCAGGAATGACCATGACCTTTCCCCTGGCCAAACCCGAACTGGCACAGGGTCTGAAGACGGGTGATCGCATCAGGCTGCATGTGCGCGAAAGCGATTCCGGCTTGCTGATCGAGCAACTGGAGAAGCTGGAGGGCTCGCCATGATCGAGAAACTGATTCGCTGGTCGGTCGCCAATCGATTCCTGGTGCTGCTGGCCACCCTGTTTGCCGTTGTCTGGGGAGTCTGGTCGCTGCGCAGCACCCCCATCGACGCCTTGCCCGACCTCTCCGACGTACAGGTCATCATCCGCACGCCCTATCCAGGGCAGGCGCCGCAGATCGTCGAGAACCAGGTCACCTACCCGCTGACCACAACGATGCTATCGGTACCAGGAGCCAAAACGGTCAGGGGCTTCTCCTTCTTCGGTGACAGCTTCGTATACGTGCTGTTCGAGGACGGTACCGACCTGTACTGGGCGCGCTCGCGAGTGCTCGAATACCTGAACCAGGTGCAAGGGCGCTTGCCGGCGGCCGCCAAACCGGCGCTGGGCCCGGACGCCACGGGGGTTGGCTGGATTTTCCAGTACGCGCTGGTCGACCGCAGCGGAAACCACGATCTGGCACAACTTCGAGCGCTACAGGACTGGTTTCTCAAGTTCGAGCTGAAAACCCTGCCCAATGTGGCCGAAGTCGCCTCGGTGGGCGGCATGGTGAGGCAGTATCAGGTCCAGGTAGACCCGATCCGCCTTGCCGGTTTGGGTATCACCCAGCGCGAGGTGACGGAAGCCATCGGCAAGGCCAACCAGGAAACCGGTGGCGCCGTGCTGGAACTGGGCGAAGCCGAGTTCATGGTCAGGGCTTCGGGCTACCTGAAGACCCTCGCCGACTTCCGTGCCGTACCCCTGAAGCTGACGCCCGAGGGTACCCCCGTCACCCTCGGCGATGTGGCGACGATCCAGCTCGGGCCGGAGATGCGCCGGGGCATCGCCGAGCTCGATGGCGAGGGGGAAACTGTCGGCGGCGTAGTGATCCTGCGCAGCGGGAAGAACGCGCGTGACACCATCGCCGCCGTGAAGGCCAAGCTCGACGAGTTGGAAAAGAGCCTTCCCGACGGAGTCGAAGTGGTCATCACCTACGACCGCAGCCAGCTGATCGAACGGGCGGTACGCAATCTCAGCCAGAAACTGATCGAAGAGTTCATCGTGGTCGCATTGGTCTGCGCCGCGTTCCTCTGGCACCTGCGCTCGTCCATGGTTGCCATCGTCGCGCTACCGGTAGGCGTGCTGATCGCGTTCGCGGTCATGCGTTACCAGGGCATCAACGCCAACATCATGTCGCTGGGCGGAATCGCCATTGCGATAGGCGCCATGGTCGACGCCGCCGTCGTGATGATCGAGAACGCCCACAAGCGCATAGAAGCCTGGAACGCCAACCATCCCCACGAAACCTTGCGCGCAGACCAGCACTGGCGAGTTATGACCGATGCAGCGGTCGAGGTTGGCCCGGCGTTGTTCTTCAGCCTGATGATCATCACCCTGTCGTTCATTCCGGTGTTCAGCCTGGAGGCGCAGGAGGGTCGCCTCTTCGGCCCACTGGCCTTTACCAAGACCTACGCGATGGCGGCCGCTGCCGGTTTGTCGGTGACGCTGATCCCGGTGCTGATGGGTTACTGGATACGTGGGCGGCTACCAGCCGAGCAGCGCAATCCGCTCAATCGTGGGCTGATTCGGCTGTACCAGCCGGTCCTGGATGCCGTGTTGCGGCATCCCAGAACGACCCTTGCGATCGCTTTGCTGACATTCCTGACGACGCTTTGGCCAGTTTCCCGACTTGGCGGGGAGTTCCTGCCGCCCCTGGACGAAGGTGACCTGCTCTACATGCCTTCGGCGTTGCCCGGCCTTTCCGTGCAGAAAGCCTCGGAGCTGTTGCAGCAGACTGATCGACTGATCAAGACCGTCCCGGAGGTAGAGGGTGTGTCTGGCAAGGCTGGACGCGCCGAGTCGGCCACCGACCCTGCGCCGTTGGAGATGTTCGAGACCACGGTGCGCTTCAAGCCCAAGGATCAGTGGCGTGCGGGAATGACCAGCGAAAAACTGGTGGAAGAGCTTGATCGCGTGGTCAAGGTACCGGGCCTGACCAATATCTGGATTCCACCGATTCGCAATCGAATCGACATGCTGGCGACGGGTATCAAGAGCCCTATCGGGGTTAAGGTCGCCGGGACCAATCTCGCCGAGATCGACCAGGTGACCCAAGCCGTCGAGCGTGCAGCCAGAACGGTGCCGGGCGTAACTTCGGCCCTCGCCGAACGCCTTACAGGCGGTCGCTACATAGACGTGGATATCGATCGACAGGCTGCCGCTCGCTACGGGATGAACATCGCCGACGTGCAAGCGATCGTCGCCGGCGCCATTGGTGGCGAGAACATCGGCGAGACTGTGGAAGGACTGGCGCGCTATCCCATCAACCTGCGCTACCCGCGTGAGTGGCGGGACACGGTCGGTGCACTGGAGCAACTGCCCATCTACACCTCACAGGGTGGTCAGATCACGCTCGGGACAGTAGCGCGGATCCGGATCACCGATGGGCCGCCCATGCTCAAGAGCGAAAACGCTCGTCCCTCGGGCTGGGTGTACATCGACGTTCGCGGGCGAGACCTGGCCTCGGTCGTGGCCGACCTGCGCCAGGCGGTCGAAGGCTCGGTGAGACTGATGCCCGGCATGAGCCTCAGCTACTCCGGACAGTTCGAATTCCTGGAACGGGCCAATGCCCGTCTGAAGCTCGTGGTACCGGCCACGTTGGCGATCATATTCGTTCTGCTTTACCTCACCTTCGGTCGCGTCGATGAGGCCCTGCTGATCATGGCCACGCTCCCGCTCGCGTTGACCGGAGGCGTCTGGTTCCTCTACCTGATGGGCTTCAACCTGTCGGTTGCCACGGGAGTGGGCTTCATCGCCCTGGCCGGCGTGGCTGCCGAGTTCGGCGTAATCATGGTGCTCTACCTGAAGAACGCCTGGATTGACAAACAGGCGGCCGGACATTCCACGAATGAAGCGCTGCGCGGAGCCATTCGGGAAGGCGCAGTACAACGCGTGCGCCCCAAGGCGATGACCGTCGCCGTCATCATCGCCGGCCTGCTGCCAATCCTCTGGAGCGGCGGAACCGGCAGCGAAGTGATGAGCCGCATCGCTGTGCCCATGGTCGGCGGCATGATCACCGCCCCGCTGCTATCCCTGTTCGTCATTCCGGCAGCGTATTGGCTGATGCGCCGTCGCCCACAACCCCACCTCACTTCGCAAACCACCCTTGGAGAAGCTTCATGAGAACTGCACTCGGCGCTGCAGCGGCGCTCGTCCTTGCTTCGGCCCTACCCGCTCTCGCAGACGATATGCCCGGTATGAACATGGACAGCATGCCAACCGAGCCCTCCCGGGCGCAGGCACAAACTGCCGAGGCCAATGGCACGGTCAAGGCAGTCGATGTAGCCAAGGGCACAATCACGATTTCCCATGGAGCTGTGCCAACCCTGAAATGGCCGCCGATGACGATGGCATTTTCGCTGCCAGCCAGGAGCAACTCAAACGTGTTGAAGCGGGCGAGAACGTCACCTTCGCGTTCAAGGTGAAGGCGTGAATGCCTCCATCCTGAGCATCACCGGGGCGGAGTAACGCCCCGGACATACGAGGGGCCGGTTCTCAGCGTGAACGCATCGCTGTGAGACGGCGCCTCCAACCCGGGCAAGGGCTTGATCTTTATATATGGCGCTCCGTATATTCGAATTTTCGTATATTCAGACCCCAACGATGTTCAGCGCCCTGACCCCATCCGATCTCTTCAAATGCCTATCCGATGAAACCCGTGCCCGCGCGGCGCTCCTGATTGCTCAGGAGGGGGAGCTGTGCGTGTGCGAGTTGGTCTGCGCATTGGGCGATGGCCAACCGAAGATTTCCCGTCACCTCGCCCAACTGCGCGGATGTGGCCTGCTGCAGGATCGCCGCCAAGGGCAACGGGTGTACTACAAGCTCAATCCAGACCTCCCGGAATGGGCACATGCCGTGCTGCAAACCACGCTGGAAGCCAACGCTGTATGGCTTCGGCAGGACAGTTTCCGCCTTCAGCAAATGGGCGACCGCCCAGTTCGCAGCGCAGCCTGCTGCTGACATAGGGTTTCCGAGGAGTTTCCGTGATTTCTGCGTTTGTCATCTTTGCCATCACCATCACACTGGTGATCTGGCAGCCCAAGGGGCTGGGCGTCGGTTGGAGCGCATCATTCGGCGCGCTTCTCGCCCTGGTCACCGGAGTGGTATCCGTCGGCGATATACCGACCGTGTGGGACATCGTCTGGAATGCCACTGCAACCTTCATTGCCGTCATCATCATCAGCCTGCTGCTGGATGAGGCCGGTTTCTTCCAATGGTCGGCCCTGCATGTTGCGCGCTGGGCAAAAGGCAGTGGTCGGCGTCTGTTCGCCTTCACCGTGCTGCTGGGGGCAGCCGTCTCGGCGCTGTTCGCCAACGACGGTGCGGCGCTCATCCTCACGCCAATCGTGATTTCAATGCTGATGGCGCTGCGCTTTTCAGCGGCCTCTACCCTGGCATTCGTCATGGCAGCGGGCTTCATTGCCGACACCGCCAGCCTGCCGCTGGTGGTGTCGAACCTGGTGAACATTGTGTCTGCCGACTACTTCGATCTGGGATTCAGCGAGTACGCCGCGGTGATGGTTCCGGTCAACCTGGTCAGCGTCGCCGCCACAATGTGTGCGCTGTTGCTGTTCTTCCGTCGCGACATTCCGTCTACCTATGACCTGGCGCAACTTAAAGACCCGCAACTGGCCATCCGTGATCGTGCGACGTTCCGGGTAGGCTGGTGCGTTCTGGCGGCCTTGCTGCTCGGTCTGTTCGCGCTGGAGCCCCTGGGCATTCCGATCAGTATCGTGGCGGCCGCGTGCGCGACCGTGTTGTTCGCCGTGGCCGCGCGCGGCCATGTGATCGCCACCCGACGCGTACTACGTGAAGCCCCGTGGCAGGTCGTGATCTTCTCCCTGGGCATGTACCTGGTGGTCTATGGCCTGAAGAACGCAGGCCTGACGAACTACCTGACAGCCGCGCTCGACGCCCTCGCCGGGTATGGCGTTTGGGGCGCGGCTCTGGGTACCGGCTTGCTGACGGCACTACTGTCGTCGGTGATGAACAACATGCCTACCGTGCTGGTCGGCGCCTTGTCGATTCAGGCGACCGACGCCTCGGACGTTGTTCGGGATGCCATGGTTTACGCCAATGTCATCGGCTGCGACCTCGGTCCCAAGATCACCCCGATCGGCAGCCTCGCCACGCTGCTCTGGCTGCATGTGCTGGAACGCAAGGGCATCCGCATCACCTGGGGTTACTACTTCAGGGTCGGCATTCTGCTGACCCTGCCGGTGCTCTTGATCACGCTTTCGGCGCTGGCACTGCGCCTTAGCCTTTGACGTCCGTCCGGAGGCGGCAGAGGTAAAGATGCGCGTCCTGTTCATGTGCACAGCCAACAGCGGCCGCAGCATTCTTTCCGAAGCCATGCTCAACCACCTGGCTCCAGAAGGATTCGAAGCCGTGAGCGCCGGAAGCTTTCCCAGAGGCGCGGTCTTGCCCCGCAGTCTCACCACGCTGCAACAGGCCGGAATCGCCATCGATGGTTTGCGCAGCAAGGGCAACGACGCCTTCGAGGACAACCCGCCCGATATCGTCATCACCGTCTGCGACAAGGCTGCGGGTGAAGCTTGCCCTGTGTACTTCGGCCCGGTGCTGAATGCCCACTGGAGGCTGGCAGACCCCTTACAAGTCAGCGGAGAGGAAAGCGAGGTGGATACGGCTGTCGGGCTCCCCTCACCCCAACCCTCTCCCGGAGGGAGAGGGTGCAGTCGCAGCCAACGTTCGACCTCAGCGCTTTTCCTGCAGGGGCGAATTCATTCGCCAAGCAGGACACGGTCCTGCCGTAGGTTGGTCCGAGGAACGAGACCCAACATTGCAGCGCCTGGGCAACGCAGGTTAGTGGATGGGAAAGGCGGTATCCCTTGAAACCGTCGCGAACCTACAGCCCGTTACCGATGAACCAGCGGTAATAGGGGTTGTTGCCATCGCTGCGGGCCAGCTCGCGGGTTTCACGGGCCCATGCCTGGCGGTTGCCGTTGTAGGCGTGCAGCGTCAGGGCGTAGAAGCGGGCCAGGGAGCGCCACTGGTCGTCCACCGCGCCCCGGAAACCGGCGTCGGCATTCACCAGTGGCGGCGTTGTGCGCAGGGCCAGCAGCTCCGGCAGTACACGCGTGATCTCCTTGTTGCGTACCCAGGATGCGTATTCGATTCGTGGACGATCATCGGTGACCGCAAGCGCATCACCGGCATAACGTTCCAGACCGTCACGGTCAGTTACCCAGGTGGCCAACAGGGCCGCTGCCGAATCCACGCCAACCGCTCCCAGTGCCGCGGCGACTTCGGGTTGCTCGAAGCGTTGGCGGATTCGCGCAACATCCAGCTCCTGAGGCTCCAGCGAGCCGATCAGCAGCATCTCGTGGAACTCGGTGGTCCACAGCGACGCATGGGGGAAGACATCGAGGAAGCTGCGTACCAGGGAGCGGCTGTCCTCGTCGTTCTGGGTCGGCAGCGGCAGCCATTGTGCGACAAGGCCGCCGACCTGGAGTCGCGAAGCCGCCAGTTGGTAGAAGTCGCGCGAATAGAGGTTGACCACCCCGGCTGCCGAGGGTGGCGGCGGTTCCAGGGTGACCAGGTCGTAGCGCTCGGCACTGCGCAGCAGTTCGCGGCGGCCATCGCGCAGGCGGATATCCAGACGTGGGTCGTTCACGGCGTCGAAATTGCCTTTGAACAGTGGCGCGGCCGCCAGCACCTCGGGCAGTAGCTCCGCTACTACCGGTCGTTGCAGGCCGGGGTAACGCAGCATGGCGCCTGCGGTGATGCCAGTGCCGAAACCGATGACCAACGCCGACTGCGGTTTCTGACGATGGATCAGCAGTGGAAGCAGCGCTTGCAGACGCATGTAGCGCAAGGACGGCATGGCGTCGCCGGTATTGGACACACCCTGGATGTAGAGGCGGCTGAACTCGCGCCCCTGGCGTCCCTGGGTGACGACGGCGACGGTGCCACCCCTGCCCTCCTCGTAGAACGTGATCTGCCCGTTGCGTGCACCGGGCAGTAGCTCCGCCAGCCGCTGAGGCGGCGTTAACACGGCGATAGCCAGTGTCGTGACGGCCAAGGCCAGGATCGTCCCACGCATGCTTGGACCGACTTCTGCCCCGCGCCAGGCGGCAATGCAACCCACCAGCGCGGCCAGCACGGCGAGCACTGCCAAGGTACGCACCAGGCCCACGCCGGGTACCAGCAGGAAGCCAGTGAGCATGACGCCGATGATGCCGCCCAGTGTATTGAGAGCGACTACCACACCCACGTCGCGACCGACGTGCCCGCTGTCCACTGCCAGCCGCAGGGCCAAGGGGAAAGCGGCACCCAGCAAGGTGGTGGGCAGGAAGACCATGCTCAACGCCGCCGTGGCAAAGCGCGCGCACATGCCGGCCAGTTCATTGCCGGTGACCTGAAGCACGAGCATTTCCATCTGGGTCTGGGCAATTACCAACCAGCGACCTAAACCGGCGACCTGCAGCAAGGCGATCAAGCCGGCAGCGGCGATCAGCAGGCCAAACAGCCCCCACGGATCGCGAATCCGGTCGGCGCGTCGGGCATACAGGGCGCTACCCAACACGAGACCGGTTAGGTAGGTAGCGAGCACCATTGCGAAGGCGAAGGTGCGTGTGCTCATGAACTGAACGATGGACTGGCTCCAGACCACTTCGTAGCCGAGCGCCACGCCACCGGCCACACAATACAGAGCGATAGCGAGGCGCGCCGCTGTTGAGCGCGGCATCCGCGCGGATACGGGCGGCTGCGCCGGGAGATCGTCACCGCGCCGGAAAAGCCAGGCACCGGCAGCCGCCGCCAGGTTGAGGCAAGCTGCCGCGAACGCGCTGCCGGTAACTCCCAGTTGCGGCAACAGGACGAAGGCTGCCAGCAAGGTTCCGGCAATCGCGCCAGCTGTGTTGGCCGCGTAAAGCCGCCCACCGGCTTCGCCCATTTGACCGTCCGCAGGCGTCAGGGAGCGGACCAGCACCGGAAGCGTGCCGCCCATGAGAAAGGCTGGCAGCCCGACCAGCAGGAAGGGTAACAACCAGGCCAGCAGGCCGATCCGGTCTTCCAATCGCGCGAACAGCCCGGCCGAGTTGGCCAGGGCCAGCGTGGCGCCGACCCCAAGCACGGCCACGGCGAGTTCCAGCAACGCGTAGAGCCGCACGGGACGGCGCAGGCGATCGGCCCAGCGACCGAATACCAGCCCTCCGAGGGCGAGTCCGGCGAAGAACGCACTGATACCGGTGGTGACGGCGTAGACCTCCACCCCCACCACCAGGGAAAGCTGCTTGACCCAAAGCACCTGGTAGACCAGTGCCGCGCCACCGGAAATGAATAGCAGCGCTGCGGGAATCAGTATCTGCAAGGGGAGCCGTTTGCGGGCATCTTCACGCGCCGTGGCTCGGGAACGCGCACGGGACGAACTCGCGGCTGAGGACATCGACTGGCCTTATCGGATTGGGCAACCCGCAAAAGGTAGTTGAAAGGAAGGTGCCCGCCAGCGGGCGGGCACCGGGCCTTGCTACTGCTGTTTCATCTTCTCTTCGATTTTCTTGTCCACGTCGGCGCGGATCTGGTCGATGCTGAAGCTGGCCGGACGCTGACTCGGCGGGTACTCGACGAAGGTCTGCAAGAACTTCGCTGCCTTCTGCGTCCCCTGGAAGAGCAGGTAATCGTTCTTGGTCAGCCAGTCGTAGTACTGGTCGGACACGACATCGGCCCGCTCGTAGGGGTCCATCCGCAAGTTGAACAGTTTGGGAACCCGCAGGCAGGTAAAGGGCTCGCTCCACACCTGCAGACCGCCCGGTGCACGCTGTTCGCACCAGACGATCTTCCAATCGGCAAAGCGCATGCCCACCAACTCTGCCTCGTCATTGAAGTAATAGAACTCACTGCGGGCACTCTTGTCGGTTTTGCCGGTCAGCAGGTCCAGCTGGTTATACCCGTCCAGGTGCACCTTGAAGGTCTTGCCACCGAGATCCGTCCCTTTCAGCAGGCGGTCCTTGATGTCCGTGTCACCCACTGCGGCAAGCAAGGTCGGGAACCAGTCGAGACCGGAGAACATCTGGGTGGAGACGGTGTCGGGTTTGACCTTGCCCGGCCAACGGATGATCGCCGGTACACGGTAAGCGCCCTCCCAGTTCGAGTTCTTCTCGTTCCGGAATGGCGTGGTTGCCGCATCCGGCCAGGACCACTGGTTCGGGCCGTTGTCGGTGGTGTAGACCACGATGGTGTTGTCAGTGATCTTCAGGTCATCGAGGGTCTTGAGCAGCTTGCCGACATCGCCATCGTGCTCGAGCATGCCGTCGGCGTAGTCATTGCCCACCATCCCGCTCTGCCCCTTCATCGAATCGCGAATGTGGGTGAAGGCGTGCATGCGGGTGGTGTTCATCCAGACAAAAAAGGGCTTGTTGGCCTTGACCTGCTTGTCGATGAAGTTGATGGCGGCCTGGGTGGTTTCGTCGTCGATGGTTTCCATGCGCTTGCTGTTCAGCGCGCCGGTATCCTCGATCTTGCCATCGGCAAAGGAGTGGATCACCCCACGCGGCGAGGCAGCCTTGACGAAGGCCGCGTCGTCCTTCGGCCAGTAGGGGCGCTCTGGCTCCTCTTCGGCGTTGAGGTGATAGAGGTTGCCGAAGAATTCATCGAATCCGTGGGCAGTGGGCAGGTACTCGTCCCGGTCGCCCAGGTGGTTCTTGCCGAACTGACCAGTAGCGTAGCCATGGGACTTGAGCGCCTGGGCGATGGTGACATCCCGCGCTTGCAGTCCCACCGGTACGCCGGGCATGCCGACCTTGGACAAGCCTGTACGCAAGATCGCCTGCCCGGTAATGAAGGTCGAACGACCCGCCGTGCAACTGTTCTCCGCGTAGTAGTCGGTGAACATCATGCCTTCCTTGGCAATGCGGTCGATGTTCGGCGTCTGGTAGCCCACAACACCCTTGCTATAGGCACTGATGTTGGTCTGGCCGATGTCATCGCCAAAGATCACCAGGATGTTGGGCGTCTCAGCAGCGTTTGCTGTACAGATTCCCAACGCCGCTGTAGCGGCCAGGGCAAATGTCGTTATCCATCTTCCACTGCGCTTCATATGGCCTTTCTCCGTCTCACGTTGCTGTCGTCTCCACGACTACGTACACGAGAGATGCCGACTGCCTGGCTGGAGTCCCTGTGTTCCTGCGGTTCCTCGTTAGGGGTGGTCAGTTGTTCTCGAAGGGATAGACACGGCTCCACTCCCCTGCCATGTCCACCACTGTCCAGTTGCCGGCTTTCGCCGCGTCCAGCGCCTTGTCCAACCGGCCGATCTTGCTTTCGCGGTCATAGGCCCATTCGCGCGTGGCGTCGGTGTGGTGGACCAGACCGGCGAAGCGCTTGCCATTGCCGGCCATGGTCCACTGGAGCATCTGCAGGTCGCCGTCGGAGTTGCCGAAAGCGAAGATCGGCCGCCGGCCGATGATTGTGTCGATGCTGACCGGTTTGCCCGGCCCGTCGTCGTTGTGCGCCAGCTTCGGCAAGCGCTGGATCGACAGCTGGCCGTCCTTGTCCTGGAACTGGGATTCGAAAGTGGTGCCGATCACCTGTTCCGGGGGAATTCCGTAGACCTCTTCAGCAAAGGCACGCATGAACGCCACTTCGCCGCCAGAAACGATATAGGTCCTGAAACCGTTGGCCCGCAGGTAGGCCAGCAGTTCCAGCATCGGCTGGTAGACCATTTCGGTGTAGGGCTTCTTGCTGCGGGGGTGGACCGCCTTCGCCAGCCAACCCTGGCTCTGCTCGATGAATTGCTCGGTGCTCATGCCCGAGTGGGTAGCGCCAATGATTTTCATCAAGCCTTCGGTACCGCTCTCGGCCAATGCTTTCTGGTCACCTTCCAGCACCGCCTTGAAGGGTTGCTGCTCCTTCCATTCCGGGTGCTGCGGGGCAAGGCGCTTCACTTCGTCCAGGGCGAACAGCACTTCGAAGTACATCGGCTGCTCGCTCCAGAGGGTGCCATCGTTGTCGAACACCGCGATACGTTCTGCGGGGGGAACGTAATCCTTGCCGCCCTCTTTGGTCACAGCGCTGACGAAAGCCTCGATGGCCTGGCGCGAGGGGCCGTCCTTCCAGGAAGGCAACGGTTCCTGCGCCTGCACCAGCAGAGGCAGGATCAGGAGGAGCGTGAACAACCAGCGCAGATTGCGCGAAGCGAGCGACTGGCGCATTTGACGTCCTTGCTGAGTAGCGGTTTGCCTGAGACGACCGGCTCAGGGATTTAGCGGTTTCAGTCCGCGCCGTGCACGGGGTGTCTTCTTCATTGCGGCTACCGCTCGCCCTACATCCGGCAATGCCTGCGACGCGTCGGTTGCTGCTTGACTCTCAGCATGTGCCGCCCCGTAGTGAACTTTGAGGAAGGCTAGCAAATGATTTGTAGTCCGGTCGGGCAACGCACGGGAAAATTCCGACAGTGTCCTACTGCCATTACTGCGGCGAACCCAAAGATACAGACCGCCCAACTGAACAGGACGGGCTTTCAACTGCTGCTGTGCCAGTCGCCGGGCATACTCTGCCGAGTCCAGCCAGGCCTGCTGGCGGGCCGCTCGCCAATGCCGCAGCCAAGTCAGCGTGGCATGCCCCCAGGGCCGACCGAAGTATGCGAGCCCGGCCAGCAAAGACAGCAGCACGGCCAATAGCAACCAGTGGCCGGATATCCTCACCTGCGCCTTCCGCCCGAGGGCACGCAGGTCTTCGTTGATGGAGAACGGAGCCTGGTAAGCACCTTTGGCAGCCTCGAGCGGCACCGCCGGTACCGAGACACTTTGCGCCTCGCCGGTAGCAGCATCCCACCACTTCAGTTCGACGGCCGGCAGGCTGTACGTGCCGATATCGCCAATCACGTACGTGGCCGAGTCCTCGCGGGTGCCACCGCTGGTGCCGCCACGCCCATCGCTGAGGGGTTGCACCTTGGGGGTCTGCACATAGCGTTTGAGCCCTTTCACCTCGGCGAACAGCGGTGGCGGAATGAGCATGGCCTGGGCGCCCTCGGCCTCTACGCGCAGGCGGCGCGTGATGCTGTCTCCCTGGCGCAACGGATCGTGGGAGCGCTGGATCTCCTGGGTGAGTTTCACGCTGCGCGCCACCAGCCGGCTCTCGTCACCCGCTCCGGCCAGGGCCCTGGCGACGAAGGACAGCGGCTGGCCACTGATTTTCACCGGGCCGCTGGCCTGTCCCGGCTGGACCTGGAATGCCAGTGCGGGGATATCGAAACGCTGGGCCGCCTGCGGGGTGATCTGGTACGTGAAGCGCAGGCCGAAGAACGTTTTGCCATCCAGTTGTTCGGTCAGGTGCTGCGCTTCGCCGCTGGGCGGGTCAACCACCGCACCGGGCAGGTCCAGCCCCGGCAGGATGGGCGCTTCGGTGAACCAGGTATCCACCAGGAGATCCACCTCCAGATTGACGATGCCTCCCACCACCGCGCCTTCCGCTGGCACCAAACGCTGCTGTACCCGTACCTCGGGCTCAGTCGCCTGTACCAGCCACGACAGGCAGAGCAGCAGCAGGCATGCCAGGCGCTTCATCGGGTTGCCTCCTGAGCTTTCTGGCGGGCGGCTTCCTGCAACGAGAACTTGCGCTTGAGGAACATCGCCGGCGAGGTAGTCAGGTTGTTCAGCCAGACCTGGTCGGAAGCGGCCTGGGCCTTGTCCTGTTGCACCGACTTGCCGCCCTGCGAGGGCGTCTGGTCTTCCACCACCTTGTCGGGCTTCTCGTTGGGAGTGCCCTCCTCCTGCTGGTCCTCGTAATCCTTCAGCAACGCCTCGGCCAGGGCCAGGTTGGCAGTGGCCTCGGGAAAATCGGGCTGCTTCTGCAAGGCCTGCTTATAGGCGGCGATGGCTTCAGGGAATTTGAATAGCCGGACGTAGGTGTTGCCGAGGTAGAAGTACGCAACCGCGCTGTCCAGCCGCGCAAAGCTGGCCAGCGCCAGGTCGAAATCCGCGGCCTGGTAAGCGGCCAGCCCTTTCCAGTAAGGGTCGGAAAAGTGCGCGGCGGCCTCCGGGTAATGCTGATGTTCGAAGGCCCAGCGCCCCTGCTGGTCAGGGGTGAAGAAAGCATCCGCCAGGGCGCCGGCCCGTGTGGGCGCCGATGTGCCAAGTAGCGACACGGCAAGCATCAGCCCACCCAGCCAGCGAACCTGCCAACCGCGCCGCACGCAGCACAAGGCAATAAGCGCCAGGGGCCAGCACAGCCAGTAGCCGGCGTCTTTCCAGTGCACTTGCCGGCCATCGCCCTGCACTGCCTGGAAGTGCTGCTGGGCGTGCAGTTCGATCCAATCGAGGTCATCGTCGTTGAGGGTCAGGCTGCCCAGCGGGGCATCGGCGGCATCGGCGAGGCGCTTCAGTCCAGCCTCGTCGAAGCTCGCCGCTACCGGCCGGCCATCCGCCGCGATGCGCGGCTGGCCACGAGCATCGCGAACCAGACCGCCGTCCCGACTTCCCACAGCAAGGACGAGCATCTGCAGGTCGCCACCCGCCAGGCGCTTGCCGATCGACTCGAACTGGCTGGCGTCGGCGCCATCGGTAATCAGCACCAGGGTACCGGGTGCCTTCTCCGCATCCAGCAACTTGCGTGCTTCGTCGATCACACCGAGCACGTCCTTGCCGGGTTGCGCAATCAGATCGGTGGCCATGGCCTGGACGAAGGTGTCCAACAGCAGCGGGTCTTCGGTGGCGGGAAGCACCAGGTGGGCCCCACCGGCATAGGCGATCAGCGCAGTGCGGGCCCCTGCGCGGCGCTGGATCAGGTCATGCAGCTTATGCTTGGTGGCGGCAAGCCGCGTAGGCGGCACGTCGTCGGCATCCATGGACGGCGAAAGGTCGACAGCGAGGATCAGCGGCGCCCGGTTATCGAGGAAGGCCGGTTTGTCCTGTTCCCAGGTAGGGCCGGCCGCGGCCAGCCCACCAAGGACCAGCAAGGCGCCGAGCAGATACACCGGGCGCAGGCGCTGGCGGTCCTCGGGGGTGATGAGCAGTCGCTCCATCAGGTGCGGCGCGATGACACCCTCGAGCTGGTGCTTGAGGTCATGGCGACGTATCCAGAGGAGCGGCAGCAGCACGCCAGGAAGGATCAGCAACAACCAGAAGGGTCGCAGGAAATGGAAGGCGCCGAAGTCAATTTCCATCTCAGCGTCCCCTTTCCGTCCGAGCAGCCGGACCTTTGGAAAGCCGGCCGAACGATGCCGCAAGCAGATGACAGCCCGCCAGGAGCAGGAGTGCCGCGCCCAGCGGCCACCAGAACAGGTCCCGCTTGGGCTGATGGCTGAAGGTCTTCACCTTGTGCGGAGTAAGCCGGTCGAGGGTGGCGTAGACGTCCAGCAGTGCGCCGCGATCATCGGCACGGAAGAAGCGGCCACCCGTGGTCGCGGCGATGTCCTGGAGCGTTTGCAGGTCCACCTTGGCATCGCCAGTGGCCTCGGGGTCGCCGATTCCGATGGTGTGCACGATGATCCCGCGCTCCCGGGCCATCTTCGCGGCATGAGCCGGAGTGATAGCGCTACCGGTATCGTTGCCGTCGGTGAGCAGGATCAGCACCTTTTCCTGCTCCTTGGCGGTCTCCAGCAGCTTGATGGTCAGCCCGACGGCATCGCCCAGGGCGGTATTCGGTCCGGCCATGCCGATGCCGACCTCATCCAGCAGCACTCGCAAGCTGGCGTGGTCGAGGGTGAGCGGGGACTGGGGGTACGCGCCGGTGCCGAACACGATGAGGCCGATGCGGTCCTCCTTGCGCCGCTCGATGAAGTCACGCACCACGCCTTTGACTGCCGTCAGGCGGTCCACCTGTTTGCCGCTGGCGTCGGTGTAGTCGGTGGTTTCCATGGACTGGGAAATATCGATGGCGAGCATCAGGTCGCGGATCGGTTGTTCGTGCTGGATGGCCTTCTCGACGAACACCGGGCGTGCGCAGGCAGCCAGCAGCAGGGCCCAGACCAGCATATTGAGCAGTAGCTGCCAGCGCCCTTCCCGCTTTCCGTTGTGTCCCGGTACCTGACCCACGGCCCGGCTCATCGCCGAGAAGAACGGCACCCGCAAGGCGCTGTGGGCTTCGCGGTATTCGTCCAGATAACGCCACGCCAGCCACGGCAACGGCAGCAGGAAGAGCACCCAGGGGTAGTCAAACTGCCACACGGTGCGCCTCTATCCAGTGTCGGCTGGTGATGAAGAGCGAGCGCACCTCCGCATCCGGGATCGCCAGGACTCGGGCATCCGGTGCGTAGGCGATAGTGAACAGGCCTTTGGCGAAACCCTCTGGCAAGGGCGCAGGGGCGCGCTCGGCGAGGAACGCCTGCCATGTCTGGCCCCCCAGGCGCGCCACTGATGGCGCATCGGGCATGGACAGGGCAACCCGCTTGAGCAGCTCGGGCAGTTCACGCAGGGCCGCAAGACGCTGCCCGGCGTCTTCCAGTGCCCCTACCAGGGTATCGAGACGTACCAGGGCTTCCCGCCGGTAGCGGTCACGCTGCCAGCGTCGCCATTTCAGGGCGCCCCACACCAGGGCAATGGACACCACCACCAGCAGCAACACCAGCCAGCCCCAGGTCTGCGGAAAATAATTGTAGGGGGGCACCGGCAGGGCCAGTTCCTTGAGCTGGTCGATACCCGGCACCGGCGTGGCGCTCATCGCGGCATCCCCGACAGCCGGCCCAGCTCGCGGCGCACCTGATCGAGGCTGTCCTCACCGGTACTGATCATCATCACCGGCACCTGGCTGCGGCGCAGCAGCTCGGCTACATCCCGCAGGCGTCCGGAGAGGAACTCACCCAAGGGGCGATGAACCTGGCGACGCTCCACCTCCAGTTCGACCTGCAGCTCTCCCTGTGTGACAGTGACGCGCCCCTTCTCGGGAACATTCAGCGCAAGCGGGTCGTAGACCTGCATGGCGATCACATCGTTGTGAGCGCTGAGCTGGCGCAGCAGTTGCACCGTCTGCGAAGTGACGCCGGCGAAGTCGCTGATGATGCAGATCAGGTGGTCATGCCCCGCCACACCGATACAGCTGCGCAGCACGTTATCGAGTTGGTCGTTGTCCTCGCTGTCCGGCATCGTAGCGTTCAGGCCTTGGTTGGCCCGGACCACCGCCGCGCACAGGGCCTGGACCCGGTTTCGGCTGCGCAGCGGGCGGATGTGCTCCAGCCGCTGGTCGTTGAACACCAGACCGCCCACCCGGTCGCCGGCGTGGAAAGCCACCCAGGCCGACAAAGCTGCCAGCTCCGCCGCCGTGACCGACTTGAAGTTGCGCCGGGAGCCGAAATACATGTTCATGCGCTGATCCACCACCACCAGTGTCGGCCGGTCGCGCTCCTCGGTATAGGTGCGCACGAAGGGCTTGCTGAAGCGCATCGAAGCACGCCAGTCGAGATGCCGCAGGTCGTCACCGGGGATGTAGTGGCGCAGTTCGTCGAAGCTCAGCCCACGTCCTCGCAGGCGGGAAGCGTGGTTACCTGAGAGGATGCTCGACAACGGCTGCCGCGAAAGGAAACTCAGGCCACGGACACGCTGCTCCAGCGCCATCAGTTGGGCGAGCGTGGCGTAAACGAATCCGTCGGGAGCCGATTGGGTCAGTTGCATGGCCTTGGGTCCACTCAGGCAGGAATCGCCACCTTGTCCAGCAGGCGGTCCAGCACCTGGTCCGCACTTACGCCGTCGGCAATGGCGTCGTAGGAAAGCTGCAGGCGGTGGCGCAATACCGGGTGCAGCACGGCACGCACGTCGTCCGGTGACACGAACTCGTTGCCGGACAGCCAGGCGTGCGCCCGCGAAACGCGATCCAGACTGATGCCACCCCGAGGACTGGCACCGATATTGATCCAGCGGGCAAGGTCGGCGTCGTAGTCGGCCGGGTGCCGTGTCGCATTGATCAGGTCGATCAAGTAGCGATCGATGGCCTCCGAAACATGCACGCTGGCCATGTCACGCCGCGCCTCGAAGAGCACCTCCTGGGGCAGGCGTACCGGCTCCCGCTGCTCGCCCTGCGCGGCCTGTTCCTCGCCACGCACCAGGCGTAGGACTCGCGTCTCGTCTTCCACTTTCGGGTAATCCAGTTGCAGCTTCATCAGGAAACGGTCCATCTGCGCTTCCGGCAGCGGATAAGTGCCTTCCTGCTCGATGGGGTTCTGCGTCGCCAGCACCATGAACAGGCCGGGCATCGGGTAGCTATGGCCGGCGACGGTGATCTGCCGCTCCTCCATGGCTTCCAGCAGAGCGGCCTGGACTTTGGCTGGTGCACGATTGATCTCGTCGGCGAGGATCACATTGCCGAACAGCGGCCCCGGCTGGAACTTGATCTGGTTGCCCTCGGCGGTTTGCTGGAGAATCTCGCCGCCGGTGATGTCCGAGGGCAACAGGTCAGGGGTGAACTGGATACGGCGCATTTGCGCTTCGAGATGGGTGGCGAGCGCCTTGACGGTACGGGTCTTGGCCAGGCCCGGCAGGCTTTCCAGGAGTACATGACCATTGGCCAACAGCCCCAGCAGGACGTGGCGAATGGTTTCGGCCTGCCCCAGGACCAACTCCGAAACACTGGCCTCCAACTCGGCAATCTGCTCGCGTGTAGTCACTTATCGATTCCCTGACTGAACGTGGTTCGGAAGGTTGACCATCGACGCCTGCATAGCGTGGCGAACTGCTTCCACTACACAGGCCTGGATCGACCACACGAGACGCATTCGTGAACTGCGGCTTTCGTAACTCTAGCCGCAAGTGCTCCATGCGCCAGCTAGCACCTGACCGGACGATCAGGGAATTCGCTCTGAGAAGTGCGGCGCCAAGTCGAGTTGCACGCAGAGGACGAGCATCTAGGCTGGATAACGTCGACGCCCCACGCAGTCAGGCGGGTACGGCGCCATCTGGTTCGACTGACCGGCAGAGGAAGCACCATGTCCAGTACCCGCTCCCTAGCACCACGCGTCATCAGACTCTCCGCCCTGACCACTGCGCTCTGGACGCTTCCGGGAGCAAGCTGGGCGGGCGGCATCCTGATCTACGAGGCCGGACAGGAAGGCGCCGGCCTGGCCAATGCCGGCGCGGCGGCACTGGCCACCGACCCCAGCGTGTTGATGAACAACCCCGCAGGCCTCACCGAACTGCCCGGCACCCAGATCAGCGCCAACGGCCAGGTGATCTTCGGCGACATCACCTTTTCCCGCGATGCCGGCAACCAGTTCGACGGCAACGAAGGTGGCAACGCGCTCCAGTACCTGCCGGGCACCAGCCTGTTCGTCAGCCACCAGATCAACGACCAGGCAAGCATCGGCTTCGGCATGTACGGGAATTTCGGCCTGGCGCTGGACTACGACGACGACTGGGCCGGCCGATACTTCACCCAGGAGTCCGCCATCATTGGTGTGTCGCTGCAGCCGACCTATGCCTACAAGATCAACGACGACCTCTCCATCGGCTTCGGGCCGCGCATGATGTACGCCTACTACCGGACCGAAGTGGCGGTCAACAACAACCTGCTCGGCCTGGCCGACCGCCCGGATGGCCAGCTCGAATACAAGGACACCGACTTCGGCGTGGGCTTCAACATCGGCCTGCTGTACCGACTCGATGAACGTACCCAGGTCGGTCTCGCCTACACCAGCAAAGTGGACCTTGAGTTCTCCGACCGCCCCAGCGTCGACGATATCAGCAACCCGCTGCTGAACCTGGCGCTGCGGCGCTTGGACGTGGACAACCTGGACATCGACATGGAAGTGCCGCAAACCGCGGTACTGAGCATCGCCCACGACCTGGATCCGCAATGGAAGCTGCTGGCCAGCCTCGGCTGGCAGGACTGGAGCGAGTTCGGGAACATCGGTGTCGAAGTGGACGCTGACAACTTCGGCACCAGCCGGACCGTGAACCGGCAGTACAAGGACACCTGGCACGCCTCGGTAGGCGCCCAGTACCAGGCCACTCATCAACTGCGCTGGAGCATGGGCGTCGGCTACGACAGCTCGGCGGTGGACGACGAAGACCGCACCGTGGACAACCCCATGGCCGAATCCTGGCGCCTGGCTGCGGGTGTGAACTATCAGGTCGACGAAGGGCTCGACCTGCACATGGTCTATACCCTGATCTGGCTGGGCGACATGGACGTTGAGCAGACCAAGCAGCGCTCGGGCAATAGCCTGTCCGGCAGCTATGACAATGCCGCGCTGCACGTTATCGGCGGTGGCGCAACCTGGCGGTTTTGAAAGGCCCAGCCCCCGTAGACAGCCCGTCCGTTGGGCTTCGCTCTGCGCCAACCTACGAGAAGCGGTCGAATTCACCGGCCGTAGGTTGGTCCGAGGAACGAGGCCCAACGTTCGAGGCGCCAAATGCCGGACAACACAGCCTGAAACTACCCGCTCCCCAAAAGGGTGAGGCACAAACAATCCTGAAGCCACCAGCGGCCTGAAGCTGGGCAGCTGATCGCGAGCAGAATTCGCTTCTGCAGATATTCCACCACCCACAAAAATGCCCTCCTAAGAGGGCATTTTCGTTTGCGAGTGGTATCAGCTCGGCAGCTTGGCGTAGCGAGCCAGTTGCTGGTCACGGCTCATCACGTCGAGAGTCGCGGCGAGTACCTCTTCGCCGGTCGCGTCAGGACTTGCGAAGATGCTCGAGAAGTTGGCCTGGGTGACCTTCGCGAAGTGGGCGCGGTCAGCCTGTTCGATGCCCAGCAGGGTGGCATAGGCATCCAGCGCTTCGCCCTGCCCCTGCGCCATGTCCTCGGCGATGCTGTCGAGCATGCCATTCATGGCGAACAGGGAACGGCCGCCGTAGCCCAGCTTCACGCTGGAGTCGCAACCGTTGGTACCCGAGGTCAAGCCAAAGGTGGCGTTGCCCGAGGTGCCGTTGGTGGTGGTGGCCAGCAGGTGCGGAACCAGGCCGCGCTGACCTTCGAACACCATGTTCCCCCAGCCGCAGCCGCCGCCCCCGGCCTGCCCCGCGTACGCCGCAACGCCGGCGGTGCTGAGAAGTCCGAAGATAATGGCCTTGCCAATCAGTTTGTTCGTCATGTTTTTCATTCCTTGGTTGTTAGACAGCAAGTCACGTGACTGCACGTACGACTTCCACACTGAACGACACGTAAACGTTTTGAAGGTTTAGGCGAGAGAACCACGACTTTCAAATGCGATGTCGCCAGTAAGCTCGCCTGTTTGCGCTGCCTGCCGTGTCTCACTGCCGCCAATAGGGCTCGATCGCGTGCAGGCGAGGGTCATCCGGTGCCACTTCACGCATGCGTTTGACGTATTCGAACGCCTCGCTTCGCTCGCCCTCCACAGCGTGCAGATAGATCAGCGAATAGAGCAGGTCCGGGTCCGACGGGGATTGCTCAAGGCCGCTACGCAGCGCACTCAGCGCGTCATTGCGACGGTGCATGCGTGACAGCAGCAACCCCTGGTTGTAGCGGATACGTGAATTGCCGGGCAGTTCGACTGCGGCCTTTTCCATCCAGTTCAACGCCTCCTCCGCCCTGCCCCGTTCCACGAGCAGCAAGGCCAGCATGTAGGCCAGGTTGCCGTGGTCGGTTTCCGGCATCTTTTCCAGCGCCAGGCCTTCGCGCAGCAGCCGCTCGGCCTCGTCGGGCTGCGTCGCACTGGCCAGGGTGACCAGGTTCACTCGTGCCGGCGAGAAGTACGGGTCGAGCCTGAGCGCCTGGCGATACTCCTCCATCGCCTCGCCATCACGCCCCTGACGCGACAACAGTACTGCCAGGTTGAGGCGGCCACCGGGTAGATCGGCATTGCCGCGCAGGCGCCGTTCATAGTCGGCCAGCAATGCCTTGAACGGCTCTCGCCGCTCGACCGGCAATAGATCAGGCGGGACATCCGCCAGGGCACGGACGGTTTCATCCCGCACCGCTCGCGTCGGGTCATCCAGCAATGCCAGCAACGGCTTCAGCCGCTCGGCCGGCGGCACGCTGGTAAAGCCCGAAACGGCATAGGCACGCACCAGCTCGCTGTCGTCCTTGAGCGCCCACTGCAAATTGGAGATGGCCGGCGGGCCGAGGTCGGCCATCTGCTCGGCGGCGGTGGCGCGGACGATGGCCGACTTGCCCTTGTCCGCCAACACCGAGCCGAGCAGGCTCAGCGAGATACCCTGGCCGCTGCGCACCGCATGAAGGTCCTCGCCATAGTGCGGTGGCCGTTGCGGCTTGCCGAACCAGCCTTCAATGGCCTTGGCTGCCCATGCGGGTTTCTGGTTCTGATGGCAGCTGGTGCAAGCATCCGGGCTTCCGTCCTTGTCGGCTAGGTCCGGGCGCGGAATGCGCAGGCTGTGATCGCGGCGCGGGTCCACGACCATGTAAGTCTTGCTCGGCATGTGGCAGCTGACGCACTGCGCACCAGCCGTGCCTGGCTCATGGCGGTGGTGAGCCTTGCTGTCGTAGTCCTTGGACGGGAGGCTGGCGAAGCGCGCCAGCGGCGGATTGCTGTTGTGGCATTGCAGGCAGAGGCCGTTGCCTTCGATCTTCACTTGGGTGGTATGCGGGTTGTGGCAGTCGGTACAGGCAACGCCGGCCGCGTACATCTTGCTCTGGGTGAACGAACCGAACTCATAGACTTCGCCGTCAATCTGGCCGTCAGCGTGGTAGAGGCCCGCGCGCAGCGTGGCCGGCAGGCTCTGGTCCAGTTGCGGCTGCCCCGGTTCCTGCCCCGTGCCCAGCCCCTGTCGGCGGCTATGGCAGTAGGCGCACTGCTCCACCAGACCCTGGCTGCCCAACGCCTTGAAGTCGACCTTCAGTCCCAGGTCGGCGGCCGCAGCGTAGGTCTTGTTGGCCGACTTGTTCTGCTTCGCCCAGTCGACGTGAGCCTGGCCCGGACCGTGGCAACCCTGGCAGCCGACCGTTTGTTCGTGCCAGGTGGAGGCGAAGCTGTCCTGCCTGTCGTCGTAGTTCTTCATCAGGCGCGTCGAGTGGCAGTCGGCGCACATGGCATTCCAGTTCTGGTAGCGGCCGGTCCAGTGCAGCGGGTCGCTCGGCGCAAAACGCTGCCCCGGATAGAGGGAGAACCAGCGTTGGCCACCCTCCCCCTTGGGACGGCTGTCCCAGGCGATCGTCAGGGCCTGCAGGCGTCCACGCGGCAGGGCCACCAGGTACTGCTGCAACGGGGAGAAGCCGAAGGTGTAGAGGATCTGGAAGTCAGCGGACTTGCCGTCTTCACCTTCCGTGTTGACGAAGTAGTCATCGCCCTTGCGGAAGAAACGCGCCTTGACACCAGCCTCATCGAAAGTGGCCGCATCGAAGTCGCCCAGCACATTGCCTGCCTCTGCCTTGCGCATGGCCCAACCGTGGTCGGAGTCTTTCCATTGCCCGGCCTCCGTGGCGTGACATCCCAGACAACTGTCGCTGGCGGCATAGCCTTCCACCTCGCTGGCAGGTCCCGGCAACCTGCCTGGCGCTTCCCCGACAGCCCAGGCTGCCTGCCCCGTCATCAGCGCCAGCGTCAACACTGCGGACTGCAGAACGGCGCAAAGTCGTCCCTCCGAATCTCGCCCCCTCATTCCCTTGCTCCATGATCAGTTCGACTTGCCCCTGGTCGGGCTTATTTCCTGTTTGCAGCGAGTCCAGGACGGATTCGATCACCGCCCGCCTTCTTCCTGATCCACTTCTCTAGCGGGTGCCGTGTACCAGCGCTCCTTTGGCACCCACTTCTCCTGCGTGGGATCGCCCAGGTAGTGCGGCGACATGATCTGCACGCCGTACTCGTTGAACACGTCCTGGATATTGGCGTGCAGCATCGTCAGCAGCTCGGCCCGTGGACGTGGTTCGCTGGGCACTGCCTGTGCCACCAGCCGGTACTCGGGGTAGAAGTCCGACAGCGCCGTCTGGAACACCTGTGGCACGGGATTCTGGAGGATGCCGGGAGTGCGTCGGGCCGCTTCCAGCAGCATGGCCTCGACCTGGCGCCAGGGCGTGTCGTAGCCGATGGTCACAGTGGTATCGACCACATAGCCCCGGCCCTGTACGACACGGGAGTAGTTGCGCGTCACCGAGCCGGTGATCATCGAGTTGGGGATGGTCAGCACCTCACCCAGGCCGGTGCGGATACTGGTGGTGAACATACCCAGCTCGGTGACTGTACCCTCGTTGTCGCCAATGCGGACGTACTCGCCGGGCCTCAGGGTGCGGGTGTAAGTCAGAATCAGCCCTGCCGCTGCCTGCCCGACCACGCTGGACGCGCCCAGGGAAATCATCAGACCGATCAGCACGGACAACCCTTTGAACGCCTCGGTCCCGGCGCCCGGCAGGTAGGGATAGGCCATGGCCAGGGCGAACAGCCAGATGGCCAGTGAAGTCAGACGCGTGGTGGGTTGCAGTGTTTCGTCGTTGAGCCAGGTGATGGTGCCAGGACGGGAAAGGCGCTCCAGCAGACGTTTGCTGAAGGCGCTGATGCCGCGCGCGATGAAGAAGATCAGCAGCGCGATGACCAGCCCCGGTATGGCGCTGACCATGGCGTCCAGTACGTAACGCACCAGGTCCACCAGGTAGTGGTTCAGGCTTTCGCCCCAGGGCCGGGTATAGGGGAATTGCTGTAGTACGAAGCTCAGCCATTCATAGGTGAGCAGCAGCACCAGTGACCAGAACACCAGTGCCAACAGGCGCCGAACCACCGGAAACAGGTTGCTGGTATCCACCAGCTGGGTTTCCCCGATCTTCAGTGCACTGGTGTGCCTGCGCATGTGCCTGGGTAACCAGGACAACGCCTTGCGATGCGCCCAGCCGAGCAATTTCAACAATGCGATATACAGCAGCGTGGCCGCCACCGAGTACCCGCCTGCGGTCAGCAGGAAGCGCAGACTACGGGCTTGCGCAGACTCCGCCACCACCAGGCGCAACCGCTGGGCCGCATCTTCGGCATCCTGCCGCACCGAGGTTTCACCGGCATCCAGATCGTTCGGCGAGACGATGAAGGCGCGCCGGTCACCCAGCAACACCATGTAGTTGTCCTGGATGCTATCGAGCCTGACGTCGGTCTCCTCAGTGCCGTCCAGCATCTCGCGGATCACGGCGCGGGCGCGGCTAGCGCGAGCGGCGGGTGATTCACCCAGGAGCGTGGCACGAAAGACGAAGATGCTGCGATTGGCGATTTTCAGTTCGGAGGGTTCCGCCGCGGCGTTCGCCGCTTCATCGGCGCCATGTGCGGTAGCGGAAAGCACCATCGAGAAAATCCAGAAGATCGTGGCTCCCCACCAACTGATCCGTTTGTCCATGTAGCGCGCTCCAGCCAATTCTTTTTGTTCGCCGGGCGCCCCCAACTCCTGGCCCGGCCAGTTGCAGCCTAGTTCAGTTCGTTGAACCGGGGTTGCCTCCCTGCGCGCCTGATTCACCCCGGCTCGCCAGTTGGGGATTCATCCGCACTCTCGATCTCTACATGCGATGGCCGACCCCGTCACGGTTTCGCCTCGAAAGTAGCGCGTCAGCTGGATTTGCCACGCCTTGTGGCGGACGGATGGGCTGGCGTTTCAATAAAACTTGTGTAGGCTCATCGTGAGAATTTTCTGACAGAAAACGGACTTCTGCTCAGCAAACCGGACTTCAGGACTGGACTCCGCCGCAGACAGGCGAAACTTCCCACCTTGGCTTTTGACGGGTCATCGACATGCCCCGGACGACGCCGGGTTTCTGCGCCGCAGTACCCAGTACAGGTTGAACCCGCATCTTGCACCCTCCGGGGCGCGAGGTGCTCTCGATGTACTGAATCTCAAACGTTGCAGGCCTGCCCATACGTGACAGGTTTCTTGGTGAACATATGGATATTGATACCAAGCCCGGTACCTTTGTGCCGCCCGCATTCAGACCCCAGCGCCGTGCCCTGGCCCTGGAGCCCCGCATTCTCTTCGACGGTGCAGCCGCCACCGCAGCGGACCAGCAGCACCAGGACACTGGCGACGCCGGCAAACCCGTCGCCGATCACGCCACGCCCAGCGACGCCCGCAGTGAGCCCGGCCAGCAACCTTCCGCAAGCCGCCACCTGCTGGTGCTCGACAGTCGCATCGACGGTCGCGAGAAGCTGACGGCGCAGCTCCCAGGCAACGTCGAAGTACTGGTGGTGGAAGCCAACCAGGATGGCCTCGCCGCCATCTCTGCTGCACTGACCCAGCTTGGCCAGGTGGATTCCATCCAGATCCTGTCCCACGGTGCTTCAGGCGAGTTCACCCTCGGCAAGACCACCCTGACCGCCGACAACATCGACCAGTTCGCCCAGCCCCTCAGCCAGTGGAGCCAGTCGCTCAGCGAAGGCGCCGATATCCAGCTTTATGGTTGCAAGGTCGGCGAAGGCAGCGCCGGGCGCACCCTGGTCAACGAGCTGGCGCGCTGGACCGGCGCCGACGTCGCAGCCTCCAGCGATGACACCGGCAGCGCCCGCGCGGGCGGCGACTGGGAGCTGGAAGTCGCCCGCGGCGACATCGACAAGCCCATCGCGCTGGCTGTCGCGGCCACCGCTGGCTACGACCGGCTGCTGGCGGCCGGACCGACCACCACCCTCACTGGTGGCGCGGATGTGCTGCTGGGAGAAACCTTCAGCTTCAACGTTACGTTTACCAATATCACCACCGATACGGGCTACGCGCCCTTCATCGACCTGTTCTTCCCGGCTACGGGCAAGGATGGTGCTGGCGCGGAAATAGACGACGGTGTCACCTTCGTCTCCGCCACCTATCTCGGGCAGAACCTCACCGCCCACGTGCTGACCTTCGACGCCAACGGCCAGGCCAGCCACCCGCTGGCAGTAGGAACCGACGGCAAGCCGCTGATCATCAACGCCGCAGACTTCGGCATGCGTGCCGGCGACCAGATGGTGGTGGTAGAACTGCCGTTCGCCAGTGTCACCCTGGGCCAGCCGCCCATCACCGTGCAAGTGACGGCTTCTCTGAGCGACCTGGCTGACACCGACTTCTCCTTCTCCGGGACGACGCCGGACCTGACCATCCGTGCGCGCAGCGGCTTCCAGTACGGCAATGACTCGCTGAACAACCCGGCCACCGACCCCAGCATTCTGGAGCCATCGGCCAACGCCGACAGCTTCGTGGTGCATCCGACGGTAATCACCTTCGACCAGGTGATCACCACGCCCGAAGGCGAAACCGCGACCGGACCGAACTATGGCCGCGAACTGGACGTCACCATCAATCCGGCCGACTCCCAGACCTTGACCAACGTGGTACTGACCCAGCCGGTACCGGACAACGTCATCGTGACCGCCATCACACCCGGTGGCGGCGGCACCATCACCTCGATCACCCTTCACAACGGCAATACAGTCACCGACCCGACGTTCATTCAGCGCATCCTGGCGCAGAACAGCGACGGTGACCTCAGCAACGACCTGTACATCAGCGAGTTCACTGTCAGCTATGCGACCTTGACCGCACCGACCACCACCAACGTACAGTTCTTCGTTCCGGACGACGACGCCGATGGTGTGCCGGTGCTCAACGCCGCCACCGGCGACGATGTCACCATCACGTTCGCCAGGCCCGAGGCCGCGGGGAACTGGATACCCCTCGACCCGCGCGATGCTCCCAATGGCCAGATCGCCTTCGACGGCACCGGCAACGACGTCAGCTTCGTCGCCAAGTCCATCACCCTGCAGAAGCAGGTCAGCGTACGCACCGATGTCGGCAGCCCCGGCATCAGTCCGGGGGATGTCCTGGACTACAGGCTGAACATCGCGCTGTCGGACTACTTCGCCTTCGGCAAGACCTTCCTCGGCAACGGCAGCTTCCTGGTATCGGACCAGCTGGGCGACGGGCAGAACCTGATAGCCGGCACCGCGACCCTGACGATCACCCAGAACGGCGTGACCCAGACCATCGCCCTGGTCAGCAGCAGCGTGGCCAATGCCGACGGCAGCACCTCGATGCAGTTCGACATTGCCCAGTCGCTGGCCAACGCATTCGGCATCCGCAATTGGCTCAACGGTGACCTGGCCTTCGATGACCTGCTGCAAGGTGCCACCCTGGCGGTAATCGGTTATCAGGCTCGGGTTGCCCAAAGTTACACGCCGCCCGCCGGCGCGCCCCACAGCGAAATCAACGAAGGCGACTCGGTCGGCAATAACGCCACGGTGACCGCCACCATACTGTTCGACCCGAACAACCTTAGCGGTTTCGACGAAAGCGACACCTCCAACACCGTCAGCACCATTCCTACCAGCCAGGTGCAGATCGATCTGGCCGGCCTCAACGGTGGAGGTGCGCCGGCGCCCGGCACCGAATTGCGGCCAGGCGATACCGTCACCTTCCGCCTGACCTACGACCTGGTTACCGGCGATTACGAGAACTTCAAGCTCACCGCCTACCTGCCGCTGCCGCTGTTCGACCTGAGTGGCGTCGATCCCAATGCCATCTGGCGCCTGGCCACGGGCAATACCAACCCCAACAGCCCTATCTCGGTCACCATCGGCGCCGGCAATTCGCTGGTATTCACCTTCGCCGACTACGTGAACCCCGGTATCAACGGCAGCCGCGTCGCCATCGACTTCACCCTCACCGTCAGCGACCAGCCGTTCGCCGACCAGCGCGCCTTCAACGTGCTGGGCGAATCCAGCCAGACCCGTACCCTGGACAAGAGCGTCCTGCTCACCACCGATGACGTGACCCTGATCGCCTCGGTGGCCGAACCGGTGCTCACCATGAGCCACGGCGTGGTTTCCACCAGCCATGGCACGGTGACCGGCACCACCGGCGCCTGGAACGCGCCGGGCACCACCGGCGTGCCCTTCAGCGGCAGCATCACCGATATCCTCGCGGTCAATGGCAATGTCGCTGGCATCGATGCCAGCGACCGCCTGCGCCTGGCTACCGCCATCGAGAACCATGGGGGCGGCAACGCCTATGACGTCAGCACCCGCATCAGCCTGCCGCCGGGCCTGTCCTTCGTGGGTGGCAACCTGGCCAGTTCAAACCTGCTGATCTATCGCGGCGACGGCACCCGACTGATAGCCGGCACCCACTTCACCGTGGACAACGCCACCAACACCATCACCTTCATCGACTCACCCGGAGCTGGCGCCCTGCTGGCCGGCCGCCCCGGGACCGCGGCGGATAACAGCGGCGCCAACGTCGTGGTCATTACCTATGACGTGCAGGTGGCGGCGGCCATCGGCGCCAGCGCCACCCTGCAAAGCACTGCCGAGCTGACCCACTACGCCAGCGCCGAGGGTGGGCAGAACTTCGTGCCGGTGCCGCTCTCCGACCTCGCCAGCCAGCAGGTCGCAGCGCCGGTGATCAGCAAGAACTTCGCCGGCGGCAGCCTGGACAATGGCGATTCCAGTGCCGCTCACACCACCGGTGCGAACCTGGTAGTCGGCGAAAGCATGCTCTACGACATCATCGTCACGCTGCCTGAAGGCACTACCCAGAGTTTGCGCATCGACGACCTGATCCCGCCCGGCCTGCGCCTGGACACCAGCTTCAATGCCAACCAGGGCTACCAATTGATTACCACCGCTGGCGGCGCGTTGACCGCCAACTTCGCCGGCACGGTCACCATCGGTAGTCTCACCGCCCCCACCGGCACCCTGGGTGCCGACGGCGCCGATGCGCGCTTCATTTTCAGCGCCTCCGGCGCCACGGGCGACAACAACATCGGCAACAACAGCTTCGTCATCCGCGTGCGGCTGGTGGCCAGCAACGTGCTCGGCAACCAGGCCGGTGGCGTGCGCCAGAACGACGCCCGCCTGAGCTACAGCGACCCCGATGGGAACACCCCAAACGGCACCGCGCCGCTGAATCGCGATGTGAACCTGACAGGTGCCAAACCGGCCATCACCCTCCAGGAACCGACGCTGCAGCTCAGCCAGCAACTGATTACCGACCCGGGCCTGGGTTTCGACGAGGGCGACCGGGTCGACTTCAGCATCACCATCGCCAATGGCAACGCCGGTAGCGATTACGACGCCTTCGACATCGCCTTCTCCAGCCAGCTGCCCACCGAACTGGACCAGCTCACATTGGTCAGCGTGACCTATACCGTAGGCGGGGTCAGCACCGATATCAGGGGCAGCTTCGTCCTCGACCCGAATGGCCGTACGCTGATCAACACCGGCAACGTCGACATCGCCAAGGGCGGCACCATCACCATCCGCATCAGTGGCGTAGTCAATGCCACCGGTGCCTCCGTCGCTCGCTTCGACAACCTGGCGGATGTGCGCTGGACCAGCCTCAACGGCAGCAACACCAATGGCGCCGCTGACCCAACTGGCGAGCGCACCGGCCAGGACGGCCTGCTCAACACCGGCGTGCTCAACGACTACCAGCGCGACAGCATCCTGATCATCCCGGTGGCGCAAGGCATTCGCCTCTCCCGTGTCGGCGGCCTGGGTGATACCCCCGCGCCGAATCCCACCAACGCGGCGTTCGAAACCGTGACCATCGGCGAGATCATCCGCTACCGCACCGCCGTACTGGTGCCCGAAGGAAGCAACCCCAATTACCAGTTGATCATCACCCTGGACGACGGGCTGACGGTGGATGACCTCAGCACCATGCGCATCGGCTTCGTTTCCGATGGTGGGCTGGTCACCAGCCTGGGGGATCTGATCATCGGCGGCACGCTGCAGATCCTTGGTAACGAGGACAGCCCGCAAGCCCAGCTCATCACCGCCAATCTTTCCGGGCCGGCCCCCACTGGTGTGATCAACCCCATCTACGTCGTTCTGAGTACCGACGCCAACGGCAACCAGGTGGTGACCCTCAACCTGGGCAACCTCACCAACGGGCCGTTCGGTAACGGCAACGATGGCAACGACGATGACCTTGAAGGCGTGGTCTTCGAGTTCAACGCCCGCGTGGACAACAGCCTCGGCAACCAGTCGGCCACGCAACTCGGTGTCACCGTGCAGGACCGGGTGAACGGCAACTTGCGCGCCACCAGCGACACCCTGTTCGAGCGCATCGTGGAACCTGGCTTCGCCAACCTGGACAAGACTGTCACCGACTTCAACGCAAATCCCGGCGGCACCCTCGGCACCGCAACCGTCACCATCGGTTTCACCGCCAACGGCAGCCTGCCGGCCTATGACGTGCACCTGACCGATGGTTTCCCAACCGGCAGCAGTTACACGCTGCTCAGCATCACCATTGGCGGCAACACCTTCGGCCCGGGCAACCTGCCGGCCGGTGTCAGCTTCAGCGGTGCGGGCGGCGTGACCGTGGATATCGCGCGCATCGATCCGGGCACCAGCGTCAGCGTGGTCTACAGCGTCCAGGTGCCGAACAACGCGACCATCGCCAGCACCGATGCCACGCTGAGCTGGAGCAGCCTGCCGGAATCCTTCACCGGTTGGGGCGGCACGGCAGTGGGCCCGGACGGCACGGCCACGGGCGAGCGGACCGGCGCAGATGGCCCCGGTGCCAATGCCCTGAACAACTACGTGCTCCGCGAAGGCGCCGGCCTCGGGATCATCAGCGGCACCCTGTGGAACGATACGGGCACGGCCGCCACCGCCCCCAACGACGCCACACCGGATCCGGACCCGGTTCCCGGCACCCCCGCGTACGAACTGGCCATCGCCAACCAGACCATCAACCTGATCTGGGCCGGTAACGACGGCGTGTTCGGTAGTGGCGACGACAAGACCTTCACCACCACTACCAACACCAACGGCCGTTTTTCCTTCGGCGTGCTACCCAGCGGCCTGTTCCGCATCGATGCACCGACCACTGTGAACAGCATTGCCCAGTTCGGCGAACTGCGGATTCGCATCGACACTGATGCCGGAACCCTCGGCCAGGTCCAGGTGACCCTTGGCGAAGGTGTCACGCAGCAGGCCAACTCCGGCTATGTCGAGCTCAACGATGCGCCGGTCAATACCCTGCCCGGCTTCCAGCAGGGACGAGAAGACACGCCCCTGGCGATTTCCGGCATCAGCGTCAGCGACATCGATGCCGAGCGCGATCCGGTCGTCGCCAGCCGCGCCATCGAGGTCAACCTCAACGTTCTTCACGGCACGCTCACACTCACCGGTCCGACCACTGGCGTAACGGTGACCGGGGCCGGGACGACGAACCTGGTCCTGCTGGGCCGGATCGCCGACATCAACGCGGCCCTGGCCGGCGTCAGCTATCTGGGTAACCTCGACTTCAACGGCGTCGATTTCCTCGAGGTGCTGACCAACGACCTGGGCAACTACGGCGACTTCAACGGCAATGGCATTCCCGGCGAACTGGCGGACGCCCGCACCGACAGCGACTTCCTGGTGATCCGCCTCGATCCGGTGAACGACGCGCCGAACGCCGTGGACGACAACGCCACGGCGGTGGAAGCTGGCGGTACCGCCAACCGCCTCCCGGGCATCGATCCGCGCGGCAATCTGCTGAGCAACGATACCGACATCGATATCGGTACCAACGGCGACCAGATATTCGTCGTATCGGTCACCTCCCCACTCGGCGTAGTGGTTCCGGTTCCAGCGCTGGGATCGGTGGAGGTGTTCGGGCGCTACGGCAAGCTGGTGCTGCAGTCCAATGGCGCCTACCAGTACATCATCGACAACGCCAATCCCGAGGTGCAGGCGCTGCGCCAGGCGGGCGACCAGTTGAACGAGAGTTTCACCTACGTGATCTCGGACATCGGCCTGGGCGGTCCACCGTTGCAATCCTCAGCCAACTTCTCGGTGGTCATCCAGGGCGCCAACGACACCCCGGTGGGTGTCAATGACGTAGGCACAGCCATCGAGAAAGGTGGCGTCAACAACACCGATATCGGTAACCCCGGCGACACCCCGCCGGCCGGCTTCCCCGCTCCCGGTGCCAACGCCACCGGTAATGTGCTGGACAACGACTTCGATGTGGACGGCGGCGAAAACCCGGCGGACCCGATCGACTATGGCGAAACCAAGACAGTCACCGGCGCGCGCGCCCTGCGTGAGCTCGCGCAGGGCGTGCTGACCATCGTCCCCACTGGTGGCAGCGTAAACATCATCGGCACTTACGGCACCCTGACCATCGCGTCCGATGGCACGTACACCTATGTGCTGAACGAGAACGCCACCGCCGTGCAACGGCTGGGGCCCAACGACACGCTGACCGAGTTTTTCAGCTACCAGGTCACTGACACGGCTGGCTTGAACGACCTCGCGGAATTGCGCATCACCATTCGTGGCAACTACGACAACCCCCTGGCCAGCGATGACCAGGCCGTGGCCCAGGCCGGCTCCGGCCCCGCTGCCATCGGTGAAAGCAACCCCAGCGGCAACGTCATCCGCTTCCCCAGCCGCCCCGGCCCGGTCACCCAGCCCGGTGGCAACGGCGTGGACAACGACGTTGACGCGGCCGACCGGCCCAATACCCTGCTCCGGGTCAATGGCGTGCGTTCGGGCCTGGAAACCGCCGGCGGGGTGCTGATTGGAGTAGCGACCGGTTCCACCAGCACCACCGGCGCCACCTTGCTACTGGGCAACTTCGGCCTCCTGCGCATGGGTGCTGACGGTTCCTTCACCTATGACGTAGACAGCGCCAACCCCACGGTCCAGGCCCTGCTCGCCGGCCAGACGCTGACCGAGACCTTCACTTACCAGATCATCGACACCAACGGTTTCACCGACCTGGCGCAACTGGTCATTACTGTCCGCGGCGTAAACGACCCGCCGGTGGCTCAGAATCACTTCAACATCGCCGTCGAACGCGGCGGCGTCGCCAACGGCCAGGCAGGCATCGACCCCACGGGCGACGCTCTGCTGTTCGATGTCGACCCTGACGGCGACCCGATCACGGTGGTCTCCGTCAGCAACGACGAACTGGGAACCACCGGCGTGATCGGCCAGGCCTTCGCGGGCCAGTACGGCACCCTGACCCTGAACGCCGATGGCACCTACAGCTACGTCCTGGATAACACCAATCCCGAAGTGGAGGCCCTGCGCCTGCTCTCGGATTTCCTCATCGAGCGCTTCACCTACGCCATTTCCGATGGCCAGGAAGCGCCTGAATCAGCGCAACTGGTGATCCTCATCCTTGGCCGCAACGACAACCCGGTGGCGACCGACGATGACGCCACGGCCGTCGAAGCAGGTGGAGTGAACAACGGCAGCGCCGGGGTCGACCCGAGCGGCAATGTGCTGGACAACGACACCGATGTCGACGGCGGCGCCCTCGACACCATCGACTACGGTGAAGCCAAGGCGGTGGAATCGGTACGTACCGGTATCGTGGAAGGTGCAGGTACGGCGGGCGTCCTCGGCAGCGAGCTGCGTGGCCAATACGGCTGGCTGACCCTGAACGCCGACGGCAGCTACAGCTATCGCCTGGACAACAGCCTGGCAGCGGTTCAAGCCCTACGCGCCGGCAACACGCTGATCGACACCTTCAACTACAGCGTCATCGATACCGCTGGCGCCACCGACATTGCGCTGCTCAACGTCACCATCGAAGGCGCCAACGACGCCCCTGTCGCCAACGATGACAGTGCAATCGCCGTCGAGGCCGGCGGCCTCGACAACATCCTGGACGGCGTCGACCCAAGCGGCAACGTCCTGACCAATGACGTCGATGTCGACCAGTTCGGCGAGACGCTTACCGTGGTCGGTGTACGACACGGTGTCGATGTCGGCACTATTGGCAGCGCACTGGTGGGCGAGTACGGCACCCTGACCCTCAACGCCGACGGCAGCTACACCTACATCGTCGATAACGACGACCCGCGTGTGGAGGCCCTGCGCATCATTGGTGACACGCTGAGCGAAACCTTCACCTACACCATCCGCGATCTGGCCGGCGCCACCAGCACCGCCACCCTCACCATCACTATCCAGGGCCGTAACGACAACCCGCACGCCATCCGCGTGGACGTCATTGCCGTGGAAGCCGGTGGTACCAACAACGGCACGCTTGGTATCGACCCGCGCATCAACGTCCTCGATAACGACCGCGACGTCGATGCCGGCGATACCAAGACGCTCATCGGCATCCGCGTCGGCGACGAGCTGGGAGGCGCGAACTTCACCCTGGTCACCGGCAGCCAGAGCATCGACGGTCTCTACGGCACCTTGATCGTGCAGCCCAACGGCGAGTCGCATTACGTGGTGAACAACGCCCTGGAGGCGGTCCAGGCCTTGAAGCCGGGCGACACACTGCGTGAAGTCTTCTCCTATCGCATGCGGGACACCGCCAGCGCCCTGAGCATCGCCCGCATCACCATCACCATCCAGGGCGCCTGGGATGCGCCGGTCGCCGCGGACGACCTGAACGTCGGCGTCACCGACAATGGCGACGGCCTGGTGCTCAACCCCAGCGGCAACGTCCTGCCCAATGACACCGATATCGACCAGGGCGACCAGCTCACCGTCACCGGTATCCGTACGGGGCCGGAGAACGGCAGCGGCACCGCCGGCTCGGTCGGCAGCGTGCTGGTCGGCCAGTACGGCACCCTGGTGATCAATGCCGACGGCAGCTACCACTACACCATCGACATATCCAACCCGGACGTGCTCGCCCTCGACCTGCTGGACACCCTGGTGGATCACTTCACCTATGAGGTCACCGACCTGGGCGGCCTCACCGACCTGGCGCAACTGTCGATCATCGTCGTCGGCCGCAACGACGTGCCGGATGGCTTCGACGACGAGGCCACCGCTATCGAGGCCGGCGGCTTGAACAACGACGTACCGGGCGTGAATCCCAGCGGCAATGTGCTGAGCAACGACACGGATCTCGAAGGGCAGCAGCTGTCGGTATTGGCCATTCGCACCGGCAGCGAAGCCGGCAGTGGCACCAGCGGGACCGTCGGCACGGTGCTGCGCGGCCTCTACGGCGATCTGACGATGAATGCCGATGGCAGCTGGACCTACGTGGTCGACAACAGCCTGGCTGTAGTCCAGGCGCTGCGCATCAGTGGCCAGACCCTGGTGGACACCTTCACCTACACGCTTGCCGACACGCATCTGGCCACCGATACCGCCGAGCTGCGCATCACCATCGATGGTCGCAACGACACGCCGGTCGCCCAGGATGACGACACCACGGCGGTCGAGGCAGGCGGCGTGGGCAACGACGTCCCTGGCAGCGACCCTACCGGCAATGTCCTGACCAACGACCAGGACGTGGACAGCGTCGCCAATGGCGAGACCCGGCAGGTCCTTTCGGCCACCAGCGAGCTGGGCAGCGGCGCTCTTGCGGGACAGGCCCTGGTGGGTCGCTACGGCACGCTGACCCTCAATGCCGATGGCAGCTATGTCTATGTGCTGGATAACACCAACCCGCTGGTGCAAGCCCTGCGCACTGCCGGTGAATCCCTGCGCGAGTCCTTCACCTACGTCATGCGCGACACGACAGGTGCACAATCGGAAGCCCGCCTGAACATCCTGATCCAGGGTGCCAACGACAATCCGGTCGCCCGGGACGACAGCAACGTCGCCAGCGACCAGACCCCGGCGCCCCAGGCTACGGGCAATGTGCTGCCCAATGACTCGGACGTGGACGGTGGCGAACAGTTGCAAGTGGTGGGCATCCGCAGCGGTGCGGAGAATGGCAGCGGCACGACCGGGCTCGTCGGCCAACCCATCGCCGGTCGCTACGGCACCCTGGTGATCAATGCCGACGGCAGCTACACCTACAGCATCGACCTGACCAACCCCGAAGTGCTCAGGGCCGCCGGCCTCGGCCGCGTCCTGCAGGACGTCTTCACCTACACGCTCGGCGACCGCGCCGGTGCAACCGACCTGGCGCAACTGGTGATAGACCTGGATATCGCCGCGCCCTTCATCCCCGCTCCCAACCATGACCCCATTGGCCCACACGAGGACCGTGGCGATCTCGATCCATTCCGGCGTCTGCCTCTGCCCGGCGTGGACCCGGTGGTCTTCGTCGGCCCGGTGGTGGAACGGAATGATCGCCAGCTGATGTTGTCCGGCTGGGACGCTGACGGCAGCGATCTGCGGCTGGGGCTGGAGCCGGAAATCGAGAGCGAAACCCTGAGCGCGCACTTCGGCCAGGTCAAGGGCCAGTTCGTCTCCCACGCCGTACGCGATAGCAGTGCCAGCAGCGACCTGGACCTGGCCTGGATTCTCGGTCGCCACGGCCGAATCAGCCTGAGCGCCGACGGCCTGCTGCCCGACCCCTCGGTGTTCGCCACCACCCCGGACAACCTGACCCAGGGCGATGCCCAGCTGCCGCCGCCTTCCGACTCCCGTACCGCCCCCGGCTTCCGTGCCCAGTTGCGCGAGGCCGCCGAGCGCCTGCGCGCGCTGGGCAACCGGTCAACCGAATAAGCAAGGAACAAGGATCGACCATGCCAAGAACGCCCCAAACGCTCCTCAGCGCCGCCATCGCCTCCAGCCTGCTGCTAGGTGCCTGCTCGGCCATGAAACCCCACGAGTACACGGATGAGGAAAGCCGGCAGCGCATCATTCGCGATCAGTCACAGATGTATT
Organism: Pseudomonas sp. BN606; assembly: GCF_029873115.1. NCBI lineage: Bacteria > Pseudomonadati > Pseudomonadota > Gammaproteobacteria > Pseudomonadales > Pseudomonadaceae > Pseudomonas > Pseudomonas sp. BN606. The sequence goes on along the minus strand of NZ_SSOF01000063.1, from coordinate 56,451 downwards.
CCAATCAGGAGCCGGTGACCGCCCCGATCACCTTCTACGAGGCCGCGGCCCGGGCCCTGAAATACAACCTGGACTATCGCCTCAAGCTCATGGAAAGCGCCCTGGCCAGTGACCTGCGCGACGTCTCCAGTCACGAAATGCTGCCGCGCCTGGTCGCCTCGGCCGGATATGCCGGGCGTAACAACGACTCCGGCGGCACCTCCATCGGCATCGAGGACCGTGAAGAAAGCTTGCGGGCTTCCACCTCCGAAGAGCGCTACCGCGAACTCTACGGCCTGGGTCTGTCCTGGAGCCTGCTGGACTTCGGCGTCGCCTACTACCGTACCCAGCAGAAGAGCGACCAGATCCTCATGGCCGAGGAACGCCGCCGCAAGGTAGCGCAGAACGTCCTGCAGGACGTGCGCAACGCCTACTGGCGCGCCGTCGGTGCCCAGCGCCTGATGCCCCAGGTCGACCGCCTTCTGGTACGTACTCACCAGGCACTGCTTTCCGCCCGCGAGGCCGAGACCAAGGGCCTGCTGCCGCGCCAGGAAGTGCTGTCCTACCAGCGCGCCCTGCTCGACTCGATCTACCTGCTCACCGTACGCCGCCAGGACCTGGAGTTCGCTCAAGCCGAACTGTCCGCGCTGATGTCGCTGCCGCCAGGCTCGAAGCTGATCCTCGCCGACCAGGCCGAGCCGCCACTGCCGGAACTGAATCAGGACATCAACCGGCTGGAACAGATCTCCCTGGAGAACCGTCCGGAAATCATGGAGGAGTGGTACCGCAAGCGGGTCAACGAGAATGACCTGAAGATCGCCAAGGCCCAGCTCTGGCCTAACGTCAGCCTGGACTTCGGCTACAAGTACGACTCCAACAAATTCCTCTACAACAGTCACTGGACCGAGACCGGCCTGCAGGTGTCGCTGAATCTGCTGCGCCTGCTGCAACTGCCGTCGCTGAACGCGGCTGCCGAATCCCAGGAGCAGACCGACGACATGCGCCGTGTCGCACTGTCCATGGCCATCCTCACTCAGGTACGGGTGGGCACCCTGCGCTATCAGCTGGCGCGCCAGGAAGTGGAATTCGCCGACCAGAGCCTGCGGGTGGACCAGAGCCTGCTGGACTACGCCCAGGCCGCACGTACGACCTCCTATGGTTCGGAACTGGAGCTGATCCGTGCCGAAGGCCGCTACCTGCTTTCGCGCTACCAGCGCGAGGCCGCCTACTCCGACGCCCAGGCGGCCTGGGGTCGGCTGTACAACTCCATTGGCCTGGATACCCTCCCGGAGCAGATCGAAAAGCACGACATCCAGACGCTCGCCCGGGAAATCCAGCGCACCCTGGGTGAACAGGAACACAGCAAACTTCTCGTCAGCAAATAAGGAACACCGCATGCCGTACAACGCTGAGCGCAGTCTGCTCGCCCTGTTTGCGTCCCTTGTCCTGTCTTTTCCATTACCCGGCGCCTTTGCCGATGACCTGCCGCCGGCCAACCCTGCCGAGGACCCCGGCGCCATCCGCGTACTGCTCAGCGCAGACCTGGAGACCACGCTCTCAAGCCAGATGAACGGCACCCTCGGCGAGCTCAAGGCCTCCCTCGGCCAGCCGGTAGCAAAGGACGCCCTGCTGGCCCAGCTCAATTGCGAGGAAGCCCACGCTCGCGCCAAGGTTGCCGCCGCCGAGCTGACCATGGCCCGGCAGAACCTCGATGCCAAACGCAATCTGCGCAAGCTGGATGCGGTAGGCGACCTGGAAGTGGCCATGGCCAACACCGAAGTCCAGAAGGCCGAAGGCGCACGCTCCCTGGCCCAGGCCCAGAGTGGCTACTGCCGGATACAAGCGCCCTTCTCCGGACGGGTCGCCAAGGTCCACGTGAAGCCCTACCAGACGGTGGCGGCCGGAACGCCGCTGTTCGACCTGGTCAGCGACGGCGCCCTCAAGGTGCGCCTCAACGTGCCGTCGAGCCTGTTGCCACAGCTCAAGCCCGGCATACCGTTGGAGGTCAGCATCCTGGAAACCGGCAAGTCCTATGGCGCCCATATCAGCGCCATCAACTCGCGGGTCGACGCCGTGGCCCAGACCGTGGAACTGGAAGCACGGCTCGATGCCGAGCACCCGGAACTGATCGCCGGCATGAGCGGCACTGCACGATTCCCGCAAGCCCATGAATGACCGCCTGCCGCACCCGCAATTGCTGCTTGCCCTGGCCGCACTGCGCGACCGCGCCCTGGCCGCCGACTCGCTCAATGCCCTGGCTTTCTCCATTGCCAATGACCCCTATGCGTTGCTGCGTTACCACCAGGCACTGGTGCTCGCGCAGCGCGGCGCGGACCTGGAACTGCTCTGCGTATCCGGCCTTGCCCGGCCCAGCGAAGATTCGCCCTACCTGGTCTGGTTGCGCCGCGCCAGCCGCTGGCTGAACACCCAATTGACCGACGCCCAGCCACGCTGGCTGGCCCGCGAGGCCGTGGAGCCCCCCGAGGACATCGCCGAAGGCTGGGCCGAGTGGTGGCCGTCCGGACTCTGGTGCATTCCCCTGCATGACCGCGAAGGCACGCGCCTGGGGCTGGTGCTGTTCCTGCTGGATGCGCCGCCGGCCGAATCCCTGGCGCCGCTGACCGATGGGCTCTGGCAGACCTGGGCCCACTGCTGGGCCGCCTTCGCTGGCCGGCGCCGTCTGTTCGGCTGGCGCCCCAGCAAGCGCCAGCTCCTGGCCGCACTGGCGGTGGCCGCTGCGCTGATGCTGGTGCCGGTGCGGCAAACGGCGCTGGCGCCGACTGAGATCGTCTCGCGCCAGGCGGAGGTCATCAGCTCCCCCATCGATGGGGTGATCGAGCGCATGCAGGTGCGGCCGAATCAACCCGTGGAAGCAGGCACCCTGCTCTTCACCCTCGACGAAACCACCCTGAAAAGCCGCGCCGAAGTGCTCGGCAAGGAAGTGGCGGTAGCCGATGCCGAGCTGATGGCGGCCAGCCAGCGCGCATTCGACAACCCGCAGAGCAAGAGCGAGCTGACCTTGCTCAACGGCCGCGCCCAGCAGCGCCGAGCCGAACTGGCGGCGGTCCAGGCGCAGTTGCAACGTACCCGCGTGCGCTCGCCGCGCGCTGGCGTGGCTGTGTTCAGCGACCCCAACGATTGGCTGGGCAAACCGGTGGCAACCGGGGAACGCATTCTCCAGGTGGCCGACCCTGCGCAACCGGCCATGCTGATCCAGCTGCCGGTGGCCGACGCCATCGCCCTGGAACCCGGCGCCGAGGTCACCCTGTTTCTCACCGCCTACCCACTCTCGCCGCTAAAAGGCCAGGTGCTGGAAACCAGCTACCAGGCCCGCGCCAATGAAGAGGGTGTAGTGGCCTACCGGCTGCTCGCCAGCATCGAAGGCCAGCCGGAACACGCCCGCCTCGGCCTGCACGGTACCGCCAAGCTCTACGGCGAGCGGGTGGTGCTGGGCTACTACCTGCTGCGCCGGCCATACGCCGCGCTGCGTGCCTGGACCGGGCTGTGATCGTCGACGCGGCGCAGATGCCGCTCCCGCCTTTGCGCGAAGACCTGCGGCTGCTGGAGACCGCGCCCGGCAGCGACGGCGAGCCGGCGTGGGTGATCCAGGACACAGTGATCAATCGCTTCTATCGCATTGGCTGGCTGGAGTTCGAATGCCTGCTGCGCTGGGAAGACACGCCGCAACGGATCTGCCAGGACATCCAGCAACAGACGCCACTGCGCCCGGATGTGGAGCAGGTACTGGAGCTCCGCCAGTTCCTCGAACAGCACCAGCTGTTGCGCCCGACGCCGGATGCCGCCGCCCGCTTGGCGTCCCGCAGTGAAGGCAATGCCTGGCTCAACTGGAAATGGTGGCTGCACCACTACCTGTTCTTTCGTATCCCGTTGCTGCGCCCGCAACGGCATCTGGAACACCTGGCGGGCTATCTGGACTGGTTGTTCCGGCCACTGACCGGGGTGCTGGTGGTGACCTTGGGCGTGATCGGCGTGCTACTGGTATTGCAACAATGGGACGCCTTCACCACGGCGGTGGTGGAATCCTTCTCCGCGTCCGGGCTGGTCAGCTTCGCCTTGGCGCTGGCCCTGGCCAAGACCCTTCACGAACTCGGCCACGCTTTGGTGGCGACACGCCTCGGCCTTCGCGTCGGGCACATGGGCATCGCCTTCGTGGTGCTCTGGCCAATGCTCTATACCGATACCGGTGAGAGCTGGAAGCTGCGCAGCTCCCGGCAACGCCTGGCCATCGCCTCGGCGGGCATCCTCACCGAACTGGCCCTGGCGGGCCTCGCCACACTCGGTTGGGCCCTGTCCGACCCCGGCCCGTTGCGCAACGCCCTGCTCTACCTCGCCACGACCAGTTGGGTCCTGTCGCTGGCCCTGAACGCCAGTCCGTTCATGCGTTTTGACGGCTACTTCATCCTGTCCGACCTGCTGGACTTCCCCAACCTCCATGAGCGCTCTTCGGCCCTGGCCCGGACCACCCTGCGGCGCATGCTGCTAGGCCTTGACGAAGACTGGCCGGAAGCCTTCAGCCCCGGTAAACGCCGCGCCCTGGTGGCGTTCGCCATCGTCACCTGGGTCTATCGCCTGGTGCTGTTCCTCGGTATTGCCGTGGCGGTTTACCTGCTCTTCTTCAAACTGCTCGGGATACTGCTGTTCGCCGTGGAAATCTCCTGGTTCATCGTCATGCCGATAGCGCGCGAATTGAAACACTGGTGGGCCAATCGAGCCGCCATCCACAATAGCCGCAGGTACTTCTGGTGGGGCGTGCTGGCCGCGCTCCTGCTACTCCTGGCGGTGCCCTGGCGCAGCGAGATCCATGCGCTTGGCGTCGCTCGCGCGGAGCAGCAATTGCGTGTTTTCGCGCCCTACCCCGCGCGCTTGCAGGCCATTCACCCGGCCGGTGAGGTTGAGGCTGGCGCGACCCTGGTCACCCTTGAGGAACCGGACATCTCGTCGCGCCTGTCCAGTAGCGAAGCCAGCGTGAAGAGCTACGAGGCGCGCCTTGGCGGCCTGATCGCCGACCCGAGTGGCGCCGACCAGGCCCTGGCCACTCGCCAGCGCCTGCGCGTGCAGTTCGAGGAGGCCCGTGCCGCACGCTCGGAGATCGCCCGGCTCAAGCTCCAGGCCCCCTTCTCCGGGCGCTGGCTGGACCTCGACCCCGACTGGCGCCCCGGCCAATGGGTGCACAGCCGCGAGCCCATCGGCATGCTGGTGGACCCGAGCCGCTGGCAGGTGGATGCCTACGTCGACCAGGATGACGTGCAGCGTCTGGTGCAAGGCAGCGCGGTGAGTTTCTATCCCGAAGGCCAGCCGACGCCCATCCCCGGCAAGGTGGTGGCCATTGGCAGCACCCGCGTCAGCAAACTCGAACACCCGATGCTCGCCTCCCGCTACGGCGGCCCGCTGACCGTGGCCAGCCAGGGCAAGGAACTGGTGCCGACGCCGCCGCTGTTCCATGTGCTGGTGCAGCTTGAAGCCGCCCCGCACACCCTGCGCGAAACCCGCGGCCATCTGCAGATCGACGGCAACCGCCGCAGCCTGTTGGCCGAAGGCCTGACCCATGTAGCGGCGGTATTGCTGAGGGAAAGCGGGTTCTGAGCTTTGTGTAGGAGCAAGCTTGCTCGCGAAACGCCTGCCCTGAAGGTTCGCGAGCAAGCTCGCTCCTACAAGTGCGCCGTGGCACCCCGTAGGGTGGAAATCGTTTTCTATCTCCACCACACGAGGCCAACCGCTGACATCGGATTCCAAGGCTTTGTGTAGGAGCGAGCTTGCTCGCGAAAGGCCGGTGCTGAAGGTTCGCGAGCAAGCTCGCTCCTACAAGTGCTCCGTGGTACCCCGTAGGGTGGAACTCGTTTTCTATCTCCACCACACGAGGCCAACCGCTGACATCGGATTCCAAGGCTCGCTCCTACAAGTGCGCCGTGGTACCCCGTAGGGTGGAACTCGTTTTTTATTTCCACCAGACGAGGCCAACCGCCAATGGTGGACCGGTGAAGCGTGGTCCAGCCTACGAGAGCTTTTCAGATCGATGATGGCTCAATTCCCCGCCGACACCCCCCTATCAATCGCCATGTCCGCACCGGTGATCGAGCGCGCGCCTGGCTGGCAGAGGAAGTACGCCAGCTCGGCAACCTCCTCGGGCTGGATGAAGCAGGCCCGGTCGCCCTGCGGATACTTGGCCAACAGCTCGCGGTAGTAGCCTTCGGGGTCGCCCTGGCCGTAATGCTCGGCCTGGAACTTCAGCATCGGCGTCTCGATATCACCGGGCGACACGGCGTTGCAGCGCACGCCGCATGGCGCCAGGTCCAGAGCCAGGGTCTTGGTCAGCAACGTCACCCCGCCCTTGCTGGCGCAGTAGGCCGCCGCATTACGGTTGCCCTGGCGGCCGGCATCGCTGGAGATGTTGACGATGGCGCCAGCGGATGCCTTGAGCGGTGGAATCGCGGCCGAGCACATGAAGAAGGTGGCCTTCAGGTTCACATCGAGCACCAGATCGAAGTCCTCTTCGCTGAAGGATTCCACCGGACCTTCGCGCCACACGCCGGCAGCGTTGACCAGCGCATCCAGCCGGCCGAAGGACGCCAGTGCCGCGGCGACCACTGCGGTGCAGGTCGACGGCCGACGGATATCGCCGGCGAAGATGCCGCAGGCAGGATGCTCCGCTTGCAGTCGTGCCAGCCCCTCGGTCGAGAGGTCGGTGGTGAAGACCTGCCAGCCGCCCTGAATGAAGCGTTTGACCAACGCCCGGCCAACACCGCCTGCCGCGCCCGTGACCAGTACAACGGGATTGCTCATGGTGACCACCTCCCTCAAGGCGCTTTGTTCTCGATCAGGCAGTTGCCGCCATCCACCACCAGCGTTTCGCCGGTGATGTAGCTGGCTTCGGGCGAAGCGAGGAACGCCACCGCTGCCGCAACCTCTTCGGGCCGCCCTGCCCGGCCCACGGGAACGTAGCTGGCCGCATGACGCTCTTCATCCGTGCTGGAGCCAGTGCCGATCCAGCCCGGCGCAACGCAGTTGACAGTGATGCCCTGGCGCGCGACTTCCAGCGCCAATCCCATGTTCAGGCCCACCATGCCGGCCTTGGCAGCACTGTAGGCGGCTTCGCCCGGATTGCTGCCACGGGTGCCGGTGGTTGAGCTGATCTGCACGACACGCCCATATCCCCTCGCCTGCATGCCCGGCAGCACGGCGCGGGTCAGCAGGAAGGCGGTAGTCAGGTTTCGCGAGATGGACAGGTTCCAGGTTTCCAGGTCCATGCTGGCGACTTCAGCGAAAGGCTCGGGGCTGCCTTGCATGGCCATGCCGGCATTGTTCACCAGGATGTCGATGCGGCCCCAGAGTGCTTCGGCCCAGTCAGCCAGCGCGCGAACCTGGGTTTCATCGGTCAGGTCCGCCGCCCGGCCTTCCGCCTCGAAGCCCTCCGCGCGCAGCTCGGCCACCCGTTCGGCAATACGCGCGCTGCTCGCCGTGACGATCAGCTTCGCCCCGGCAGCCCCGAGCCTGCGGGCAATGGCCATGCCGATTCCCAGTTCGCTGCCGGCACCACTGACCAGTGCCACCTGGCCCTGCCAATTCGTTTGGGTCATTTCAAGCTCCTCATGCTCGTTGTCATCGCTGGAGTAGAAATTACGTGCGCGCTCCTGATAGAAAAAGACAACTATCATCAGGAAAACTGAAAACAACATGGCCTTTACCAGCGAATCCCTGAAAGTGTTCCTTGCCGTGCTGGACGGCGGTTCCTTCTCCGCGGCCGCGCGAAACCTTGGTCGCGTGCCATCCGCCGTCAGCATGGCCATCGCCCAGCTGGAGGCCGAACTGGACATGCCGCTGTTCGATCGCGCCACGCGCAAGGCGCTGCCAACAGCGGCGGCCCTTGCATTGGAGCCCCAGGCGCGGCAGGTCGCCAGCCAGCTCAATCTGCTGGACGCCCATGCGCTGCAATTGCATCAGGGCCTGGAGCGACGCCTGGTCCTGGCCATGGCGCCCGAGCTGCAAACGGGCGCCTGGAGCCGCCCGCTGGCGATCCTGGCCCGTGAGTTTCCAACACTGGAGATCGAGGTGCGCTCGGCTTCGCAATCCGAAGCTGTGCGCATGCTGCATGAGGGTAGCGTGCAACTGGCACTGGTATTCGAGCGACCAGGAATCGACGAGCGCGAGGCCTTTCTCGAGGCTGGCAGCCAGTTGCTGGTCGCCGTGGCGGCGCCCGGTTTCCCGGCTGCGGGTGGGCAGTTGCCCCTGGGTGAAGCGCAGATGGCCGACACCCGCCAGATCATCGTCGCCACTGGCGAACCCACCGCGTCCGATCCGCAGATCGTGCTGTCGCACCGGGTCTGGCTGACCGACAGCTACCTGGCAACCCTAGACCTGGTGCAGGCGGGCCTTGGCTGGGCATACCTGCCGCAGCCGCTGATCCAGCCCTTGCTGGCATCGGGCACGCTCACCGAAGTGGTCTTCGACAACATGGCCAGCCAGTTGCGGCTCTGGGTAGACGTGGTGTGGATCAAGGCCCGTCCGCGCGGGCTGGGTGCCACCCGTTACCTGGAACTCTTGCGGGAACAGTTGAGGGGCGAGCCCGCAAGACCCTGACGCCATGCGATAACAGCGTCAGCGGGACGTTGCCGAAATTACTGAGCTGAGGGTTCCGGCAATATCGATACCAAAGATGTCATTCTCGCCAATATCGATACATCCAGTCGTGGCCGTACCTTTGGGCCGTTCCCATGTGGGATCGCCTTTAGGAGAAAGCGCAATGATCAAGCTCGCACTGTTCGCCCGACTGGAAGCCAAGCCCGGCAAGGAGGCCGATGTGGCCGCCTTTTTGGAGACCGGACTGGCCCTGGCCAACCAGGAAGCCACCACGCCGCTCTGGTTCGCCCTGCGTTTGTCGCCAACGACCTTCGGTGTATTCGATGCCTTCATCGACGAAGCCGGCCGCCAGGCTCACCTGAACGGTCCCATCGCCGCCGCACTGATGGCTAACGCAGCGGAAATGCTCGCCTACCCGCCGAGCATCGAGCCCATCGAAGTACTGGGTCTGAAGAACACCGCAGCCGCCTGAGCCGCAATGCCGTGCCGCGAGTGGGCATCCCCTCTCGCGGCACGGCAAGCGTCAGGACGCGCCGTCCAGCGCCATCGCCGCTTCAGGCGATGCAGGCGAATGAACAGCCGGTACGGCGGAGAATTGCAGGCAGGCATCGGCGACCGGGCCTTTGCGCAGCAGCTTCACATCCTTGAAGTAATCCATGGACATCACCCAGGGCATGCCCGGCCCCTGGCGCGGCAGGTTGGCCAGGACACGCTGCACGTAGCCGGCACCGAAATCCAGCAGCGGCCGGGTCTCCATGCCCGCTGGCGCAAGGGGCTGGCATACGGCGTGGTCGTGGTCATCCATGTAGCCCAGCAATCGGCAGAAGTGCTCGCAGAGCAGGCTCACCTTGAGCGTCCAGGATGCGTTGGTGTAGCCCACCGCGAAAGCGAAGTTGGGAATGCCGGACAGCATCATGCCCTTGTAGGCGACCGTTTCGTTCCAGGCGATGGGCTGGCCGTCGCGGGAAAGCTGGACACCGCCGAACACCTGCACGTTGAGGCCCGTCGCAGTGATGACGATGTCCGCCTCCAGTTCCGCGCCGGACTTCAGGCGTACGCCCTGCTCGGTAAAGATCTCGATGTGATCGGTGACGATGGACGCCTTGCCGCTGCCCAGCGCCCGGAACAAGTCGCTGTCCGGTACGACGCACAGACGCTGGTCCCAAGGGTTGTAGGGCGGGTTGAAGTGCTGATCGACCGGGTAGTCCCTGGGCAACGCACGCTGGTTGACGAAGCGGATGATGCGCCGCGCGGCATTGGGAAAGCGCTGGCAGAAGCGCCACATGGCCAGCGCCACCTTGGCGTTCTTGTAGCGAACCAGGGCGTAGGCGGTTTGCTCCGGAAGCAACTTGCGCAGCAGCAGTGCGATCGGATCCTTCGCCGGCAGCGGAATCACGTAGCTCGGCGTGCGTTGCAGCATGGTCACGTGGGCTGCCTTTTCGGCCATCGCCGGCACCAAAGTCACGGCGGTGGCGCCGCTGCCGATCACCACGACGCGCTTGCCGCTGTAATCCAGGTCCTCCGGCCAGTGCTGCGGATGGATCACCTGCCCTCGGAATCGTTCGACGCCCTCGAAAGCAGGGGCGAAACCCTGGTCATAGCGGTAGTACCCACCTGCCGAGAACAGCCAGCGGCTGCGTACGATGCTGCGCTGGCCAGTCGCGACATCCTCCACCAGCACTTCCCAGCAGCCACGTTCGCTATGCCAGTCCGCCGACACCACCTTCTGGCCGTAGCGAATGTGCTGCTCGATGCAATGCTCCGCCACGGTTTCGCGCAGGTACCCCATGATCGCGCTGGCATCGGCGATCGCCTTCTCGTCCTTCCAGGGCTTGAACTCGAAGCCGAAGGTATAGAGGTCGGAATCCGAGCGGATGCCGGGATAGCGGAACAGGTCCCAGGTACCGCCCAGGTCGTTGCGCGCTTCGAGTACCTGGAAGCGTTTGGAGGGTTGGTCCCGCTTCAGGTAACAGGCGGCGCCGATACCGGATAGACCGGCGCCGACGATCAGCACATCGAGTAGATCGGACGATGGGTTCGATTGGGCGGTCATGGCGGTTCCTTGTGCTTGTTGTCAGGACCACGCGTGGCAAAGCCATGCTTGAGGCTAGAGCCGGACTATGGTTCCAACAAGCACCGGTCGGCACCATCCAAAAGCATGGAATCGCGGGTCCGTCCGCCAAGGATGTGTGCCATGCCCGCGGGTGCCTGTGGTCGCCGATGCGATTGCCAGTGCATTCGAGACCGTTACTGGAAAGTAGCTGCCTGCGACAGCGAACACTCGGTAGGTGCTGGTGACACGAACTCAATGCCTGTCAGCCATTCGTTGGCCACGATCGAGGAGAACATGCCGCACACCGGCTCGGCGCACGGATCGATGCAAAGGTGCAGACGCCAGGCGCAACCTTCGGCCGATATCGACTGGAGCGTCCAGGCGACGCCGGGCAGGCACTGGCTGATGATCTGTTCGATGGCTGCGGCAGCCAGGGGGCGGGTGAGAATCATGACCGTCAGGCTCATGGCAGGCTCCGGGCATGTAGATCGGGGCCTGGGATCGCCCGTTACAGGACGGGCGACCCAGACGATTGGTTAGCGACTACGGGTATCAGGCAACAACCGGGATCAGCGGATCGGCGGCAGCCAGCGCGGTGGCGCGATCAGCCGCCGGCGGATAGATCCACACGGAGTTGATCTGCTGCTTGATGGACTTGCCTTCCTGGCGTTCGAACTTGATCTGGCGGTCCCAACCTTCGGTGAACACGGCCCCCCAGGCGCCGAGATCCAGGCAGGTGACGTACTTGGGCTGGCTGTAGGGGATCGATGCGACGCCCAGCAGGCTGGCGGCGACGTTGTTGCCGGCGGAACGCCCCAGGGCGATCGCGTGCTGGCAGGACATCAGTGCATGGTTGCCCTGGTCGTCGCATGCCGCGCGGGCAACGTCGCCGGTAGCGAACACGTCGTCATGTCCATGCACCTGCAGATTGGCGTTTACGTGGAGACGGCCCTGGCCGTCACGCTCCGCCGGAACCTGCTCGGTCAGCGAGCTGGCGCGCACGCCAACGGTCCAGATCACGGTGTCCGCTTCGATGCGCTCACCACTGAAGAGGGTTACCCCGGCGGCATCCACCGAAGCCACGCCGCTGTTCAGGCGCCACTCGATACCCAGTTCGGTGGACGCCTCGACGATGGCCCTGCGCGGCCCCTCGCCCAGTGCTGCACCGATTTCGCTGCCACGGTCGACGACGATCACTCGGACATCAGCGCCCTCGCCAAGCACTGCACGTAGGCGGGCCGGCATTTCGGCAGCGGTCTCGATACCGGTGAAACCGCCACCGGCGACAACCACGGTGTTGCGACTGATGGACTGGGGACGCTCGGCCAGGGACTGGATGTGGCGATCCAGTCGAATTGCCTCATCCAGTTGGTCGACATCGAAAGCGTGTTCGACGCCAGACATTGCCGGGCGCACTACGTGGCTTCCAGTGGCCAGGACCAAGCGGTCGTAGCTCAGTTCAGCGAACTGGCCGTCGACACCACGATAACCGACGCGCTTGCCCTCGACATCGATACGTTCGGCGAAGCCTTTGACAAAGGTAACGCCCACTGCGTCGAACAGCTCACCCAGCGGTGCCACCATCTTGTGCACCTCGGGTTCGTAGAAGCGCGGACGTACGCGCAGCTCGGCCTGGGGTGCAAGTACCACCACTTCGACGTCGTGGCGGCCATGCTGGTCCAGCAAGCGAGTCGCGCTCAAAGCGCTCCACATACCACCGAAACCGGCGCCGACAATCAGAATGCGTTGTTTCATAGTTTTCTCCACAAGGCGAAAAGCGAGGTTATTCCGGGCGGATGCGCCCGACATCTACATGCCGGGCTGTGAGGTCATCGCCCCTAACCACACCGGCTAACTACGACTGTATTAGTCGCAGTTACTTTCGGCAAGCGTTTTTTCTTGCCGGGGAGTGCCGCTCGTCGCCATCATTCGCTTCACGCCGCGACAAATCTGGGCGTTAAGGCTTCAATCCTTTAGCATTAAGGCGTATGAAGTGATAGAAGGCTTCCTGAAGGAAGCTCGAAACACGGGAAGAGCAATAGAGAACAGTCGCAACAATGGCGACACAATTAGTCGGAGTTACCCATGGCTTTGTACAGTGCAGGCGTGGAGTACGGCATCCATTGCCTCCTCTACCTGGCGGACGAAAAAGGCGACGGTCGCGAAGCCAGCGTGCGCACCCTGGCCGAATTGCAGGGCGTACCACCAGAATTGCTGGCCAAGGTATTCACCCGCCTGGCGCGAGCGGGCCTGGTGGCAGCAACCGAAGGCGTGCGCGGCGGTTTCCGCCTGGCACGGCCTGCCGACCAGATCAGCGTGCTGGATATCGTCCGCGCCATCGATGGCGAAAAGCAGATCTTCGAATGCCGGGGCGTGCGCGAGCGTTGCGCCATCTTCGGGAGTGACTGCCCGGCGCCGAACTGGGCCGTTGCCGACCCCTGCTCCATCCACGCCGTGATGCAGCAGGCGCAGAAACGCATGGAAGAAGCCCTCGCCCAGCAAACCGTGCTCGACCTGGTGCGTCGCGTCGCACGCAAGGCTCCGCCCGAATTCGGCGAACAGGTACTGCGCTGGATGAACGACCGTCACGACGGCAAGGTGGAAATCGGACCGCTCTGATAACGCCCAGTGGCAATGATCCCTGTGGTGCCCCTGTGAGACATTCGTAGTGATTGACCTTCTAGACGATCAGTCTAAAATCTCCTCCCCATGACCGACACTCCACCCAAACCCCGCCGCGGCCGGCCGCCCAAGGTCGACCGCGACTTCGCCGATACCCGTGCCGCGCTGATTCGCTGCGGCATGGAGATCCTGACCGAGCAGGGATTCATGTCCACTGGTATCGACGCGGTGCTCAAACGCGTGGGTGTGCCGAAGGGCTCGTTCTATCACTACTTCGACAGCAAGGAAGCCTTCGGGCAGGCGGTGCTGCAGAGCTATGCCGGCTACTTCGCCCACAAGCTCGATCGCTACCTGCTGCAAGAGGACGTGCCCCCGCTGCAACGCCTCGACAACTTCGTCGAAGATGCCAAGGCCGGCATGCTCCGCCACCAGTTCTGCCGAGGTTGCCTGGTGGGCAACCTTGGCCAGGAAGTGGCCATCCTGCCGGAGGGTTTCCGCCTGGAACTGGAGGCCATCCTGTGCAGTTGGCAGGACCGCCTGGCCCAATGCCTGCGCGAAGCCCGTGCGGCTGGTGAGTTGTCGGCGAAGGCGGACTGCGACGGGCTTGCGGCATTCTTCTGGATCGGCTGGGAAGGTGCTGTGTTGCGTGCCCGGCTGACGCGGGACAACGTTCCGCTGGATGTTTTCTTCAAAGGCTTTTTAGCCGGACTGCCGCGCTAGCCCAACGGGCGCGCGGTTTTCCGGGGCTATTTATAGACGAGTGGTCTAATTGGAGGTGCAAGCATGTTCGACGCAATCCTGATCGAGAAAGACGAGGCCGGTTACCGCGCCCGCAATACCCAACTGGATGAAGCGCAGTTGCCGGAAGGCGACGTCACGGTTCGCGTGGCCTACAGCACCCTGAACTACAAGGATGGGTTGGCCATTACCGGCAAGAGCCCGGTGGTACGGCAGTTCCCCATGGTGCCGGGCATCGACCTGGCCGGCACGGTAGAGAGCAGCAGCCACCCGGACTACCAGGTGGGCGACGCGGTCGTGCTCAATGGCTGGGGCGTGGGCGAAACCCATTGGGGCGGACTGGCGCAGAAGGCCCGCCTGAAAGGTGACTGGCTGATCCCACTGCCCAGCGCCTTCACCCTGCGCCAGGCCATGGCCATCGGCACTGCCGGCTACACCGCCATGCTCTGCCTGCTGGCACTGGAGCGCCACGGCCTGAAACCCGGCCAGGGTGATGTGTTGGTCACCGGCGCCAACGGCGGCGTGGGCAGTTTTTCCATCGCACTGCTTGCTCGCCTCGGTTACCGCGTTGTCGCGGCCACCGGCCGTACCAGTGAAGTGGATTATCTGAAGGGCCTGGGTGCTGCCGAAATCATCGACCGCGCGGAGCTGTCCGAACCAGGTCGCCCGCTGGCCAAGGAACGCTGGGTCGCCGCCATTGATTCGGTGGGCAGCCATACCCTCGCCAACGTCTGCGCCGGACTCCGTGCCGACGGTGCTGTTGCCGCCTGTGGCTTGGCCCAGGGCGTGGATTTCCCCGCCAGCGTGGCACCGTTCATCCTGCGTGGCGTGAGCCTGCTGGGCATCAATAGCGTCACCCGCCCACGCGCCGAGCGCATCGAAGCCTGGGACCGACTGGCACGGGACCTGGATATCGCCCAGCTGGACGCCATCACCCGCGAGATCGGCCTGGGCGATGCCATCGCCGTGGCAGACGACCTGCTGGCCGGCAAGGTGCGCGGCCGGGTGGTGGTTAACGTCAACGCCTGACGCCGCAGGGCGTCCTCAGGCGCCCTGTTCCAACAACCCCGCCATCCGTTGTGCCAGCCCTCGCTGCCCGGCGAGGCGCTGGACGATCCGTTCGACGATCTCGACCCGTGCCGCCGCACCGGCCCTCATCTCACCCATTGCATGGAGGGCCGCGGCGGACTTTTCCAGTCCCGCGCGGGTTGATCCGCTGACATGCTCCATGCCCGCCCTCGCCTCCTCGGCCGCCTTTTGCAGGCCCTCGGCAATCAGGCGAATCTGCCCACTGGACTCATTGGCGCGCAGCGACAGGTTGCGCACTTCATCCGCCACCACGGCGAAGCCGCGACCATGGGAGCCGGCCCGCGCTGCTTCGATGGCGGCATTCAACGCCAGCAGGTTGGTCTGCTTTGCGATGTCCTGGATGCTGCCGACGATGGCGCCGATGCGCATGGACTGGCTGCCCAGCTCGTTGAACACCTGGCCGATGTGGGCCATGTAGGCATCCAGCTCGCCGATAGCCCCGGCCGTGGCCTGCATGCTTTCCGCGCCCAGCTGGACCTTCTCGCCTGCGGCGCGAGCGAGGGCGTTGGCGTACTGCATGTCTGACTCGCAATGGAGAATGGCATCGAGCAACTCGTCCAGTGGACCTTGCAGGTGAGCATTCGAGGGGATGCGGACCGGCTCCGGCTCGGTAGCGGCGACTACTCGGGCGACTCGCTCGACCGGCACCTCCACGCGCACTTCAACCACTAGCGGCGGCTGGAAGTGATACAGCAGGCCAGCGGCAACGAGGGCGGCGAGAGTACCGGCCATCAGCCATCCGCTAGCCGTCAGGAAGGCCAACAGGGAGAGCACGCCGCCACTGCCAAGCAGCAGTGCGGCGAGGGGTTTGCGGGGCATTGAAAGGAACTCCTTCCATATCGCGGGATACAAGATCCTGTAGGGGCGAATTCATTCGCCAAGGGCAGCGCGGCTGCCCCCATCTGGGCCTGAACGTGGCGGGCCTATGTCCCGCTTGGCGATTGAAATCGCCCCTACAGGTAAAGCAGTCCGTGCCCATGCCGGGCAGCGGCGCTCGAACTCAGAACAGCGTCCAGGTGTAGGACAGGATCAGCCGGTTCTCGTCGATATCGGTGCGGTAGTTGGAGCGCGCCATAACGTTGCGCACACGCACGCCGAGTCCCTTGAGGGCGCCGCTCTGGAAGGCGTAGCTGATGTCCAGGTCGCGCTCCCGGTCCTTGCCTTCGAAGCCCTGGCCGGTATCCACGTTGTCTCCGGTGATGTAGCGGGTACTGGCCACCAGGCCGGGAATGCCGAGGGCGGCGAAGTCATAGTCATAGCGCACCTGCCAGGAGCGTTCGTCGGCGAAGGCGAACTCGTAGGTGGGCACTTCGTTACCTAGCGGGCTGACGTTGGCGAACACGCGCGGGAATGAGCTGTCGCCATACATCGCCTGATAGCCGACATAGAAGGTATGGCCGCCACGCTTGGCCGACAGCAGTGAGAAGAAGGCCTGGTTGTCGATGTCGCCAATCAGTTTCTTGCCGTCTTCGCTGGAGTCGAAGTAGCCGACGTTGGCGCCCAGCACCCAGTTGCCCACCGGCTCGCTGTGCTTGAGGCCGAAGAAGCGCTGGTCGTAGATATCTTCCAGCTGCGCATACCAGGCGCTGAGCGTGGTGCGATTGGAATTGAAGGCGTAATCGGCGCCAGCGTAGTTGAAAGCGTCGCTGGATACCTGACGCTGCGGCACGTGTCCGAGCATGGCCTGCATCTTGTCGTCACCCGCCTCGTTGCGCAGGCTGGTGCTGGTGAGGTGGCCGCCCTGCAAGGTCAGTCCGGCGACTTCGTTGGAGGTGATGCTCGCGCCCTGGTAGCTCGGCGGCAGCAGGCGGATATCGCTGAACACCAGCACCGGCAGATTGGGTTGCAACTCGCCGACTTTCAGCTCGGTCTTGGAAAAACGCATCTTGCCGGCCACGCCCAGGCGACTGTAATCGTCGGCTGCCCTGCCGTCTTCCTTCACCGGCAGCAGGCCGGTATTGACCCGGTCAGGGCTGCTGTCGAGCTTGATGCCGAGGGTGCCGATGGCATCGAGGCCGAAACCCACCGCGCCAGGCGTGTAGCCGGACTTGAAGTTAAGGATGAAGCCCTGGGCCCATTCTTCGGCCTTGGACTGCTTGTTAGCGCCGACGATGTCGGAATAGTCACGGCTGAAGTAGTAGTTGCGCGCCTGCAGGGTCGCGGTGGAGTCCTCGATGAATCCGGACTCGGTGGCCTGGGCGAAGCCGGCGCTGACGCTGGCGCAAAGCATTACGGAAAGCTTGCTCGTGGTGTTGGTCATTTCGTCGCTCTTGTTTTTATTGGGACAAAGCTTCCCCGCCGACCCTCTTTCGGGGCCATGCACGCAAGTCGGGGAAGGTGTGGCGATGGCTGCGGACAGCTCCCGCAGTCGTTCCATCACCGGGTCAGGTCAGGGATTGGGTTCGAGCACCTCCTCCCGTTCCGGTGAAGCCTTGGGTATGCGGCGGGCAGTCAGCAGCAGGTGGGCGAAGATGCCGAAGATCAGCCCCCAGAACGCAGCCGACAGACCGAGGAAGGACATCCCCGACGCTGTGACCAGGAAGGTGATCAGGGCGGACTCACGGTCTTCGGGCACAGCCATGGACCCGGCCAGCGCACCGGCGATGGCGCCGAACAGTGCCAGGCCCGCGAGTGCGGCGATCAGCTCCTTGGGCAGCGCGGTGAAGATCGATACCAGGGTTGCGCCGAAGACCCCCAGCAACAGGTAGAACACCCCACCCACAACGCCGGAGACGTAACGCCGGGCTGGGTCCTCATGGGCCTCGCGGCCAGTGCAGATGGCCGCGGTGATGGCCGCCAGGGTCAGGCCGTGGCAACCGAAAGGCGCCAGCAACAGACTGCCCAGACCGCTGGCGGAAATGATCGGGCTCGCCGGGGTCGGGTAACCGGCATTGCGCAGCACGGCCACGCCAGGCACGAACTGCCCGGTCAGGGCCACCATTACCAGCGGCAGCGCGATGTTGAACAACCCGTGCCAGCTGAAAGCCGGCGTCACCCATTCCGGGGTGGCGAAGCCGATCACCAGGGCCGAGGTGTTGAGCTGGCCACTGCCAGCGGCGATGGTGCAGCCCACCAGCAGCACGGCCATTACCGCGTAACGCGACGACAGGCGCCGCACCACCAGGTAGGTGATGAACATCGCCATCACCATCGCCGGTTCGTCCTTGAGGGAGGTGAATAGCCGGGTGCCAAAGCTGAACAGGATGCCCGCCAGCATCGCCGCGGAGATGGCCGCCGGCAGCTTGCCGACGATGCGGTCAAAGGCGCCTGACAGGCCCACCAGCAGGATGATAGCGTTGGCCATCACATAGGCGCCCACCGCCTCAGCGGCGCTGATACCCGGCAGCATCGACACCAGCAGTGCCGAGCCCGGCGCCGACCAGGCGATGATCACCGGCACCCGGTAGCGCAGGCTGAGGACGATTCCCAGCACCCCGCTACCGATGGAGATGGCCCACACCCAGGAAGACAGTAGCTCTGCCGGCATGCCGCCGCTCTCGGCCGCCTGGAACACGATGACCAGGGGGCCGGCGTAGGAAATCATGGTGGCGATGAAACCCGCCACCACAGCGGACAATGAACATTCCTTGAACAAGGTGCGCATGCTGCCTCCTGGCCAGTGGTGCGACGCGTGGTTGGACTCAGCCCTGTGCAGCGGTCGCCAGCGGTGCAACGCGGGTTTGCTGCAGGTGGACGAAGCACATGGCCAGGGCGGCAATGGCACCGGGAATGGCGAAGGCCATGAAGTTCAGTTGCAGCGGCAGGTTGATACCCAGCAGCGCACCGCCCAGCAGCGGGCCGACGATGGCACCGTTGCGACCGATACCCGAGGCCCAACCGAGACCGGTCGAACGGATCGCCAGGCCGTAAAACTGCGCGGCGGTGGCGTACAACAGGATCTGCGTGCCGATGGTGGTGGCACCGGCGATCCCGATCAGCAGGTAGAGCACCGGAGTCGGACTCTTGAAGCCCAGCAGGCTGATGGAGACGGCCGCGACGATGAAGAAGGCGGCAACCACCTTCGGCAGGTTGAAGCGGTCACCGAGGAAGCCGCCGGCAATGGCGCCGAACATGCCGCCGAAGTTCAGGGCGAGCAGGAACGACAGGCTGGAGCCCAGGCTGTAGCCGGCGTTGGCCATCAACTTCGGCAGCCAGGAACTCAGGGCGTAGACCATCAACAGGCAGCAGAAGAACGCTACCCAGATCATCAGGGTGCGCAGCGCACGGCCTTCGCGGAAGAGCTCCAGCACCGGAGCGCCTTGTTTCTTCGCTTCGGTGAGTTCCAGGAGGTCGTCATCACGCAGTTCGAGCTGCGGGTTGACGCGCTTGAGGATGGCGCGCGCCTGCTCGACACGGCCCTGGCGCAGCAGGAAGCCGACCGATTCGGGCAGGTACCAGAGGATCAGCGGCAGCATCAGCAGCGGAACGGCGGCGGCGAAGAACATGGCTTCCCAGCCGAAACGCGGGAGCATGTAGATGCCCACGCCGGCGGACAGCATGCCGCCCAGGGAATAGCCGCTGAACATGATGGCGACCAGGGTGCTGCGCAGTTTCTTCGGCGCATACTCGTTCATCAGCGCCACCACATTGGGCATCAGCCCGCCGATACCCAGGCCCGCCATGAAACGGCAGATACCGAACTCGGTGGGCGTGCTGGTGAAGCCGTTGAGCACGGTAAAGCCGGAGAAAAGCACGAAGCAGATGGCGATGCCCTTCTTGCGGCCGATCCTGTCAGCCAGAGGGCCGAAGAACAGCGCGCCGAACATCATCCCGAACAACGCGTAGCTGCCCAGGGCGCCGGCTTCCAGCGGGGTCAGGCCCCACTCCTTCATCAGTACCGGCAGTACCACGCCGTAGATGAACAGGTCATAGCCGTCGAAGATGAGCAGGAGTGCGCACCAGCACATCACCATCCAGTGGAAGGGCGTGAAGCGCGCGTTATCGATGATCTCGTGTACGTCGAGTTTTCGCATGGCATCTGTCTCTTTTGTTTTTGTTGTGTAGAAACCGCAGGGACGGGCGCGTGACGGTGCCTGTCCGGTATTGCTCTGCAGGAGACCTCTTGTGGGAGCGAGTTCATTCGCGAATGAATTCGCTCCCACTGGCTGTTATCCCAGGTCACCTCCGCCCACCGGCAGGGTCACGCCGGTGATGTAGGAGGCGTCGTCGGAGGCCAGGAAGAGGATGGCGCCGGCCTGCTCGTCGATGGTGCCGTAGCGCTTCATCAGACTGCTGTCGATCGTCTGGTCGACGATCTGCTGGTACCAGACCTTCTCCTGTTCGCTCTGCTGGGTCGTGTTGCGCGGGATGCGACGCGGCGGCGCTTCGGTACCACCCGGCGCGGTGGCGTTGACGCGGATACCGCGCTCGGCGTTCTCGAAGGCGAGGCAGGCAGTCAGGGCGTTCACTCCGCCCTTGGCGGCGCCGTAGGGGACGCGATTCACCCCACGGGTGGCGATGGAGGACACGTTGACGATGGCGCCCGCGCCCTGCTCCAGCATGTAAGGCAGCGCGGCGTGACAGCACCAGAGCGTGGGGAACAGCGAGCGACGCACTTCGGCCTCGATCTCGTGCTGCTGGTAATGCTCGTAGGGCTTGGCCCAGATGGTCCCGCCCACGTTGTTGATCAGGATGTCCAGGCGGCCGAAGCGCTCCACCGCGGCGGCAGCTACACGGTGGCACTCGGTGAACTGTTCCAGGTCGGCGGTGAGCGCCAGCATCGAGGCGGCGGCACTCAGTTCGTCCTGCAGCTCGAAGACCAGTTCAGAGCGATCCACGGCAACGACGTGCGCGCCCTCTTCCACCAGCCGCTCGACAACGCGACGACCGATGCCCTGCGCCGCGCCAGTAACGACCGCGACTTTGTCTTGGAATCTCTTGTACATGGCAGCCCCTGCAATTGGGTTCTGGTATCGCGGATTCGATCCGGGATACGGATCAGCCCCCTCTCCCTTCAGGGAGAGGGTTGGGGAGAGGGTGACGTCCGAGTCAGCTGAACGGCCCTCTCCCCGGCCCCTCTCCCGCAAGCGGGAGAGGGGCGCTTCAAGCCGCGCTGGCGGCGAACTTCTCGTAGTAGAAGTTCGCCGGCGAAATGCCCTGCTCGCGGATGTACTGGCTGACCGCCTCGACCATGGGCGGCGGGCCACACAGGTAGACATCCACGTCGCCGTCGTTGAGGTGCTTGGGCGCGATGTGCTGGGTCACGTAGCCCTTCTGCGGATAGCTGCTGTCCGGACTGGCCACGCAAGCGCTGAAGGTGAAGTTGGGGATGCGCGCGGCGAAGGCTTCCAGCTTGTCCATCTCGACCAGGTCGTGGTCGTGGGTCACGCCATAGATCAGGTGCAGCGGGTGCTCGCTGCCCTCTTCCGCAATTTTCTCCAGCATCGCGGTGAAGGGCGCAAGGCCGGTACCGCCAGCAAGCAGCAGCAGAGGACGACGGATGTCACGCAGGTAGAAGCTGCCAAGCGGGCCGGCCAGGGACATGCTGTCGCCAGCCTTGGCCAGGCCGGTGAGGAAGCTGCTCATCAGGCCGCCGGGGACATTGCGGATCAGGAAACTGACTTCACCGTCCTTCTGCAAGGAGCTGAAGGAGTAGGCGCGGGTCTGTTCGCTGCCCGGCACTTGCAGGTTGACGTACTGGCCCGGCAGGAAGGCCAGCTTGCTCAGGGACTCGCCCTTGATGGACAACGCGATGGTGCTGTCGGACAGCTGGCGGACCGCACTGATGCTGGCCTCGAAGCTGGCCTGCTGGGTCTTGCAGACGTCGGAGGACGCAGGTACGCGCACCACGCAGTCGCTCTCGGCGCGCATCTGGCAGGTGAGCACGTAGCCCTGTGCGGCTTCGTCCTCGCTAAGGGCGTCCTCGATGTAGTCCTGGCCCAGGTCGTAGCGGCCGGCTTCAGCGAAGCACTTGCAGGTGCCGCAGGCGCCGTCGCGGCAGTCCAGCGGGATATTGATGCCCTGGCGATAGGCCGCATCGGCCACGGTTTCGCTCGGGGTGGCGTCGATGAAACGGGTGACGCCGTCTTCGAAAGTCAGTGCGATTTTGTGAGTCATGACCGTGCCCTCAGATGTGGTAGATGTCGATCACTTGGCGAACGTAGTCATTCTTGAGAACGACCTTCTTCGCCTTGATCAGCGGGCTCTCGCCGCGCACGTCGAGGGTGTAGAAGCTGGTGCCGAAGTAGCTGTCCACGGTCTTGTAGCGGAAGCTCAGGGTGTGCCAGTTGAAACGCACCTTGCACTGCCCGTCGGCCACTTCGAGGATCTCGATGTTGCTGATGTTGTGGGAGGTGCGAGTGTCCGGCATGGTCGCGCTGGAACGGTCGGTCTTGATGCGGAAGACGCGGTCTTCCAGGCCGCCGCGGCTGCCGTACCAGATCAGCGAGATTTCAGTCTGCGGATCGATGGTCAGCTCGTCGCGATCGTCCCAGGAAGGCATCCAGAAACTGGCGTCGCTGGCGTACAGCTCCAGCCAGTTGTCCCAGTCCTTGTCGTCCAGGTAGCGCGCTTCGCGATAGAGGAAGTCGCGCACGGCGTCGTAAGAGATGCTCATTGCACGGCCTCCACGGGGATCAGTTGCTGCTCGGCCGCGGCGGCCTTGAGCATGGTCTCCTGCCAGTACTTGTGCTGCAGCACGAACAGGCCTTCGTCTTCGGTGCGTACGCCGGAAAGCAACGGGTGCAGGTCGATTTCCTGGGCGGCGGCATCGGCGCCTTCGACCCAGTGCTCGGCACCACGGGACATGTCGTTCCAGCCACGGCTGCCCTGATAGCCCAGCTGACAGGAGCGGAATTCCTCGAGGTCGTCCGGGGTGGCCATGCCGCTGACGTTGAAGAAGTCTTCGTACTGGCGGATGCGCTTGGCGCGGGCGTCCGGACTCTCGCCTTTCGGCGCGATGCAGTAGATGGTGATCTCGGTCTGGTTGACGGAAATCGGCCGGGCGATACGGATCTGCGAGCTGAACTGGTCCATCAGGTACACGTTCGGGTACAGGCAGAGGTTGCGGGAGTTCTCGATCATCCAGTCGGCACGAGCCTTGCCGAAGTCCTGGACGAGTTCATCGCGGCGCTCGTAGAGCGGACGATCTTCGGGGTTGGCCCAGCGGGTCCAGAGCAGCAGGTGGCCGTGGTCGAAGGAGTAGAAGCCGCCGCCGTTCTTGGCCCAGCTGCCAGCACTCATGGTCTTGATTTCTTCGCCCGCTTCGCGCTGCTTGCGCTGGTTCTGGGTGGCGGCGTAGTTCCAGTGCACGGAGCTCACGTGGTAGCCGTCGGCGCCGTTCTCGGCGGTCAGCTTCCAGTTGCCCTCGTAGATGTAGCTGCTTGATCCGCGCAGGACTTCCAGGCCCTCGGGGGACTGGTCGACGATCATATCGATGATCTTGGCGGACTCGCCGAGATGCTCGACCAGGGGTTTCACGTCGGCATTCAGGCTGCCGAAGAGGAAGCCGCGATAAGACTCGAAGCGAGCCACTTTCGTCAGGTCGTGGGAGCCCTCGCAGTTGAAGCTGGACGGATAGCCGGCTTCGGCCGGGTCCTTCACTTTCAGCAGCTTGCCGGAGTTGTTGAACGTCCAGCCATGGAACGGGCAGGTATAGGAGGAACGGTTGCCGCTCTTGTGCCGGCACAGCTGTGCACCGCGATGGCTGCAGGCGTTGAGGAAAGCGTTGAGTACCCCGTCCTTGTTGCGCGCGATGAAGATCGGCTGGCGCCCCATGTTGAGGGTGAGGTAGTCGTTCTTCTCGGGAATCTGGCTCTCGTGGGCGAGATAGATCCAGTTACCTTCGAAGATATGTTTCATTTCCAGTTCGAACAGACGCGGGTCGGTGAACATCTCCCGCTTGCAGCGGTAGACGCCCTTCTCTTTGTCATCCTCAAGCAGCGAGTGCAGGAAATCGAATCCCAGGGACATGGCCAGGGCCTCCGTTGTTATTGTTCAGGCCAGGTCAGGTTAGGGATGCGGGGCAAACGGCAATATCCGCTTTGTGCAGATCGCTATCCGTTTTTTGCAAAGCGGTGGTGAACGCCTGTAGGAGCGAATTCATTCGCGAAGGCAGCGCGCAGCATTGCCGTTGTCGTCGCCGCTGAGGGCCTGATCGCGAATGAATTCGCTCCCACAAGGAGGAAAGCAGGTGGGATCAGAGCCCGCGCCGCTTCAGCGTATCCGACGGCAGTTCGCCGAACAGGCTCTTGTAGCTCTCGGAGAAGCGCCCCAGGTGCAGGAAGCCGTAGTCCAGCGCCAGCTCGGTGACGTTGCGTACGTTGCAGCTGGGGTCGGCCAGGCAGGCGCGGATGCGCTCCAGCTTCTTCTGGCGGATGTAGTGCTTGGGCGTGGTGCCCAGGTGGCGCTCGAACAGCGCGTAGAGGGAGCGCAGGCTCATGCTGGCCTGGCGGGCGAGGAATTCGCTGCTGATGTCCTGTTTCAGGTTGTGCTCGATATAGGCCAGGATGCGATCGAAGGAAGCCTCCTGGCAGCCCAGGCTCTCGCGGCTGACGTTGGTCTTCATCAGGCTGAGCATCTTGCTCGCGACGATCTGCGCGTAATGCTCCTGCACCCTTGGCAGCGCGTCGCTGGCTTCGGCCTCCTGGCAGACCATCGCCAGCAGGTTGACGAAGCCTTCCAGCTCTTCGAGCCGGTAGTTGTTCTGCAGGAAGCGCACGCCAGGACTGGGACGGTGCCAACGCTGCTCATCGCAGATGCTTTCCAGCAGTGTGGTGGGCATCTTCAGGATGAACTTCTCGCAATCGTCCGAGTAGGTCAGGTCCACCGGGTCGTCGGGATTGATCAATAGCAACTCGCCCGGCGCCAGGTAGTGCTCCTGCTTGTGACCGCGCCACAGGCAATGGCCGCTGAGCAGTATCTGCAGGTGGTAGATGGTTTCCAGCGCCGGTGAGGTGACGCGCACGGCACCGCCGTAGCTGATGCGGCACAAATCGAGATTGGCGAACTTGCGGTGGTTGAGGCTGGCCTCGGGATGGCCCGCGGCGGGCAGGCGAATGCAGTGCGAGCCGACATGCTGGTTCACATATCCGGACACGGCATAGGGGTCCGCACGCTCGAACACCTTACTGCGTTCACTCAGCAGGCGACTATCCATCACAGGCACTCTTTCTAGTTGTTGTAAGTCGCGGGCGTCATGCCGGTTGGCAAGCGCCCGCGATCATCATTACGCGATTCTATGTGAGCCTTTTCCTACACGCCCTCAATGGAGATAAACGGTTACGAATCAATCGCCGGACGTCATGTAGCGTCGGCGTGGCTCACGAGCCCCTTTATCACCACGGCTGTGGTTGCGATGGCAGCAGGCACCACCAGCGCGGTCAGCACTTGTTCGAAGTTCCAGCCCAGGCCCAGCAGGGTCGCGCCGATCCAGGCTCCGAGAATGGCACCGAAGCGGCCGATGCCGAGCATCCAGGACACGCCTGTGGCACGACCCTGGGTCGGGTAGAAGCGCGCCGCCAGGGACGGCATGGCCGATTGCGCGCCGTTGACGCACATGCCGGCCAGCAGCACCAGAGTGGCCAGCAGGGTCACTTCACCCAGGCTCTGACCGACAAAATAAGCGAAGACACCGGCCATCAGGTAGAACACGCCAATGACCTTGTGTGGGTTGAAACGGTCCATGGCCCAGCCTACGCCGACGGCGCTGAGTACGCCGCCGAACTGGAACAACGCGCCGATGAACGCGGCCTGCTCCATGCTGGCACCGCTGTCGCGCATCAGGGTGGGCAGCCAGCTGGTGAGCAGGTAAACGATCACCAGGCCCATGAAATAGGTCAGCCAGAGCAGCAGGGTTCCCGCGCTGTAGGTGCCGGAGAAGATCACCTTGAAGACGTTGCGGCTCTGCACGGTCTTCTGTTCCGGCACGCTGAAGCCGGTGGCCGTCGCCACTTCAGCCGGCGCAATGGGGGCGAGTGTCTTGCGTATCTTGTCCGTGCCCTTGTTGCGCACGACCAGGAAGCGCGCCGATTCCGGCAGCCAGATCAGCAGCACCACGGCCAGCGCCAGCGGCAGGATGCCGCCGAGCAGCAGCAGGCTGTGCCAGCCAAAGGCCGGGATCATCGAGGCGGATACGAAGCCACCGGAGGCCATGCCGAGGTTGAAGCCGCAGAACATGCTGGTGACCAGCAGCGACTTCAGGCGCTCGGGGGTGTATTCGGACAGCAGCGTCGTGGCGTTGGGCATGGCGGCGCCAAGGCCGAGGCCGGTAAGGAAGCGAAGAATCAGCAGTTGCTCGAGGTTGGCGCTGAAGGCGGAGATCAGGCTGAACAGCCCGAACAGGAACACCGCGGTCACCAATACCACCTTGCGGCCGAAGCGGTCGGCCATAGGACCGGAACCGAGGGCCCCGAAGACCATGCCGATGAGCGCTGCGCTCATCACAGGGCCGAGGCTGGCGCGGTCGATACCCCAGTCCTGGGTCAGCGCCGGGGCGATGAAGCCCATGGCGGCGGTATCCAGGCCGTCGAGGAAAACGATGAGAAAACACAGCAGCACGACACGCCATTGATAGGCGGATAGCGGCTGGGCGTTGATGAAGGATTGAACGTCGAGCGTGCCCGTGGCGGGCAGATGGGCTGGGCTGGTCATGCAAGGATTCCTGCGATTGGCCTTCCTCCGCATGCGGGCCGTTCTATGCGGCCTCTGACGGGGAAGACTCGGACTGGACAGGAATGAGGGCGTTTCCGGTAATACAGGCTACGACCGAAACAGACTCTCATTGTTGTTATTGGCCGCGCTGGCTGGTGGCGCGGCTGTGCAGACCTTACGAATAGACGACTGAGGGTTCAATTCGATAATCGGCAAAGCGTTCGATAGTCGAACAAAGATTGGCTGGAGCGATGAATCCCTTGTGAGGGGCGAACTCATTCGCCAAACAGGCCGAAGGTCTGCCGTCGAAACATGGGGCTGCGTCGCAGCCCTTGGCGATCGAAATCGCCCCTACAGTTGAAATCACCGCACCACTCAATGGAACAACCGCGTGCTCAGATCCTTGCTCGCTTCCAGCAACGCCGGGAGGAAGCGGGTTTCCAGTTCCTGGCGGCTGACGCGGCCGACGTGGGTGCCGACGTTCAATGCGGCGAGCACCTGGCCGGCGGAATCGCGCACCGGCACCGCCACAGACCGCAAGCCCATTTCCAGTTCCTGATCGATGATCACCCAGCCCTGGCGGCGAATTTCCGCAATGCTGGCGCGCAGCCCGTCGACGGTATGCACGGTGCGGCTGGTCTTGATCTGCAGGTCGGCGTGCTCGAGGTAGTCGTCCAGGGCGGCGTCATCCAGCGCGGCCAGGAGAATACGACCCATGGAGGTGCAATAGGCTGGCAGCCGGCTGCCAACGCTCAGGTCCACCGAGATCAGCCGGTTGGGCGTGGCCGAGCGGGCGATATAGAGGATCTCGTCGCCTTCCAGGGTGGCCATGGAACAGGCTTCGTGGAGCTGATCGCTGAGTCGGTCGAGGATCGGCTGGGCGGTTACCGCCAGCGGGGTCGACGACAGATAGGCATGGCCCAGGGTCAGGACCTTGGGCAGTAGCGAGTAGGTGCGCCCGTCGGTCGTGACGTAGCCCAGCTTCATCAGGGTGTGCAGGCAGCGGCGCACGGCGGCGCGGGGAATCTCGGTGCGGTGACTGATCTGGGCAATGGTCAGGTGACGCTTACGTTCCTGGAACGCATGGATCACCGCCAGGCCGCGGGCCAGCGAGGTCATGAAGTTGGGATCGCCGGTGAAGGCTTCGATGCGCTTGGCCGGCGAGGCGATGATCGGCGGGGCCAGGGGCGCCAGAGGGGCACGCAGTTCTTCGGTCATTCTTGTTGTCCTTGGTGGATCGCGGTCGCGGCAAGTCGGCCGATTATCGAACCAAAGTTCGATAATCGCAATTGACCCTGATGCCTTCGGCTCTTACTTTTGCCGCCGCCAACCAGCGCCCCGGTTTGATCAGGTACCTCGGCGCCCGGCATCGGCTTCGCTCATGAGGCGCAGCCGGACTCCCCCACCGCGGCAAACGTCAACACCCCGGCGTGCCATGTGGGGTCGATTTCATTCGCCAAGGGCAGACCTGTGGTCTGCCTGGCGATTGAAATCGACCCCCACAATTCCCGTGGTCCCATCCCTACAACAGCTTGCACACCTCGTCGAATTCCAGGCGCGGTCCGCGCGCATGCAGCTTCGACGGATCGCCGTAGCCCAGGTTGCACAGGAAACTGGACTTCACCTGGCTGTCCGCGAAGTGTTCCAGCTGGAAGGCATCCCCCGCACCATCCGCGGGGAAGAACTCGTGGTCTACCAGCGCATTGTCGAATCCCGACATGGGGCCACAGTCCAGGCCCAGGGCCCGCGCCGCGATGATGAAATAGGCGCCTTGCAGAGAGCTGTTGCGCCGCGCGGTGAGGCCGGCGAGCTCTGGCGTGTTGGCGAACCAGGCGCGTGCATCGGTGTGGGGGAAGAGCTTGGGCAGCTGTTCGTAGAACTTCAGGTCATAAGCAATGATGGCGGTGACCGGCGCCGCCATGGTCTTGTCCACGTTGCCTGGTGCCAGGGCCGGCATCAGGCGATGTTTGGCCTCGGGAGTACGCAGGAAGAGGATACGCACCGGACAGCAATTGGCGCTGGTCGGGCCCCACTTCATCAGGTCGTAGAGCTGGCGCAGGGTGTCGTCACTCACGGGCTTTTCCAGCCAGGCACTATGGGTTCGTGCGTTGCGGAACAGCAGGTCCAGGCCTTCCTCGCTCAATTTTTCGCTCATCGCTGTCTCCTCTGGTCAGGATTGGCCGCACGCGCGTGCGGATGACCTAGTGAGGATAGTCAGTGCCGAGCTCCACTTGTGGGGGCGAAGCAGCCCCCAGGCTTTAGCCGTTACCTCAAGTCAACAGACCGATGAAGCTGCTGATGCTGACAAAGGCGAGGATGGTGCAGACCACCAATGCCGCGGCGCAGCGACCTTCAAGCCCGTAACGCTGACCGAGGATCGGGTAAATGCTCATCATCGGCGAACACGCGAAAAGTACGCCCGCGATCCGTAGTACAGGGTCTACCGGTGGCAGCAACTGAAAGCTGAGCAAGACCACCAGCGGGTGAAGGAGCAGCTTGCCGATGCTGAGCTGGGCAACATCCTTGATCAGGCCACCGGCCCGGAGGCCGTTGAGGCTGGCGCCGATGACGAAGAGCGCAACCGGCGCCGAGGCCATCGCCAGCATCTCCACCACTTTCGCCGGCACGCTTGGCAGGCGTACCCCGAGCAGGGCCAATCCCAGGCCGATGCTGATGGAGATGATCACCGGATTGCGCAGCAGGCGCAGGAAGGTATCCAGCAGCGCTGCGCGCAAGCCGCTGCCGTTCTGTCGCCCCAGTTCAGCCAGGGCCAGTGCCAACGGGATCATCAGCAGGTTCTCCACCAGCATCCCCAGGGCTAGAGCTACCGCTGCCGGCGAACCGAGGACCATGGCCACGATGGGATAACCGATGAAGCCACTGTTGGACACCGACATGCCAAGGCCTGCCAGGGCACTGCCGCTGAGGCTGTCCTTGCGCACTAGCCGGGAAAACAGGAAGCCACCCCAGAACACCACCTGGGACCCGATGCCGTAGGCCAGCAGGTAGGTCGCGTCGAACACCTCGTCCAGGGGTTTCTCCAGCAGCGCCCGTATGACCAGGGCCGGCAGGGCGAAGGTAATGACGAACTTGCCCATGCCCAGCACCTGCTCCGGGCTGACCAGCCGTCCGCGGGCTGACAGGTAGCCGATGCCGATGAGGATGAAGATGGGCGCGGTAATACCTAGTATCTGGAACATTCGGGGCTCTTCGGTCAGCAGGTCCCGTCCGCGGGCTGGATCGGCTTCAGTTGCTGCAACCGGCTGCGGGTACGGGAAAAGTCCATATGGGGTTTGCCCCGACACAAGTCGTCCAGACTGGCTTCGCTGGCCAGCAGGAGCCGGGTACCGGCGTCGTAGGCGATGTCGATCAGATTGACGAAGCGTTGCTGCACGTCGATGGCTTCCTCACCCAGGCGAGGTACGCCGCTGATGGCGAGCTGCTGGAAGCGCCTGCTCAGCCATAGGAAATCGGCGCTGGAATGGGGGCGCCGGCACAGCTCGTCGAAGTCCAGCCAGGCACGCTCGGCGTCCATGGCGCGCAGCCTCAGCGGATGGTGGTTGACCACCACGACCGCATCCCGCTCGGCGGCGGAGCTCAACCCCAGCTGGCGCTCGATCCAGGGCTCATCGGTGGCTGACAGCGGCCAGCAGTATGTGCCCCAGGCTTCGAGCTCCCCACGCCGCAGCCGATAGTCTTCGCCGCCGTCCAGATTGAGTACCTCGAAGCGTTTTTCGATCAACGCAATGGCCGGTTGGAAACGTTCACGGTACAGCGGGTTCGGGCAAAGCCCGTCGGGGTCGTAGTTGGAGGTGCAGACCATGCCCACCCCCTCCTCTACCAGCACCTTGAGCAGGCGCCCAAGGAGCACGGCATCGCCGATGTCGTGGACGTGGAATTCGTCGAAGCAGAGCAGCCGTGTATCCACGGCAAGTGCCCTGGCCGCCAGCGCCAGCGGATCGGCCTGGCCGGCGAAGGCACGCATGCGCTCCTGCAACTCCTGGAGGAAGGCGTGGAAGTGCACGCGACGCTTGGCGGAAAGCGGCGCGGCGGCAAAGAAGGCGTCCATCACGAAGCTCTTGCCGCGCCCTACTCCACCCCAGAGGTACAGGCCGGCGACGGGACGTCGCAGCCAGCCCCTTTTTCCGGCCATGAACGACTCCAGCCATTGCCCAAGATGGGCAATGGCTGTGCGTTGCGCCGTGTCGGCCCGATAACCACGGGCTTCCAGCAGTGCATCGAAATGCCTTCCGATGCGCTGGCCGACGGCTTCGGCCGGCACATCGAATGCGAGTTCCCGCTCCCTAGAAGTCAAAGAAGACCGTTTCCCCTTCTCCCTGGATACGAATGTCGAAGCGATAGGCCAGTTTGCCGTCCACTTCGCAGCGACGCGCCACCAGGGTTTCGCGGCGTTGTGGCTGCTCGATCAGGTTCAACACCGGGTCGACGGCATTGGCGCTGGCTTCGTCGTCGAAGTAGATGCGCGTCTGCAAGTGGATGTTGATGCCACGGGCGAACAGCGACAGGTTGATGTGCGGCGCCATGGCTACGCCAGCGGCGTTCTTCACCACGCCTGGCTTGATGGTGTGCAGGGTCCACTCGCCGGCGTCGAAGGTGGTCGCGGTGCGGCCGAAGCTGTTAAACGGCTTTTCCAGGTCGAAGGCGGTGTCATACACCCCTTCATGGTTGGCCTGCCAGAACTCCAGGAAGGAGTCGCGCACCAGGTGGCCGTTGCCGTCGTAGACACTGCCGAGCAGCAGGATGTGCTGGCCGGGAGCATCTGCCTTGGCCATCTGGTTCCAGATTTCCTGGTCGCGGGTCGGGTTGCCGGCCGCATCCAGGGCCAGGCCGATATGCACGTAGGGGCCGGCGGTTTGCGAGGGGGTTTCCGGCAGCAGTTCGATAGGCATGCGCGTGCCTCCTCAGCGGTTTTCGAAGTGGGTCTTGCGCTGGCCGCGCAGGACGATGTCGAAGCGGTACGCCAGGCAATCCATCGGGATGGCGTTGCTCATGTCGAGCTTGGCGATCAGCGTTTCTACCGCGTCGGGGTTGGCGATGCTCTTGACGATGGGGCACATCGGGATCATCGGATCACCCTCGAAATACAGCTGGGTAATCAGGCGGGTAGAGATGGACGGCCCGCTGATGGAGAAGTGGATGTGCGCGGGGCGCCAATCGTTCGGGCCATTACGCCAGGGATACGGGCCCGGCTTGATGGTGCGGAACTGGTAGTAGCCGTCGCGATCGGTCAGCGCACGGCCGACACCACCGAAGTTCGGATCGAGCGGCGCCAGGTAGCGGTCATTCTTGTGGCGATAGCGGCCGCCGGCGTTGGCCTGCCACATTTCTACCAGGGTGTGCGGAACCGGCTTGCCGTATTGGTCCACGACCCGTCCGGAAACGATGATTCGCTCGCCGATTGGCAGTCCGCCGTTATTGAAGTTGAGCAGCAGGTCGTTGTCGTGCTGACCCATCTTCAAGTGGGAGAAGTCAGGGCCGCTGGTCTCGGAAACGGACTGCGGAATGCTCACCAGCGCCTGGCGCGGCGACCGGGCGATGGAGGTCTTGTAGTCGGGCGTGAAGGCTTTCGGGTGCCAGTTTCGGTCACGAATGACGAAGCGGCTATTTTCCGCATCGGACATCACGGTTTCCTCTTATTGGATTTGTCGGGCGGCCCATCGATACACAGGGCAGTGGGCCGTGACGCGCAGTCTCATCCAACAGAGGCTGGCAGAAAATTGAAATCCTGCCGGCCTTCCATAACCATTTGGTTATGGAAGACGCCCCTCGCGATAGTCCAGCGCCACCTCGCGCAGGGTCTCCACCGCCCAGTGTGCCGCCAGCGAAAGCGGCAAGGACGCATTGCTGCAGATGCCGACCGAGCCTCCGGGCTCCTTGAACCCCAGGTCCAGCTCCACCAGTTCACCGCTCGCCAGGTCCAGGCGCACGGCATCCAGCGGAGCAATCCATACCGCATCGCCGTTCAACACATAGCGTCGACTCAGGGCCAGGGAAAGCGTTTCCAGGCGTTGTCGCGGCGGGCTGATGCCGCTTTGCACGAAGAAGCCGTCGGCATGCTTGCGGATGGTGGTTCCGGCAAGAGGCAGTACCAGGGGGAATCCGTCCAGCGAGCGGCGATCGGCGCCCTCTTCCAGCAACGGGTGGCCGGCGCGCACAACCAGGGTCATGGATTCGCTGTACAGGTGTTCGAAGGTCAGGCCATGAATTTCCGGGTTGTCGGTCATGCGTCCGACCACCAGATCCAGCTCGCCTACCCGCAACTGCGACAGCAGGTAAGCGCCCGGCCCGGTCAGCACACTGACCACCAGCGAGGGATGACTGTGATGCAGACGCCGCACGACTTCCGGCACTAGCAGGCCTTCCACCGTGGAGAGCACGCCAAGACGCACGGTGCCGGCGGCATATTCGCCTTCGCGCAGGCTGTTGACCCCGTCACGCAGCGCCTGCACGCAAGGGCCGGCATAGCGCATGAAGGCCAGGCCCGCCTCGGTCAGGCTGACGCCGCTCTTGCTGCGATCGAACAGGCTGGCGTCGAGGACCTCTTCCAGCTCCTTCAGGGTCTTGGAGATGGCCGGCTGACTCACCGCCAACTGGTCCGCAGCACGAGCCAGGCTGCCCTGGCGTGCCACTTCTAGGAAGCACAGCAGATGGCGGAATTTGATGCGGGTATCGATGTTCAACGTCGCGGTCCTGTTGCGGCTGGCCTGCGAAGGCTAGCGCAAGGACGGGCTGTGGAGCCATTCGTTGGCGGCATTTGTGGGAGCGAATTCATTCGCGATTGAAATCGCTCCCACAGGAATAGTCAGACGGTCAGGCCGCGCACACCTTCCCGGCCAGTTCCATTCGTCCGAAGCGTGCTCCGGGCTCTAGCGGCGTAATCGCCAGCAGTCGGTCCATGCGCACTGAACAGGGTCCGTCCTCCACTTCCAGCACGAAGAATTCTTCCTTCTCCGCGCTGGTGTGGGTGGTCAGCGCCCTGGCCTCGAACCCGCCGCCGTCCACCAGTTCCACCTTCACCAGGTAGCGATAGAGACAGGCGATTTCAAGGAAATCGTGCAGGTCGCAATCCAGGGGCTGATACATCGCGAGCTCCTCAGCAACCTTGCAGTGGAATGATCGAGTAGCCGTACTGGCCGATGGCTTCGGCCACCTGCGGGCTGGCGATCTCGCTGTGGCAGAACAGGCATTCGCTGGCGGCGATGTCGGCGTCCTGCACACCCCGGCTGGCCAGCCACTCGGCGGCGAAGCGTCCAGCCTGGATCTTGTCGCCGCCGTCGGTGAGCACGTCGAAGTGCAGGTAACGGCCATCGCGGGTACGGACATGGGTATCGAAGACTTTCACCTGCATTTCGATGCCCTCCTTACTTCAGGTCCGCAATCGCGGCGCCAAAGTTGATGTGCAGTACCTGGTCGTCCACCACCAGGGCAGGAACCGATTTCACGCCGGCGGCTTCAGCTTCGGCGACGCGGGCCGGGGCCTCGCCCAGGTGCACCACTTCCACCTTAACCTCAGGGGCGAGCAGGTTGAGCAGGGTCTGTTCAGCGGAAACGCATACCGGGCAGCCGGCGTGGTAGTAACGAGCGGTAGTCATCTTCAGTCTCCTGGTTGATTTGGTATCGAATCGATACGTTATTCAGATTACCCGGAGGCACCCCTTTGTCAATATAGTTTTTACTCGATACTATCTATCGACGGAGGTGAACATGAGCACCCTATTCGACCTGTTCGAAAGACTGACCAGCCTGATGCGCATCTGGCACCGCGAGCACCCGCTGCTCGCCGACCTGCAGCCGGTGCAGCTCAGCGCGCTCGAGTACCTGGCGCGCTGCAACCACTACTCGGATACGCCGCTGGCGGTGACCGACTACCTCGGGCTGACCAAGGGCACCGTGTCGCAATCGCTGAAAGCACTGGAAGCGAAGGGGCTGATCGAGAAGCGTCAGGACCTCAACGACAAGCGCAGCGTGCACATGGTGTTGACGCCTGCGGCGCGGGAGTTGCTGGCTGCGGTGACGCCGCCGGCATTCCTGGCTGACGCCGCGGCGGAAATGGGGGCGGACGCGGCACAACTGGAGCGGCTACTGGGAGAGTTGCTGCGTACTGTGCAGCGCCAGGTCGACGTGCCCGGTTTCGGCCTGTGCAAGACCTGCCGCTTCCACCAGCAGCGGGACGGCGAGCCCTTCTGCGGACTGACCCGGGATCCCCTGAGCCGCCCCGCCATCGAGCTGATCTGCCGCGAGCACGAACCTCTCGACAGCGCGGCCTGATCGCGCCAGTACCTGATGGGCAGGCTGGGGCCTCCCTGCCCCACATGAATTCAGGCGGCGGTGTCGAAAAGTTCGCGGCCCTGATCCAGGTACTGATCCACCAGCCACCTGCCGTGGGCCAATGATGCCTGCTGGGCCTTGCCGAGTTCCGCCAGGAAGGAATAGCGGACCGGAAGCGCAATGCGGCGCGTGGTCTGGCCGTCAGGCGCGATGATGTGGCAGCCGGCTGCCCAGGGCGTCGGAATGCCCGGATGCTCGAAGACGTCAGCGACTACGGTGTGGTTGCGGTGAACGCATTGCAGGGTGCTCATGGGGTCTACCTCTTTGTTGAATGCCCGGAGCCATGGAGTCGGCCAGCCCGGCGGGCGTGAATGAAGTTCAACTGAAGGTCGGCGCATGCCTTGCTCACTTCCGGATATAGCACAGGGAGCAATCCGGGACGTTTCACCTGACCGGGGGTCATCCCATTGGCCTGCCGGGTTTCCCGCAAATTGGCTATTCGACGGCACCGGACCGCACGATAACTTACGTCCATCCCCGCAACCTGCGGGTCCCGACTGGAGAGAGCAAGATGCGAATCGAGTGGAAGCAGCAAGCGCCCGAAGTCTTCAAGGCCATGCTGGGCCTGGAGCAGGCCCTCGCCAAATCCGGCCTGGAGAATTCCCTGCTTGAGCTGATCCGCCTGCGCGCGTCGCAGATCAACGGTTGCGCCTACTGCGTCAACCAGCATGCCAATGACGCACGCAAGGCGGGTGAAACCGAAGCTCGCCTGCAGACCCTGAGCGTCTGGAAGGAAACCCGCTTTTTCAGCGAGCGAGAGCGTGCTGCCCTGGACTGGGTCGAGAGTCTGACATTGCTGCCCGAACGCCACGCGCCGCAACATCAGTTCGATGCCCTGCGCGAACACTTCAGCGAAGTCGAGATCGTCAACCTGACGCTGGCCATCGCCACCATCAACGCCTGGAACCGCTTCGGCGTGGGCTTCGAGCTGGTCCCCTGAGGCAATATCCGCACCTTTCCAATGGGCCGCCGCGTGCGGCCCATTGCATTTCCGAGCCATCCACAACGACCGGCAATGCGGTATTTTTTCTGACAGTCCCTCGCCGGAGCCATGCATGGAACTCCACATCGTCATCCAGGGCAGCAAGGACCTGTCCGGTCAGCTGTATCGCCAGTTACGCGAAGCCATCGAGTCCGGCCGCCTGAAGGCGGGAACCCGGCTCCCACCCAGCCGCTTGCTGGCCGAGCAGCTCGGCATCTCGCGCAAGACGGTGTCCGATACTTATGCCCTGCTTACCTACGACAACCTGCTCACCGGCAAGGTTGGCTCGGGCACCTTCGTCAATGCCCAGTCCGCCGGACAGGGACGCAAGCAGGGGCACGAATCGCTGGCCAGCGCGGCGATCATTTCCCGGTGGCGCAATATCTCTACCAGCCTGCGCCATCCATCCCCCGACGCGATGTTGCGCTACGACTTCATCGGTGGCGCGACCACCCGCAACCAGTTCCCCCAGGACGATTGGCGCCGCTGCACCCAGCATGCCCTGCGCCAGACGGCGAAATCTCGGGGCCTCTACAGCGAAACAGCCGGCTTGCCCGCCCTGCGCGATGCCATTGCGCGCCATGTGGCCTTTTCCCGCGGCGTGCGCTGCAACGCCGAAGATGTCGTGGTGTGCAATGGCGCGCAGCAAGCGTTGGACCTGCTCGCCCGTGTGCTGATCGAGCCGGGGTGCAGCGTGGCCGTGGAGGACCCCGGCTACCCGCCGGCACGCCAGTTGTTCGCTGCCCAGGGCGCCGAGGTAATTGGCATTCCGGTGGATGCGGAAGGCATCTGCGTCGACGCCATCCCCGAGCATGTGCGGTTGATCTACGTGACCCCGTCGCACCAGTTCCCCCTCGGCATGCCCATGAGCCAGGCCCGGCGCGAAGCGCTGCTGGAGAAAGCCCTGCGTATCGGCGCGGTGATCATCGAGGATGACTACGACTGCGAGTTCCGCTACGAAGGCCGCCCCACAGAAACCCTGCAGAGCCTGGACAGCCAAGGCGTGGTGGCCTACGTCGGCACCTTCTCCAAATCCTTGCAGCCCGAGCTTCGCCTGGGCTACTGCATCCTGCCGCCGGCACTGATCGCTGCCGTTACCGCCGCCAAGCAGCTCGCTGACTGCCACTGCTCCACCTTGACCCAGTGGACCCTGGCCAAGTTCATCGATGAAGGCTGCCTGCTGAAGCATATCCGCCGCAGCCACATCCTCTACACCAGCCGGCGCGAGCGCATCCACGAGCGTTTCAAGGGCGACCTGGCGCGCTGGTTCGAGCTGGTGCCTTCGGTGGCAGGGTTCCACCTCGCAGTGCTGGCGAAGGTGCCGGTGGACATGCCGCTGCTGGTGGAACTGGCCCGCAAGGTGGACGTCGGCCTCTATCAACTGGCCGCCTTCTCCTACCAACTGCCGCCGCGCAGTGGCCTGATGCTCGGCTACGGAGGCATCGAGACCCTGGACATCGACCCGGCACTGGATCGGGTGCGGGACATCCTGGAGCAGATTGCATAGGGAGGTTGGATAACCTCCTTTGTGGACTAAGGACTGGCAGGAGCGAGCTTGCTTGCGAACAGCTTGAGCACGATCCTTCGCGAGCAAGCTCGCTCCTACAGAAAACCACGGCCCAAGGATGTGGTTTCCCACGTACAAATTGAAAAGGGACTGCACTTGGCAGCCCCTTTCTCATTCAACGCCAACTGTCAGCGACGATCGCGCCAGATGGTCTGCACATTGAGGAACTCGCGCAGGCCGAAGTGGGACAGTTCGCGACCGTAACCGCTTTTCTTCACGCCACCGATCGGCACACGCGGGTCGGAGGCGGTGAAGCCGTTGATGAATACGGCGCCGCTGACGATACGACGGGCCAGCTTCTGCGCCTTTGCGGCATCGGTAGTCCAGAGCGCACCACCCAGGCCGAACTCGCTGTCGTTGGCCAGCTCGACCGCATGCTCGGCATCGCGGGCGACGATCAGGGACGCCACAGGGCCGAAGATTTCCTTGCGGAATGCAGTCATGTCCGGGGTCACGTCAGCCAGGATGGTCGGTGCGTAGAAGTTGCCTTCGCCTTCCAACTTGTGGCCACCGAGCAGCAGGGTCGCGCCCTCGGCCAGGGTCGCCTGCACCTGGCCATCGAGTTCATCGCGTAGGTCGAAGCGGGCCATGGGGCCGACGAAGGTGGAATCGGCTTGCGGATCACCGATCTGCAGCGCCTTGACCGCCGCCACAAAACGCTCGGTGAAGGCTTCGGCGATAGGCGCTTCGAGGATGATGCGCTTGGCCGCGATGCACACCTGCCCGGCATTGTTGAAACGGCTGGAGACCGCGGCTTTCACGGCCTGGTCCAGGTCGGCGTCGGCCAGGACGATGAAGGGATCGGAACCGCCCAACTCCAGCACGCACTTCTTCAGCGCCGCACCGGCCTGGGAGGCGATGGCGGCACCGGCGCCCACGCTACCGGTCACCGCCACCATGGCAATGCGCGGGTCGGCAATGGCCACGGAGACCAGCGGCGGCTCGACATTGATCACCTCGAACACACCTTCCGGCAGGCCAGCCTCGGCCCAGGCGGTGCCCAGCAGGCGAGCGCAGCCCATTACGTTGGGTGCGTGCTTGAGCACATACGTGTTGCCGCCGAAAATGATCGGCACTGCGCCGCGCATCACTTGCCACACGGGGAAGTTCCAGGGCATCACGGCCAGCACCGGCCCCAACGGCAGATAAGCGACCACAGCCTTGTCGTCTTCCACCAGGGTCGGCTCGTCGGCCACCATTGCGGGACCATGCTCGGCGTACCACTCGCAAAGCTTGGCGCACTTCTCGATCTCGCCACGGGACTGGCTGATCGGCATGCCCATTTCAGTGGTGGTCATCCGCGCCATGGTTTCGGCGTTGGCACGCAGCGCCTTGGCCATGCGCAGCAGCGCCGCGCTGCGCTCTGCCACGCTGGACTGGCTCCAGACCTCGAACCCGCGCTGGGCAGACGCCAGGCTGGCTTCCAGGGCGGCGGCATCCTGGTAGGGATAACGGGCAATTTCTTCGCCGGTGGCAGGGTTGCGGGAGATGGCGGCGGGCTGAGTCATGTTGTCCTCGTTCTACGTGAGAGCCGGTCAGGGCTCGCGATCAATCATGCGGCGACGTTAAGGCAGCGACCGATTCACGTAAAACGAATAATCAAGAAGAAAGTATTCACAAAAAGAGAATGGGTGGTGGACCACTTCGTCATTGAAATCGCGTCAATGACGATCGGGTCATTCGCGATAGCTCAAGCAGAGGCCAAGGTGTCACGCCGATTGCAGCGCCACTCGCGCTTTTCCCCTGTAGCCACGCGTCAGCGGCCAACTGCGGTGTAGTTCATCCGGCGATTGAGTGGTGACCACGTACACCCGCTGCTCGTGACCATGGCGCAGCAGCAAGCACTGCAGCGATTTGCCGTCTTCCACATCGAACCATCGGGGTTCGCCGTCGTGGGTCATCTCCATGAAGCGCGCCACCCGCGCCAATACCGTGGCAGGGCTGAAGCGGTCCCAGCCTTCCGGCAGCGAGCCCTCCCCCTGTAGCCAGCCAGTGGCCGGGAGTTCTCCGTATTCCTGGCTTCGACGCCCCCACGGAATCCACACCACGCCACGTTGTGGGTCATGGATGGGCAATGCGGCATCGGCATCCGGGTAATTGATGAGTTGCCGACATCCTTCGACGGTGAAGAGCCCACTGACTTCCACTGAATGACACATGACTGCCTCCCCTAGCCGAAGCAATTGTCATCGTTGCCAGGATTGCTGGTTCAGGGGCGGTTGTTGGCGTATCGATATTTTTCGGCCCCTGCCGCCTGAGTTTCGTAACCGGGGGGCAGGAGTCAAGACGCCGCCATACTGGCTTTGACAGGAGGGCCAGAGACGCGACGAAGCGCAGTGAAACGCAGTTCACGAAGGCTGCCCAGCCAGTTGTCATTATTTTGACTGACAGCAATTTCATAGTGATATCGTCATTGGAATTCCAGAAGCATGACGGAACCCCCAACACTCCCTTACGGCACGAAGCACATCGGTATTTCCAGCCCCTGAGCAACAAGAATCCCCTGGGGGAGGAGGCGTCTCATGAACAGGCCCTACCCCATCCAACTCACGTCCGCCGATTCCCGCAGAACCTTCCTCAAGTTAGCCTCAGCGGCAGTGGCCGCCCCCCTCATCGGGCACCCGCTGGGAAGCCTCGGCAAGGACGACGAAGAGGAAGAGGTCCTTCCAGTCATCCCGCCCAGTCCGCCCACCATTCCCTGGACCCTCGAACTGGCGGAACGGATCACCCCGCTGGCCCCCGTGCTCCTGACTCCCGCACCCACCGAGCGGGCCAACGCCGCAGCCGGAGAGGCCGGCCGGGCGGCGCATCAGCGCTGGGCCGAACTGGCCTTCAGGGTCACCTACGAACTGTCGGCACGGGAGAACCCGGAATGGCTGTTCAATGACGCCTACCCACGTCAGCCGATATGGGGCTTCCAGGGCAACGAAGCGGAACCGATGACACCAGGGCCGGTGATCTTCGCGCGCTACGGCGAGCCCATAGTCGTGCGTATCCGCAATGGCTTGCCGCCCGACCACCAGGGATTCGGTTCACCGGAAATTGCCACCCACCTGCACAACGCCCACACCGGATCGGAAAGCGACGGTTTCCCCGGTGACTTCTACAGCGCGACAAAGGCAGGTCCGACGCTGTCCGCTCCGGGGGAGTTCCTCGACCACCTGTACGGCAACATCTACGCCGGCTTCGATGAGTTCCAGAATGGTATCGGCGACCCGCGCGAGGCCCTGGGCACGCTCTTCTATCACGACCACACCATGGATTTCACCGCGCCAAACGTCTACAAGGGCCTGCTCGGTTTCTACCTGTTGTTCGATGACGTCGATTCCGGCGACGAGCACGATCCCAACCCATCGGCGCTGCGCCTTCCCAGTCATCCGTATGACTATCCACTGGACTTTGGCGACAAGCGCTTCGCGCCCGACGGCACCCTGTTCTGGGACCAGGTCAGCCCGGAAGGCGTGCTGGGCGACAAGATCACCGTCAACGGCATCATCGAACCCGTCCTCCGGGTCGCCGCGCGCAAATACCGCCTGCGTCTGCTCAACAGTGGCCCGAGCCGCTTCTACGAGTTCTATCTGGTGGATCGCCGTGGCCGCGACCAGCGCTTCACCTACATCGCCAACGACGGCAACCTGCTTCCGGCACCGCTGCGCAACCAGACGCGGGTCCGCCTGGGTGTGGCGGAGCGCGGCGACATCGTGGTGGACTTCTCCGTCTACCCGCTGGGAACCGAGCTCTACCTGGTCAACCGCCTCACGCACAAGCCTGAAGACACCCGACAGCCCAAGGACGTTCGCGAACCCGGTGTGCGGGTGCTCAAGCTCATCGTCGACCGCATGCCCCCCGAAGCCGATATCAGCCAGGTGCCCGATCGGCTCCGCGAGCTGCGCCCACTCACTGCCGAAGAGATCGCCGCGGCACCGATTCGACGCTGGGTGTTCGACCGCGACAAGGGCTTGTGGTCCATCAACGAGCGCTTCTTCGACCCCAACCAGGTCAACGCACGTATACGCCAGGGCAGCGCCGAAGTGTGGGAGCTGGTCAACCCCGAGGATGGTTGGGACCACCCCATCCACATTCACTTCGAGGAAGGTCGCATCATCAGCAAGACGGTGCTCGGCCGTGCCGTGCCGGTACCGCTCCACGAACAGGGACGCAAGGATGTCTTCGTGATTGGTGAGGATATGACGGTACGGGTATTCCTGCGCTTTCGTGACTTCCTCGGCAAGTACCCCATTCATTGCCACAACCTGATCCACGAAGACCACGCCATGATGGCTCGCTGGGATATCGAACTGGACACCAGCGGGCCGTCGCCCAACAGCGGCATGGCGCGCAATCAAGCGCCGCTTCCGGGAGGCCGCGCATGAACACTCGACGCATGGTAATCGGCGGGCTGGGTCTGGCCGCCGTTGGCGGCACCCTGGGTTACGGCCTTGCGCCGAAGTCACCATCAACGACGCGCCAGGCCGAAAGCCGCTTCCCTGATGTTCCCGTGCAAGCCCATGACGGCCGCCAGTTTCGTTTCTACAGCGACCTGGTGCGCGGCAAAGTGGTGGCGATCAACATGATGTACGTCCAATGCGAAGGCAGCTGCCCGGCGATGATCGCCAACCTGCGCAGGCTCCAGTCCCTGCTCGGCGAACGCCTGGGCCGCGACGTATTCCTCTACTCCATCAGCCTGCAGCCTGCGCTGGACACCACCGAGGTCCTCAAGGACTACGCCGAACGCCAGGGTGCACGCCCCGGCTGGCTGTTCCTCACCGGCAAGGAAGCGGATATCCGTCGCCTACGCTACGGCCTGGGTTTCTACGATCCCGTGCCTGAGGTGGACGACGATCTCACCAGCCATATCGGCATGCTCCGTATCGGCAACGACCGCACCAACCGCTGGACCATGGCACCGGCCCTATGTGACGCCGAGCGCATCATCGCTACCATCAACCATGTCGATACAGCGATGGTGGCGACGGCCTATCAGCGCGCAACCGCACCCGCCTGACGACGGGTGCGTTACGCCGCCTGGGAAACGACTGACGAAAAAACCTATCCTGGGATGTAACGCCGATTCTCGCTCCCTGTCTCCTGTTTCGAAGGCGGTGCTTCCAGCGCCCGGGCAACCGGGAATGCCCCGCCCCCCTTGGGCACTACGCCCCGATCGACCCATCAGAAACGGAGAGAACAACCATGAAAACCCCGACTGCCAGTGTCGTATCCGCAACCGGCCTCGCCCTTGCCCTGAGCACCGCTCTTGGCCTGGCCATGGCGCCTGTGAGTGCCCAGGCCGCCGACAACGAGAAGTGCTTCGGCGTCTCCATGAAAGGCAAGAACGACTGCGCTGCCGGCGCCGGCA
Source organism: Pseudomonas sp. BN606 (assembly GCF_029873115.1). Taxonomy (NCBI): domain Bacteria; kingdom Pseudomonadati; phylum Pseudomonadota; class Gammaproteobacteria; order Pseudomonadales; family Pseudomonadaceae; genus Pseudomonas; species Pseudomonas sp. BN606. Next base: position 13,532 of record NZ_SSOF01000063.1, on the reverse strand, counting down.
CTTCCTGCGCAGGTACCGCGAAGATGGACTACCAGGGCAACGCCTGGAAGTACGTCCCGGCAGGCACCTGCGAGAAGACCGCGTCCCCCACTTCGCCCACCGGACATGGCCAGCTGCAAGCCTTCAAGGAAGAGAAAAAGAGCTGACCATAACCGGCAGGAGCTCGCGCCATGACTCCGTGCTCACTGCTCCTGGCTCTTGCCGGTCGATTGCCGGCGCGGGCCGGAATCGGGCTGAAGTCCCAGCACCACCGGGACTTGCTCGATGCCCGCCCGGCCCTCGGCTTCGTTGAAATCCACGCAGAGAACTACATGGTGGAAGGCGGCCCTTTCCACCATTACCTGGGGTTGATCCGAGAGGATTACCCGCTCTCCATCCACGGTGTCGGCCTGTCCATCGGCGCCAGCCAGCCCCTCGACACGGCCCATCTCGATCGCCTGGCCACGCTGCTCCGGCGCTATGAACCAGCGTCATTCTCCGAGCACCTCGCCTGGTCGACCCATGGCGACTACTTTCTCAACGACTTGCTGCCACTGACCTACGATCAAGACAGCCTGGCAAGAGTCTGCGCGCACATCGACCAGGTCCAGGACCATTTGCAACGACCGATGCTGCTGGAGAACCCGGCTACCTACCTGGAGTTCAGCGACTCCAGTCTGGAAGAAGCCGAGTTCATCAGCGAGGTCGTGAAACGCACGGGCTGCGGCCTGCTGCTGGACCTGAACAATGCCTACGTGTCGTGCATCAACCACAACCGCGATGTGCGCACCTACCTGAATGCCCTGCCCTTGCATGCGGTTGGCGAGATCCACTTGGCGGGGTTCGCCGAGGATTGCGATGCCACCGGTGCGCGCCTGTTGATCGACCATCATGGATCGGCGGTAGATGACGCAGTCTGGGCCCTTTATGACGAAACCCTGGAACGTCTCGGCCCGTTGCCGACGCTGATCGAGCGGGATAACGACATTCCCGCCCTGGACGTTCTGGTCCGCGAGGCCGATCGTGCCGAGCAGCGGCTGAGACAGGAGCAGACGGCATGAACGTCGATGCCTTCGCCACTGCGCTGCTCGCTCCTGATCCAGACTGTCCGCCCGGCCTTGCGACATGGAACGGCTCCGATCCGATGCGACGTTTCGCGGTTTATCGCAACAACGTTCTGGCCTCGCTGATCAACGCGCTGGCGGACACATTCCCGGTGGTGAAGCAACTGGTGGGGGACGAGTTCTTTACCGGGATGGCGCGCCTGCATGTACAAGCTGCGCCACCGCGCTCCCCCCTGCTGGCTTACTACGGCGAGGATTTTCCCGCCTTCATCGCAACTTTCCCACCGGCTGCCGGGCTGCCTTACCTCGCTGACGTGGCACGGCTGGAATTGGCCCAGGTGCATGCCTACCACGCCGCTGACCTGCCACCGCTGGACAGCGCCGGCCTTGCCGCCGTCCTGGCCGATCCGCAGCTCCTGCCCGGCATGCAACTCTGGCTGCACCCGTCGGTGGCGGTAATCGGCTCCGACTTCGCCATCGCCTCGCTCTGGGCCGCCCACCAGGGCTTGCTCGAACTGACTGCAGTCGATCCCGCTCAGCCCGAATGCGCCCTGGTACTGCGCAATGGCCTGGAGGTGGAAGTCAGCCGTATCAGCTCCGGTGCAACGGTCTTCATCCAGGCCCTGCGCGCGGGCAGCCCACTCGGTTCGGCCGTGGGCGCCGCGCTGACCGTCGACACCGATTTCGACCTCGGTTCCACCCTCGCCTGCCTGCTGGCAGGCGGAGCCATTACGCGGTTCACCCTCCACTGCGGGAGTCAGATGCCATGAACGCCACCATCCAGATCCACTACAGCCACCTGCCGGCCAAGCTGGTAGTCCAGGCCATCGAACTGTGCAAGCGAATTCCCTACAGCCTGGTGGCCTTCGTCGCGCGCTTCTCCATTGCCGCGATCTTCTGGAAATCCGGGCAGACCAAGATAGAGGGCCTGGTTATCGACCTGGTGGACGGCACCTTCGAGCTGGGCATCCCGCATCTCTCCGCATCCGCAGTGCCACTGTTCACCGACGAGTACCACCTCCCCTTTTTCTCACCTGAACTGGCTGCTCATATGGCGGCATTCGCGGAGCACTTTTTCCCTCTGTTGATTTTGCTCGGTCTGGCCACGCGCTTTTCCGCCCTGGCCTTGCTGGGCATGACCCTGGTGATCCAGACCTTCGTCTATCCCGACGCCTACCCTACCCACGGCGTCTGGGCAGCCAGCCTGTTGTTGTTGGTCAGCCAGGGGCCGGGGGTGTTGTCCATCGATCACCTGATAGCGCGGCGGTACCAGGGTTGAAATGCCCCGGCGCCCCATATCCGTAGGAGCGAGCTTGCTCGCGAACAGCCCAGAGAAGAGCCTTTCGCGAGCAAGCTCGCTCCTACAAAAAGCTTCAACGGGAAATGCGGAATTCCTTCGGCGACTGCCCCGTTCCGCGCTTGAAGAATCGGGAGAAGTAAGCCGGCTCGGAGAATCCCAGGCTGTCCGACACCTGGATGATGGTCATCGCCGTGTACACCAGGCAGCGCTTGGCCTCCAGCAACAGCCGCTGATTGATCATCTGCAGCGCGGACTGTCCGGCCAGGCGCCGGCACAGGGCATTCAGGTGGGCAGCGCTGATCCCCAGGCGCTGCGCGTAATGCTCAATGGGCAGATGCTCGCGGAAGTGTTTCTCCAACAACCGGGTGAACTCCTGCAGGTGCAGCCGCCCCCGGTCCTGATATTGAGCTTCTGACTGGGACCGGGCCAATGAGCAGCGGCCGATCCACACCAGCAGCACACTGATCAACGACTGCAGCATCAGCTCCCGTCCCGGCGCGTGTTGGGCGTATTCGCGGCTGATGGCTTCGAACAAGGTGTCCAGGTAGGGCTGGCTGTCGCCGGCGGCGAAGCAGGCCGGAGTCAGCAACGCATTGCTGTCGAGCAGCCCCGCCACCTGCTCCACCAGTGGCAGCGCGAGGGTCAGCACGTGGCCATCGACGTCATTGGAAAAGCGGAAACCGTGTACGCAGAGGGCCGGCACCACCTGCAGCGAAGCGCAGTCGACCCGGTTCACCTGCCCCTCCACTTCCAACTCCGCACGGCCAGAACGCACATAGAGCAATTGCACCAGGTCGCCATGCTGGTGCGGCTTGATCTCCCATTCGTGCAGGCGGCTGCGCGACTCGATCGACTCCCAGTGGATCAAGTCCGGCGTCGGCCAGGCGGACGTCTCGCCATAGAGCTTGAAGACCGGTACGGGGGAATAGGTCTGTTCGATCATCGAACCTCCAACGACATGAATCCACGAAAAATCCATGAATGCCGTTGGATATTGCCTTCAAAGCGGATGCTCATCCACAAAAAATACAGGCCAACCACAACACGAGGTGAGCCGCGACTGCGTTGCGCCGGCCCCCCGGAACCCTTCGAGAGGACAACAACAATGAAGACTCAGGTCGCCATCATCGGCGCCGGCCCCTCCGGCCTTCTCCTCGGCCAGTTGCTGCACAACGCCGGTATCGACAACGTCATTATCGAACGCCAGAGCCCGGACTATGTCCTCGGCCGCATCCGCGCCGGTGTGCTGGAACAGGGCATGGTCGATCTGCTGCGCGAAGCGGGTGTCAATGAGCGTATGGACCGTGATGGCCTGGTGCATGACGGCTTCGAGCTGGCCTTCGACGGTCGTCGCGAACACATCGATCTCAAGAGCCTCACCGGCGGCAAGAGCGTGATGATCTACGGCCAGACCGAGGTCACCCGTGACCTGATGGAAGCCCGCCAAGCCTGCGGTGCGCGCAGTTTCTACAATGCTGCCAACGTCCTGCCCCATGACCTGAAGTCCGCCGCACCCTACGTCACCTTCGAGCAGGACGGCCAAACCGTACGCCTCGACTGCGACTACATCGCCGGGTGCGACGGTTTCCACGGCGTATCGCGCAAATCCATTCCCGCTGGCGTGCTCAAGGAGTTCGAACGCGTCTATCCCTTCGGTTGGCTGGGTGTGCTGGCCGATACCCCGCCGGTGCATGACGAGCTGATCTACGCCAACCATGAACGCGGCTTCGCCCTGTGCAGCATGCGTTCGCCCACCCGCACCCGCTACTACGTGCAGGTGTCTGCCGAGGAAAAGGTCGAAGACTGGAGCGACGAGCGCTTCTGGGACGAGTTGAAGAGCCGTCTACCCGAGCAGACCGCGGCGAAACTGGTCACCGGGCCTTCCATCGAGAAGAGCATCGCCCCGCTGCGCAGCTTCGTGGTGGAACCCATGCAGTACGGCCACCTGTTCCTGCTCGGCGATGCCGCCCACATCGTTCCTCCCACCGGTGCCAAGGGCCTGAACCTGGCGGCCAGCGACGTGAACACCCTGTTCCGCATCCTGGTGAAGGTCTATGGCGAGGGCCGCACTGACATGCTGGAGCAGTATTCGGCCATCTGCCTGCGGCGCATCTGGAAGGCTGAGCGTTTCTCCTGGTGGATGACTTCCCTGCTGCATCGTTTCCCGGAAACCGACGCCTTCGGCCGCCGCATGCAGCAGACCGAACTGGACTACTACGTCGGTTCCGAAGCGGGCCGCAAGACCATCGCGGAAAACTACGTCGGCCTGCCCTACGAGACGATCAGCTAAGGCGCCTTCCCGACAGGGTGTGCCTTGCTGTCGTCACCAATGGGCCTGGCGGCCTCCCGCTCATGACCTAGGCTTGCAAGGGCGATTCGCAAGAATTCCAGAAGCTCGGTTCCTGCCGTTCAAAGGAGTGCAGTCATGGCGCAGCAGAATTCCGTTCAGGCCAATCCCCACCAGAAACTGCGCGGAGTGAATCTGGGCGGTTGGCTGGTTCTGGAGAAATGGATGACCCCCAGCCTGTTCGAAGGGCTGGAGGCTACCGACGAAACGACCTGGTGCGCCGAAATGGGCGCACGAGCTCCGGAGAGACTGAAGCGGCACTGGGAAACATTCGTTACCCGCGATGACTTCGCCTGGCTGCACGAGCACGGCATCAATGCTGTACGAATCCCCCTCGGCCACTGGATATTCGGGCCCGATTACCCCTACCACTCCAAGTACGGTGAAATCCGCCACCCCTTCGTCGTAGGCGGCATCGAGGTGCTTGACCGGGCCTTCGCCTGGGCTGATGAATTCGGCCTGCGAATCGTGCTTGACCTGCATGCCGCTCCTGGCTGCCAGAACGGCTTCGACAATGGCGGTATCAAGGACATCTGCGAATGGCACACCCAGGACGAGTACCGCGCCCATTCGCTGAGCGTGCTGGAGCGCCTGGCCGAGCGTTATCACGACCATCCGGCCCTGCATGCCATCGAAGTCCTCAACGAACCGCGCTGGGATGTGCCGACCGATTACCTCAAGGGCTACAACGTCGACGCGTACCAGCGTATTCGCCGGCATTGCAGCGCGGATAAGGTCAGCGTGGTCTTCCACGACGGCTTCCGCCCCTTCGAGCAGTACCTGGGATTCATGCAGGCACCGGAATTCGCCAACGTGGTCTTCGACATCCACCGCTACCAGTGTTTCGAGCGCGGCGACATCGACAGCGACATCTACACCCATGTGCACAAGGCCAGTGGCCAGTGGAAATCCGAAGCCGATGCGATCATCCAGCAGCTGGGCATTCCGGCGTACTGCGGCGAGTGGAGCCTGGGGCTCGACTTGAAAGTGGTTTCGCTCTGGGCCGAAGGGCCGTTCAACCACGCGCTGGAGCACATGGACCGCTTCCAGCAGGACGTAGCCTATCGGGGCTACGCCGCCGCCCAGCTACTGACCTTCGAAAAATACCTAGGCTGGTTCTTCTGGAGCTACAAGACGGAAACCACACCGGCCTGGTGCTTCCGTGAATGCGTCCAGCGCGGTTGGTTACCGTCAGTTTTTTCGTAGTGCACGCAGCGGTGTGCCATAGCCGACCACCGCGTCGTTCGGCAGGTGATTGAGCAGCAACTTGCGCTGGTAGTTGCGCTCCAGGCCGGCCTGGAAGCTGATGGCCAGCAACGTCGTATCCGGCAATTCGCGATGCAGCATGTCCATCAGGTATTCCTCGCCCTGGGGCTCGAAGGCACTGGTGGCCTCCTCGATGAACACCCAGGCGGGCTGATGCAGGATCAGCCGGGCGATACCCAATCGCTGCTGGGCGCGCAGTGGTAGCACGCTCTGCCAGTTCTCGACGTCTTCGAGGCGCTTTGCCAGCCAGGCGATCCCCGCGCATTCAAGGGCAGCGCGCATTGCGCTGACGGCGTAGGTTTCGGCCGGATGCGGATAGCAGAGCGCCGCACGCAGACTTCCAACGGGCAGGAAGGGGCGCTGCGGCAAGAAGCACATGGCCGGCCCCGCCGGTAGCCAGACCTCGCCATGCCCCCATGGCCACAAGCCGGCCATGACCTTGAACAGGCCGATGGTGATCGTCGGATCGCCGGATATCAGCACCCGTTCTCCCCGCTGGATCACGACGTTGAGCCCCTCGATCAGCACCTGTCCGTCAGGGTTGGAAATGCACAGGTCACGCAGCACCATTTCCGTCTTCGGCGACTGCGCCAGATTGATCCGGTGCGCCTGCGCTTCGTTGCCCTGCTCTTCCAGGCTCACCAGGTCGCTGTAGAGGCTCATCACGCGATCCGCCGATGCCCGGCATCGAGCCAGTTCCGCAAGATTGTCGATTGGCCAGGACAGCGCCGAAGTCAGCTGCTGGAATGCCTGCGCCGCCTGCATCAGCACCCCCAACGTCATGCTTCCGGCGACGTACTGGGGCGCCATGATCAGGATCGGGAATACCGGCAAGAGCACGCCGTAGCCCGAGGAAAACGACACGATTCCAAGATAGGCGCGGGTCTGGCGATACCAGCGTTGACCCAGTTCGGCGAAATGCACTGAAGATTGCTGGCGCTCGGCCGCTTCCCCTTGCATCAGCGCAATGGACTCGGAGCTTTCCCGGGCGTGAGCCAAGCCAAAGCGGAAATCAGCCTCCGCGGACTGCAACCTGTTGGTCGCCCTGATCAGCGGGCGGCCGAGGAGCATGCCGAAGATCGTACCGGCGCCGGCGTAGGCGACCGCCAGAATCACCATGTAGCCGGGCACCATCAACGCGGTTCCGGGAAAGTTGGCACTGCCGGTGACCGTCAGCAGGATGTCGGCGAAGCTGCCGAAGATCAGCAGCGAGTAAACCAGCGAGTGAGTCAGGGAAATCGAGCTCTCGGTAAAGACGTGAATGTCTTCGGCGATGCGACCGTCTGGATTGTCATGCTCCCCTTCGGTCAATTGCAGTTGGTAGTGATGTCCGTGCGCCATCCACTTGTCGAGAACCCTGGCCGTCAGCCATTTGCGCCAGTCCAGCTGAAGCCAGCGCTTGACCCGCATGTGCAGCGCAGTGACGCCCACGGTCAGCAGCAGGATCACCACGAAGGTACCGATCTGGACCATCAGGCGATTCAGCGACCTGGCCTCCAGCGCGTCGAACAGCGCCCGGTTCCAGTAGTTCAGGCAGATCACCAATGCGACCTGGGCCAGGGTGAGCACAAGCAACGCCAGGGTGTAGCCGCGCGCCTTCCATTTCCCGTTGGAGTTCCAGTACGGCATCACCAGACTCAGGAACTGCCAGCGCGACCTTGCCGCCGGCCGGGTCATCTAGCTGCCGCTCGATTCAGAGAAAGGACGAGCGGGAAACCTGGAAGAGTCAGGGCCCACCTTGTGCTGCGCACAGGCGTCGCAGCAGTTTCCCCAGCGCGGGCGAGCCTGTGTTGCCGCCCAGTCCAGCATAAGAAGCATCATCTGACCCCCTGCTGCTCGAGGCCGTAGCCTCAGGTTGCTCAGCGAACTCCGGGGAGCGCGTTGTCTGCCCTGCCGATCGTTGGCATTCGGCGAGGGGCTGTCGCGGGGCGCGGCTTCAACGCAGGAGCGGACGAAGATCGATCATCATGATCGCGTCTCGTCGGACTCGTTGCGTGGCTACGCCGGTAAGGTTGATTCAAGCACACGGAATCTGATCCACCGCTTTTTTACAGACCGTCGAGCACCTCTGGCCGAAAAAGGTGGATCAACGGACTCGGTGGATATATCACCACGTCAGCCCGCATTGCCGATCAGTTGGCTGATCACCGCCCTCAGCTTGCCCGGCTTGACCGGTTTGTTCAGCAGCGGCACACCGAGCTTCTGCAGTTTGCGGCGGCACTGGTCGCTACGGTCAGCGGTGATGATCACCGCCGGGACCTGCCGCTCGAAACGCTGGCGAAGGGCCAGGATCACATCGCAACCGACCATGCCGTGGTCGAGGTGATAGTCGACCAGGATCAGGTCCGGCGCCTGATCTTCCAGCACTTGCTGGGCGGTGGCCAGGTCAGTGGCGGTCATCACTTCGCACCCCCACTGCCCCAGCAGCGCCGACATGCTTTCGAGAATGTCGGGTTCGTTATCCACCACCAACAGGCGCTGGCCGGGCAGTGGATCGCCGGTTACGGAACGTGGCTCCCCGAGGGCTCTCGCCTCGGGTTGCGACCTGGCCAGTGGCACTTCAATACTGAACACCGAGCCTCGCCCCAAGTGCGACTTCACCTCAACCCGATACGCCAGCATGCTGGCAATCCGATCGACTATCGCCAGGCCCAGTCCCACGCCCTTGCGTTCCGCTGCACGACCGACGTCCAGCTGATTGAACTCCAGGAAGATCGCCTGCAGTTTGTCCTCCGGAATGCCGCGACCACTGTCCCAGACCTCCAGGCGCAAATGGTCACCACGGCGACGGGCGCCCATCAGGACGCGTCCGCGCACTGTGTAGCGGCAGGCATTACTGAGGAAGTTGCGCAGGATACGCGTCAGCAGGCGAAAGTCCGTGCTGATGCACAGGCGCGGAATGCGCACGCGCAACCCCAGCCCGGCGGCCTCGGCGACGCTCTCGAACTCCGAGGCCAACGGGCCCAGCACCTCCTCCAGTCGATAGACATCCACATCCGGCTTGATCGCGGCCTGGTCCAGCTTGGAAATATCCAGCAGGTCGGTCAGCAGGTCCTCAGCCCCTTCCAGCGCCTGGTGGGTGCGCTCCACCAGCTGATGCTCGGACGCCGGCAGGTCGCGCTCGCGCAGGGTGGAAACCAGCAAGCGCGCAGCGTTCAGCGGTTGCAGCAGATCGTGGCTGGCAGCGGCCAGGTACTTGTCCTTGCTCAGGTTGGCCGCCTCGGCCGCGTCCCGTGCCTCGCGCAACTGCTCGTTCAGCGCCTGGAGTTCGCGGGTGCGGTCCAGCACGCGTTGCTCCAGTTCGTCATTGAGGGTCTGGTAGCGGTTGCGCTCGGCTTCCAGCTCCTCCAGGCGTGCCAGCAGTTCTGGGTAATGACTCTTGCGCGCGGAGTGACTGCCCAGGCCTAGCAGCCCGGTCAACGCCTCGCGTGGGTCGTCAGAGGGCCTCGGCATACACCACCTCGACATCCCGCTGGCTGGATTCGCGCGGGTTGGTGAGGATGCAAGGGTCGTGCATGGCGTGGCGCGAAAGGAACGGAATGTCCGAAGTGCCAACACCTTGCAGGCCGAGGGTCTCATGGAAGCCCACCGCGCGCTTCAGGGTCACCAGGTGCTCCACCAGGCGCTGGCGCACCTGATTGTGGGTCAGGCCACGGCAATCGATGCCGAAAGTCTCGGCGATCACCTTGAAGCGTTCCGGCGCAGCACTGTAGTTGAAGGCCACCACGTGCTCGACCAGCACCGCGTTGCACAAGCCGTGTGGCAGGTCGAGGAAGCCACCCAGGCTGTGGGACATGGCATGCACGGCGCCGAGGATCGCGTTGGAGAAGGCCAGCCCGGCCTGCATGCTACCGAGCATGATCTTCTCGCGCAGGGCGATGTCCTGGGGATTGGCGATCATCGCCACCAGGTTGCCGTTGATCAGGCGCATGGCTTCCAGCGCGTGGGGGTCGGTGAGCGGGCCGTGCCCCGTGGAAACGAAGGCCTCGATGGCATGAACCAGGGCGTCGATGCCGGTACAGGCAGAGAGGAACGGGTCCATGCTCAGGGTCGTTTCCGGGTCGATCAGCGACACGTCGGGCACTACCGCCTTGCTGACGATGGAGAACTTCATCCGTTCCTGCTGGTTGGAAATGATCACGAACTGCGAAACGTCGGCCGAGGTGCCGGCGGTGGTCGGGATCAGGATAAGCGGGGGACTGGGCACGGTCAGGGTGTCCACCCCTTCGAACTCGAGGATGCTGCGCCCATGGGCGACCACGATGCCAATGCCCTTGGCGCAATCCATGGGGCTGCCCCCGCCCACGGCGACAATCACGTTGCAACCCATGGTGCGGTAGTAGTCGGCCCCTTCCATCACCTCCTCCACGCGGGGGTTGGGCGATACCTGGGTGTAGAGGCAATGATCGATGCCCTGCGCCTGGAGGCTGGCCTCCACATCGGCGACCCAGCCAGCGGCTTGTACGCCGGGGTCGGACACCACCAGCACCTTGCGCGCGCCGAAGGTACTGGCGTAATTGCCGACATTGTGCCGGCAACCGGCGCCGAAAATGATCTCGGGAGAAACGAACTTGCGAAGCGAGCTGATATCGTGACGCATCAAACGGCTCTTTCTTGTAGTTATCGGGTGAGTAGGATTCAGCGTACTGGAATCGCGGAGCATTTCAATCCGACCTTGGATGGCTTCCCCATACTGCCGGAGGTGGGATCTTACCGGTGTGTAGGCGAATTCATTCACCAAGGGCAATGAAGTGGCCCCAGGAGGCTCGTTGGGCAGACCTGCGGTCTGCTTGGCGATTGAAATCCCGCCCACAAGGTTGCCGTCTCTCAAGCATTCAGTAGCCGCAGATAGAACCCCAGCTCCGCCTCCAGCGCGTGGGACAGGTTGGCGGCCTTTCGAAAGCCGTGACGCTCTTCGGGATAGACATGGCACTCCACCTGCCGTCCGGCCGCTTGCAGCGCCGCGACCATGCTGGCGGTCTGCTCCGGAACCACCACCGCGTCCTGTCCGCCCTGGAAGAAGATTACTGGCGCACCGATCTCGCCCGCCCGTAGCACCGGCGTACGCTGCCGGTAGCGCTCAGCGTCCTGTTCAGGATCGCCGATCAGCCAATCCAGGTAATCGGCCTCGAACTTGTGAGTCTTCTGGCGCAATACCAGTGGGTCGCTCACACCGTAGTAGCTGGCGCCGCCTCGGAAAGGTGTTTCTCCGACCAATGCCAGCAGCGTGGTGAAGCCACCAGCGCTGGAGCCCCGAATGAAAGCCCTGTCGCGATCCACCAGCCCCTGGCTGGAAAGATGGGCCAGCAGCGCCTTCGCGTCATCGACATCCAGCTCGCCCCAGCCATTTGCCAGGCGCTGCCGGTAGGCGCGGCCATAGCCGCTGCTGCCGCGGTAATCCAGGTCTGCCACGGCAAAACCACGCTGGGTCCAGAACTGGATGCGCGGATCGAGCACCGGCTGGCAGGCGGAAGTGGGCCCGCCGTGGCAGAACACCAGCAACGGCGGGAGCTGACCTCCTGGAGGTTGGAAGTGCTCGTTGCACGGCGGATAGAAGAATGCATGGGCCCACTCCCCCGCCGCTGCGGCAAACCGCAGCGGCTGCGGGCGGGAAATACCCGCGGCCGGCAATCCCGAACCTCCGCCAGCCAGGACCTGCCGCGAACCACTTGCGCGGTCGATAGCCAACACGGCACTGGCGCTCTGAGACCCGGCGGCGATGCAGTAGTAGTGCCTGTCATCCGCCGCCAACTGACGGAAACGGCTGTAGTCGGGCACCAATGGCAGGCCATCGCCGGCGGCCAGATAACCCTGCCCATCGACCAGCCAGCTCCGCAACCCAACATCTGGCAAATAGCTGCAGGCGCCCAGCTGCCATGGTGCCGGCGCATGGTCCGCCAACACCGCGGGCATTGCCCGGAAGCCGTGGGCGTCGAGCCGCCACGGCTGCCACCAGCCATTACGGTCACTCAGGCAGTAGAGACGGCCTTCGTCATCGAAGCGTGGCTGCTGCAGGGACTCACCGCCTTCCCCCCCAGCGAGCGTTTCAACCATGCCCCAACCATTGTCCTGGCGGCGGCGCAGGCAAAGCCGCGTTTCCGTCCAGGGTTGCGCTGGGCGACTCCACTCGATCCACGCGAGGGACTGGCCGTCCGGGCTGATGCGCGGGGCAGCGTAAAAATCAGCGCCCTCGGCCAATACCTGACGCGAGCCTGCCAGGCTGATCTCCACCAGGCGATGCGTCCCCTGCTCTTCCTCCACCGCCAGCACTGAATGGCCTGATGGCTGGAGGTCGCCGTAGCGGCGCCGGGGATCGACAGTCAAGCCGCGCGGCAGAGCAGACAATGACTGGAAATAGAGCTGCTGGTCGGATTCGTTGACGAATGCAACGCCCTCGTCGAACAGGCAAAACGCACCGCCGCCGTACTCATAAACCCGGCTACGCAGGGAGAAGCCGTCTGGCGTCAGGCAACGTGCTGTCCCACCCTGCCAGCGCCACAGGGTAGTGCGGCCATCGGCGGGGTCGAACAGGCTCCAGAACAGGCCGGCCACGCCACAGCGCAGTTCGGCGAAATCGCGGCTTGCCGCTACCGCGTTCTCAGCGCTCCAGTCGCTGTCCCAAAAACCAAAGGGGCGAATCTCAGCCGCGGCAGATGATCTTGGAGGTGCGCTCATTGCGATAGGTCAGTTGCTCCAGGGTGCGAGGAGCATGCTCCGCTTCTTCCCGGGCCGCCAGTATCTGGCCGTGGTGTGCCGACTTGGCGCAGACCGGGTCGGCGTTGCTGGCGTCGCCGGTGAGCAGGAAGGCCTGGCAGCGGCAACCGCCGAAGTCCTTTTCCTTCTCGTCGCAGGAGCGGCACGGCTCGGGCATCCAGTCGTAGCCACGGAAACGGTTGAAACCGAAGGACTCGTACCAGATATGCCGCAGCGAGTGCTCGCGCACATTCGGGAACTGCACCGGCAACTGGCGGGCGCTGTGGCACGGCAGCGCGGTGCCATCCGGGGTGATGTCGAGGAACAGGCTGCCCCAGCCGTTCATGCAGGCCTTGGGGCGTTCCTCGTAGTAGTCCGGGGTGACGAAGATCAGCTTGCACGGATGCTTCTCGGCGGCGAGCTTGTCCCGGTATTCGTTGGTGATGCGCTCGGCCCGTTCCAGCTGGGCGCGGGTCGGCAGCAACCCGGCGCGGTTCAGCTCGGCCCAGCCGTAGAACTGGCAGGTGGCGAGTTCGACGAAGTCCGCCTCCAGCTCCAGGCACAGTTCGATGATCCGCTCGATGCTGTCGATGTTGTGCCGGTGGGTGACGAAGTTCAGCACCATCGGGTAGCCCTGCGCCTTCACCGCGCGGGCCATCGCCAGCTTCTGCGTAAAGGCCTTGCGCGAGCCGGCCAAGAGGTTGTTCACCTCCTCGTCGGCGGCCTGGAAGCTGACCTGGATATGGTCCAGCCCGGCGTCCTTGAAGGCGGCAATGCGCGCCTCAGTGAGGCCGATGCCGGAGGTGATCAGGTTGGTGTAGTAGCCCAGCTCCCGCGCGGCGTGGATCAACTCTTCCAGGTCCTGGCGCACCAGCGGCTCGCC